>JAEZCZ010000120.1 GCA_023433305.1 Pseudomonadota bacterium | reverse complement strand
CCAGCTCGGCGCCGGTGTTGGTCGGCAGCTCGATGTCGTCGATCTGGAAGCCCGACCCGGCATAGCCGTCCTCGAAGCGCACGTCGTCGAACATGAAGAACTCGGCTTCGGGGCCGACGTACACGGTGTCGCCGATGCCGGTCGACTTGAGGTAGGCCTCGGAGCGCTTGGCGGTCGAGCGCGGGTCGCGCGAGTAGAGCTCACCCGTCGAAGGCTCGACGATGTCGCAGACCACGATCATCATCGGGGTGGCGCTGAACGGGTCGATCCAGACCTCCTCGAGGTCGGGCTTCAGGATCATGTCCGATTCGTTGATCGTCTTCCAACCGGCGATCGAGGAGCCGTCGAACATCAGCCCTTCCTCGAGCGTGTCCTCGTCGAGGACCGAGGCGACCATCGTCAGGTGCTGCCACTTGCCCTTGGGATCGGTGAAGCGAAGGTCGACCCACTCGATCTCCTCGTCCTTGATCCGCTTCACGATATCCGATGCACTGGCCATTTCGTCTTCCTTGTTGGTCCCTCCCGTCCGGGTGGGATTTCGTTCGATTCTCCCCTCCCGCCTGCGGGAGGGGCCGAGGTGGGTGAGCGGGTGTGCCTAGATCGCGTCCTCGTCCTTTTCGCCGGTGCGAATGCGGAGCGCGGAATCGATCGTCGAGACGAAGATCTTGCCGTCGCCGATGCGCCCGGTCTGCGCCGCCGCGGCGATCGCTTCGACCACCGCCTCGGCTTGCGCGTCGGCCACCACGACCTCGAGCTTCACCTTGGGCAGGAAATCGACGACGTATTCGGCGCCGCGATAGAGCTCGGTGTGCCCCTTCTGGCGGCCGAAGCCCTTGGCCTCGGTCACGGTGATGCCCGAGACCCCGACCTCGTGGAGCGCTTCCTTCACTTCGTCGAGCTTGAACGGCTTGATGATGGCTTCGATCTTCTTCACTTGACCCCCTGGGGTTTGTCCGGGCGCACGAGTGCCGGACGGCTCTCACCATCCCCCGGCAACGTTCTTCCAAGAATCGTGCCAAGGCGCTGCCGCCCGAGGTAGACAATCGCACAGCCCCCGAAAAGGCCGATTTGCGCGGGCGCGGGAGGGCGGGGGACGCACACGGCGAAGCGCCCTGGCCCGGCCAGCGGTTACGCGGGACTGAAAATTAGGCAGGCGCTGCCCAATTATCGGGCAGTCACAGCCGCAGGCCGGCCGTTTCCTCGATGCCCGCCATCAGGTTGAGCGACTGCACCGCCGCGCCGCTCGCGCCCTTGCCGAGGTTGTCGAGCACCGCCACGAGCCGCGCCTGGCTGCCGTCGGCGGAGCCGAAGACGTGCAGCTCGAGCGCGTCGCTCGGCTCGGCCGAGCGGCGGAGCAGCAGTTCGCCGTCCGGGTCCCGGCCCATCCGCACGACCTGGCTCGCGCCGTAAAACGCGGCGAGCCAGTCGCGCATCGCCTCGGGCGTGCCGGCGCCGCTCATCGCCGCAAGCGGCAGCGGCACTTCGACCACCATCCCGCGGTGCGCGGGGATCACCGCCGGCGAGAACAGCGGCGGCACGGCCAGCCCGCAGCGCTGCTGCATCTCGGGCACGTGCTTGTGGCCGAGGTTCAGCGCGTAGCCGCGCCAGGCGATGTCGGTGTCGTCCTCGAAGCGCGCGATCAGCGCCTTGCCGCCGCCCGAATAGCCCGAGACGGCGTGGCACACGTAGGGCCAGTCGGCCGGCAGCAGCCCGGCGCGGACCAGCGGCGCGACCAGCGCGATGAAGCCGGTCGAGTAGCAGCCCGGGTTCGAGACGCGCCGCGCCTCGGCGACGGCGGTGTGGCCGACCACTTCGGGAAAGCCGTAGACCCAGCCGGGCGCGACCCGGTGCGCGGTCGAGGCGTCGATCACGCGGGTGGCGCTTTGCGGGTCGATCAGCGCGACGGCTTCGCGCGCCGCCTCGTCGGGCAGGCACAGGATCGCGAAGTCTGCCTCGTTCAAGGCCGTTCGGCGGGTGTTCAGGTCCTTACGAAGCGCTTCATTGACGTGCAGGATCTCGAACTCGGGGCGGCCTTCGAGCCGCTCCGCGATCTCCAGGCCGGTCGTGCCGGCGGCGCCGTCGATGAAAACCGAGTGTGCCATCAGCGCAGCGCCTCCAGCCGGTCGAGCCGCACATAACCCACCGGCCCGTCGATCGAAAGGCACCCCCACGCCCACCCGCCGGTGACGTCAAGTACCTCAAAACTATCGCCTTCCATCAGCGTGCAGAGCTCCTGCGCCCCCTCGCCGGTGCCTGTCAGCAGCGGCGCTCCGCCGGGCATCACGATGCGCGGCTGCGGCACCGCGTAGTGCGGCACGAAGAACTTTCCGGCCAGCGCGATGTGCGCCAGGTCCCCCCGCAGCGGCGTGCGCGAAGGGTCGGCCTTCGGTTGCGGGCCAGCCAGCGCGAACGTCACGCCGGGCCTCAGCGCGTCGAGCTCGCCTTCGATGTCGCCCATGTCATGCATTGCGCGCCGTTAGACGGGGAGGGGCGGGGGAGCAAGCACCGCTCAGCCGAACCGTTCGCGCAGCATGTGCCACGCGGCCCGCAGACCGAGCGCTTCGCCGCCCTTAGGCCGCCCGGGCTTCGCCGCCGGCCGCCATGCGAAGGTGTCGAAATGCGCCCAGTCCAGCCCCTCGCCGACGAACTTGTCGAGGAACAGCGCCGCCACGCTCGCCCCCGCGAAAGCATTGGCGTGGGCGTTGTTGGTGTCGGCGATGTCGGACTTGAGCCATTCGCCGTAGGCCTCGTGCAGCGGCAGGCGCCAGCACGGATCGTCGTGCGCCTTGCCCGCCGCGAGCAGGGCATCGGCAGTCTCGTCGCGCCGCGTGAACAGCGCCGGCAGGTCGGGTCCGATCGCCACCCGCGCGGCCCCGGTCAGCGTGGCGAAATCGATCACCAGCTCCGGTTTCTCCTCGCTTGCCCGCGCCAGCGCGTCGCCGAGGATGAGCCGCCCCTCGGCATCGGTATTGCCGATCTCGACCGTCAGCCCCGTGCGGCTCTTCAGCACGTCGCCGGGGCGGAAGGAATTGCCGGCGATCGCGTTTTCGACCGCGGGGACGAGGCAGTGCAGCCGCACCTTCAGCCCCGCTTCCATCACCAGCCCGGCAAGCGCCAGCGCGTGCGCGGCGCCGCCCATGTCCTTCTTCATCAGCAGCATGCCCGCCGCCGGCTTCACGTCGAGCCCGCCCGAATCGAAGCACACGCCCTTCCCGACGATCGCCAGCACAGGTGCGCTCTCGTCGCCCCAGGTGATATGGAGCATGCGCGGCGCGTGGCTGCGGGCAGCGGCGCGGCCCACCGCGTGGACCATCGGGTATTCGCGCTCGAGCGCTTCGCCTCGTGTCACGGAAAGCGTCGCCCCATGCGCCTTGGCGAGCTTCTCCGCCTCTGCTTCGAGCGCGGCCGGGCCCATGTCCTCGGCAGGGGTGTTGACGAGATCGCGCACCCAGGCGACCGCGCGCGCTTCGGCCAGCGCAGGCCCGATCGCCTTCGCCTCGGCCGTCAGGAGGATGCGCGGCCCGACCGGCTCTTTCTCCTCCTTGTAGCGGCCGAAGCGGTATTGCGCCGTCTGCCAGCCGTGCAGCGCCGGGCCGGGTTCGCCATCGGCCAGGCGGTAGGTGCCCGCCGGAAGTTGTTCGGCCAGCTTGGCCATGCACCAGCTGGAGAGGCTGGCCGGGTTCTTGACGCCGCCCACCGCGAACCAGCCGTCGCCATCGGGGACGATCCCGACCTGGTAGCCCGCGCCGGTGAATTTCTGGCCCTCGAGCGCCGCTCGCTGCGGTCCGCTCAGGCGCTTGGTGAACTCCGCCAACCCGTCTTTGTTGACGAGGTGGATCGCGATCGCCGGCTGACCCTTGTCGGGCCTGATCAGTTCTTCGTTCATCGATTGCCGCTTGCCCGTTCGCGCGCGTTTTGGAAAGGCAGACCGGATGACGCGTTGGATTTCCTTGATCGCGCTCGCTGGAGCAATTGCGGCGTGCAATAGCGAGCCGCAGGAAACACCTCCCCCGGCAGCGCCTACGGAGACTCCCACGCCAACCGCGACGGCCACGACCGCGCCGAGCAACGGAGCGCGCTCCGTGGCCGAGGAGACCGACGACTTCCTGTTCGAGTTTTCATATCCCGCCGAAGCCGGCCGGATCGTCGAGCTCGCTTCGCTCCTCGACATCCGGCTCGAGCAGCGGCGATCCGAATTGGCGCGCGATTCAGTGGAGGCGCGGCGTGAAGCGCGGGATAACGGATTCCCGTACAACAAGCACAGCTACACGGCCGAATGGAAGGTCGTCACCGAGCTGCCCGATTGGCTCAGTCTCTCGGCCGACATGACGTCCTACACCGGCGGTGCCCACGGAAGCTACACCCGCGAAGCGCTGCTTTGGGACAAGCGGACCGAGCGCTCGATGAACCCGATCGACCTCTTCAGCAGTCCCGAAGCGCTCGAAGAGGCGCTCGGAACGCGGTTCTGCGAAGCCCTCGACCGCGAGCGGGCCAAGCGCCGCGAAGGGGCGCCGAGCTACGATCCCGACGATCCTTTTGTGCAGTGCCCAGGCATCGATGCGCTGGAAGTCTTCGTCGGCTCCTCGAACCAGCGCACGTTCGACCGGCTGACGCTTTACGCCGGACCTTACGTCGCGGGTCCGTACGTCGAAGGCGCCTACGAGGTGAACCTTCCTGTCGACAGCGCCATTCTCGCGGCGGTGAAACCTGAGTTCCGCGAGGCGTTCAGCGCTCGCAATTGAACGCTCCAGCGACTACATCCCCGAAATGACCGAATACCAGCACGTCACCGCCGACATGTCCGTCTATCGCGACGGCACCATCAAGCTGCACGGACCAGACGGGTTCGAAGGTATGCGCAGGGCCGGGCGGCTGGCGGCGGAAATTCTCGACGAGCTCGCGGCGCACGTAGAACCAGGTGTCTCGACCGAGCAGATCGACCGTGTCGTGCGCGAGATGACGCTCGATGGCGGGGGCGTGCCTGCCACCCTCGGTTATCGCGGCTACACGCACTCATGCTGCATTTCGATCAACCACGTGGTCTGCCACGGCATTCCCTCGGCCAAGACGCTCAAGGAAGGCGACATCGTCAATATCGACGTGACGCCCCTTCTCGACGGCTGGCATGGGGACTCGAGCCGGATGTATTTCGTCGGCGATGTCTCGCTCAAGGCACGGCGGTTGGTCGACGTCACGCACGAATGCCTGATGCTCGGGATCGAGCAGGCGAAGCCCGGCGCCCGTCTCGGTGACATCGGAGCCGCGATCCAGGCCCATGCCGAGCAGTACCGCTACGGCGTCGTGCGCGATTTCTGCGGCCATGGTCTCGGGCGGCTGTTCCACGACGCGCCTGAAGTGGTCCACGCCGCCAAGGCCGGGACGGGCCCCGAGTTGCGCCCCGGCATGTTCATGACCATCGAACCGATGATCAACCTCGGCAAGCCGCACGTCAAAGTACTCAGCGACGGCTGGACCGCGGTCACTCGCGACAAGAGCCTTTCGGCGCAGTTCGAACACTCGATCGGCATCACCGACGACGGCTGCGAGATCTTCACGCTGAGCCCGAAGGGTCTGCACAAGCCGCCTTACGCTTGACGATCAGTCGCTTCGGTCTGTGGCTTGCGGCAAGGGGCCGATGAACGAGCATCGATATGACATCGGATGCATCAGCTTAAGGTCGGGATTATCAAAGGCGAAAGCCATATTCGCTTCTTGGCTCAACGAGCCATTCCTGTCGAACGTGATGAGCGTAAAATCCCGTCGCGCGTTTTCATCAGGAGAGAGTGTGATCGATAAATCGTCGACATTACCCGGCTGCCAAATGAAAACTGATCCTCGTGCTAGGTACGAGCGCGTTTGGCCATCCACGAGAAGGGTGGCGCGGCCCTCAAGGTCATATAATTCCTCTTCGAAGGGATCGCCCAGATAGCCGCCGATGCCGATCCTCGCGATCGGACCCGTTATGTCTCCAAGCTTGACTGGGGCCGCATCGGGCTTTGCGACGAACGTGCACTTAAAGTTTGGATCTGGCTCGACCTCGCGACTGAAATCGAGCGACGCCAGCCCTCCAATAGCACCCCCGATCAAAATTGACGCGACCACCGCGCTTCTCTTCGTTTCGCTCATCTACCCCTCCCGCGCCGCCCGGATCGCCGCCCCTCCCGCAAACGGCGTGATCGCGACCAGCAGCAGGCTGATCGCCGCGGTAAGTGCGATGCCGGTGTCGCCGCCGGTCGCCAAAGCGCCCGCGCCGAATACCAGCAGCGGCACGGCCAGCGGCATCAGCAGCAATCCAGCGAGGGCGGCTCCACTGCGCATGCCAACGGTCAGCGCCGCGATCATCAGCCCGATCGCCGCGAGCCCAGGGGTGCCGGCTAGCAATCCCAGCTCGACCGTTCGCAGCGCTTCGCCATTGATCCCCAGCAGCGCCGCGGCGGGGAGTGTCGCGATCATCAGCGGCGGCCCGAAGCTCAGCCAGTGCGCCAACAGCCGCACCCCGACCACGACTTCCTCGGCCACGCCACGCAGCGCCAGTTGGTCGAAGAACCCGCGCTCCACGTCGCGGCCCAGCAGCCGATCGAGCGGCAAGACCGAGGCGAGCAGGGCGGCCACCCAGATCACCCCGCCCCCAGTGCGCGCCAGCAGCGTCGGGTCCGGGCCGACCGCGAAGGGGTAGAGCATGGCCACGGCGATGAAGAACAGCACAGGCAACAGCGTTGCGCCGCGCCCCGCGCCACCGAACATCTGCGCTAGGTCGCGCCGGAGCAGCGCCGAGAATAGGCTCATGGCTCGAAATCCGTCAGGTGCAGCCGCTGCAGGCTCGGCACGTGGAACGGCTGGTGCGACGCGATCACCGCGACACCCCCGTCGGCGAGAAAGCTCGCGAGGCGATCCTGGAACGCCGCCGCTGCATCCACATCGAGACCGTTAAGCGGCTCGTCCAGCAGCCAGATACCCGCTCCGCGTGCGTTCGATTGGAGGATCGCGGCGCGCTTGCGTTGTCCGGTGGAGAGGTAGCGCACTGGAACGTCGGTCAGCGTATCGAGGCCGAGGCTCGCCAGGTCGGTGTGAGCGGGGCCGGCGCCGTCGAGGCGCCGCCAGACCTCGAGCGCACGCCCTAGCGGGAGGTCGCTGTCGAGCGGCAGCCGCTCGTCGAGCAGGGCGACCTCGCGGTTTCGCGCGACCGTCCCGGCAATGGGGCGCAACAGCCCGGCGAGGATGCGCAGGAGGCTCGACTTTCCCGTCCCGTTCGGCCCAACCACCTGCAGCGCTTCACCGGCGTTCAGCGCAAACGAGAGGCCTCGGAACAGCAGCCGATCCCCGCGGCGGCAGGCGAGATCCGTCGCGGTGATGCGGGCGGGTTCCATGGCGGCGACGGTTAGGGCACAAGTGGGGGGGCGACAAGCGGAGGAGAATTGCCATGGCCGTGCCGCAGCTCACCAATGCCGAGCGCGACGAGGCGCTTGGTACTCTCTCTGAATGGACCTTGCGCGGCGACGGTCTCGCCATAGAGCGCGAATTCCGGTTCAAAACCTTCAGCGAGGCCTGGGCCTTCATGAACCGCGTGGCCCTCTTGGCCGAGAAGCACGATCATCACCCGGAGTGGTCGAACGTCTACAACCGGGTGGCGATCACGTTGACGACGCACGACGCCGGCGGGCTTTCGGAGCGGGACACGAAGATGGCGCGCGCGATCGACAAGCTCGCCGGCTGATGCGCGTCGCCCCTGCGATATTGGCGCTATTTCTCGCCGCTCCGGCAGCAGCACAGCACAAGCCCGACTGGGCAGGTGTTTGGGATGGCCGCATCGGCACCTACCCGGTGCGGCTGTGCATCGACGCCGAAGGCGGTCCAGCGAGCGGCGCCTATTATTACCGCTCACAGCTCGAGACGATCGCGATCACGGAGGAAGATGGCGAAGGTGGGTGGATTGAGAAATCTGCGGACGACCAGCCCTCGGCCTTGTGGGAGTTCGCCGAGCAGACCGGCGATCGGTTGCGCGGCACCTGGCGCCAGGGCCGCCGGAACCTGCCATTCGACCTTACGCCGGTGGCATGGACCGCGGGCGAATACAGCGGCCCGTGCAGTTCGGATGCCTTCCTGAATCCGCGTATCGCAGGCGGCGAGGTCGTGTCGGAGCCTGCCGAGCTCGACGGCTGGCGCTACACGGCGCAAAGCTACCATCCGCCCAAACATTTTGCCGAGGAGATCAGGCTCGAAAGCTTCACCTTCGCGCCCGAGCAGTCCGGCGATGGGGAGATTCTCGCCGAGCTGGCGAAAGGCCTGCCAACCGGGAGCTATCAGGCCACCTATCTGCAGTGCATGGGAGACAACATTGCCGTCCACGGCGTCGACGGAAATTACAGCACGACGTCAAAGCCGGTCTTCGTGTCAGACGCGTGGCTCACCACAATCGAAAGTTACGACATCTATTGCGGCGGCGCGCATCCGAGCCATGGCTTCTACTACCGTACTTTCGATAGGCGTACCGGCAAGGAGGTCGACCTCGCGGGCTGGTTCAACGAGGCCGGGGCAGAGTACCAGCCTTCCGAAGGCGATGAAGGATACTTCACCATCCTTCCTCCGCTGGTCGAGGTCATCATCGAGATGGGCCCCTCCGATGGGGAGCCTGGCGACGGCCCTGCCGAGCGGGAGCTGTTCCTCGAGGAATGCCGGGAGGCGTTGAATACCTGGTCATGGCGTTTCGGCCTGAGCAGCGCCGGCCTGCTTGCCGTGCCAGTGGTGCCGCATGCCTACGGACCGTGCAGGGCCACCTTCACCGTGCCTTGGGAGGAACTCGGTCCGTTCCTGAACGACGTAGGCAAAGCGGCCCTTGCCCGTCTTCGGGCCGCTGATTGACAGCTGAGGAAAATCACTATTCTTCGCCGGATGCCGCAAGCAGATCCATCAGGTTGCGCGCTGCATCCCGATCGGCCTCGTCCCTGAAGGCTACGTCGAGGTCGGGCGCCTGACCCAACATGTAAAGCACGGCCCACAGGGCGAACCGTCGTGCGGGGTCGGTCTCCAACCCGAAATCCACGCGCAACTTGTCAAGGCCCGCCTCCTGAACCGCGGGAGACGCAGCCGACAAGTCGACGGTTCCGAAGTAGCGCTGCAGGAGATCGTTGAAATCCATGCGCTACGGCTAGCCGATTGGGCGAGTCAGGCAAAGCGCGCCGAGAATGCCGGTTCACAAACCGCTTTCCGTAAGCCGAAGATTGGGCCCATGATGCCGCGTCGACCAGGGGGTGCGATGATCGAGTCTGCGCGAAACTGGGTTCTGGGCGTCGCCACGCTGGCGCTCGTCGTGCTGGCGTCGCCTGGCGCGTCCGCTTCCGCGCAGGAGCTGCCCGTAGGGCCGTTGCTAGCTGCCGCCGACTTGCGGGCTGCGACCTCGCTCGACGGCGCCTGGACTTGGTCGATCGACCCCTATCGGGACGGGGTCGCCGGGTTTCACGGCGAGCCGGCGGGGCGAGGTCACCGACGCTGGGAGGACATCGATGTGGAGGAAGCGCGCAACGCCGATCCGCTCGCCTTGTTCGAATACGACATGGACACCGCTCCCCAGGCCACGCTGCCCGCGAGCTGGCTGACCCATGCACCGGAGATGCGGCATTATCAGGGACTCGTCTGGTACCAGCGCCGCTTTGACGCTGCCCCACGTGTCGGGCGTCGCTATTTCGTGCGTTTCGGCGCGGCGAACTACGCGGCGGAAGCCTGGCTCAACGGCGAAAGCCTCGGGCACCACGAGGGCGGCTTCACTCCGTTCGCTTTCGAGGTGACCGGTCTATTGCGGGAAACCGGCAACCGGTTGGTCGTCGGGGTCGATTCGGCGCACAGCGACCGCACCGTGCCACCGCCCGTCACCGACTGGGAAACTTATGGCGGCATCACCCGCTCGGTGAGGCTGATCGAGGTTCCGAAGACTTTCGTCGATGACGCCTGGGTGCGGTTGACCGACGACGGGAGGATCGCCATCGATGTGACCCTCGATGGACCGCAAGCCGGAGGCGCCACGGTCGAGCTAACGATCGCGGACCTGGGCATCCGCCATCACACAACGACCGATGCCGAAGGCCGCGCACGCCTTGTCTTGCCAGCCCCACTGGATTTGCGCCGTTGGTCGCCCACGACGCCCCAACTTTATGACGTGGCGGTCCGCACGGGCGAGGACACCTGGCGCGACCGCGTCGGCTTCCGCACCCTCGCCGTCGACGGCGCGCGAATCCTGCTCAACGGCGCGCCCCTGTTTCTGCGTGGAATCAGCCTGCACGAGGAGGAGCTCGGAGCCAGTCCGACCCGGCGAATGACGCCCAAAGCCGCGCGCGCCTTGCTCTCGCAGGTGAAAGGCGGCCTGCACGGCAATTTCGTCCGGCTTGCGCACTATCCGCACGATGAGACGATGGTCCGCGCAGCCGACGAGATCGGCCTGATCGTCTGGAGCGAGGTGCCGGTCTACTGGCGGATCGCCTGGGGTGAGCCGGAAACGCTCGCGACCGCGCGGCGCATGCTGGCGGAGAATATCCTGCGCGATCGCAATCGCGCGGCGGTGGCGCTTTGGAGCGTTGGCAACGAAACCCCGGTGACCGACGCGCGCAACGCTTTCATCGCGCGCCTTGTCGCAGATGTCCGCGCGCTCGACCCGCATCGGCTCGTCACCGCCGCGCTGCTGACCGAGCGCGACGAGGGCGAAGGCCATCCCGTTCTCGAGCTGGCCGACCCGCTGGCGAGCGAAGTCGATGTCCTCGCCATCAATACCTATAACGGCTGGTACGGACCTGATCGGCCCGAGGACCTCGCGCGTTTCGAATGGCGGCTGCCGGCCGACCGACCGCTCATCCTGTCCGAGTTTGGCGCTGATGCGAAGTTGGGCCAGCGCGAGCCGGGCTCTGCGCCGCGCAAGTTCTCTGAGGAATACCAGGCGGACTACTACCGGCACACCCTGGCCATGGCGGGGCGAATTCCCACGCTGGCCGGCATGTCGCCGTGGATCCTCAAGGATTTCCGCTCGCCGCGGCGGCAGTTGGGCGGAATTCAGGACGGTTGGAACCGGAAGGGCCTGGTGAACGAAGTGGGAGAGCGCAAGCTGGCCTTTGATGTTCTGGCTGCTTGGTACTGCGAAAAGAGCGGCGCCGTTCGGTCGTGTAGCGCGCCCATCACGCAAGATTAACGAATTTCCGCCATTGGCTAGGGATCGTTACGTGGTTTTGGGATGGGAAATGGCGAGCGAAGTTCAGCGAGAGCCACGATACAATATTGCGGTCGAAGCCAGCGTTCGCGACGGTTCCGACAGCCATCAGCCGGTGAGCGTAACCAATCTCTCGGCGGCTGGTTGCCGCTTCGTCTCGCCGGACCGGCGTCTCCGAATGAGAACCCTGGTGAGCCTTTCGTTCGGACGCGCGGGCGTAGTGGATGCGAAAGTGCGGTGGCGTGTCGGGGACGTGCACGGCGTGCGTTTCGACCGGCTACTTCAGCCTGCGGTGCTCGACCACATCCGCCTGTTCCTCAGCGAAAAGCCGGCGCTTGTCGCCGAGCGTGAGGCCCTGACGGCCTAGGAAAGCGCCTCGCGACCGAGCGCCGCTGCCTTCCGTTTCACGAGGTTGTCGTTGACGAAGGTCCCGAACGGGAACAGCGCGGCGACGAACGTGCGCAACCATTCCCAGGCGCTGAAACCGGCGCCTGGAAGGCAGATCGCCATCGCCACAACATAGGCCAGCCAGGCCACGCCGTGGGTCATCCCCACCGGCGGGACGAGCGCCGGATTATCGAACGCGTATTTGAGCGGCATCGCGACAAGAAAGAGCGCGATCGTCGTCACGCCTTCGATGAGGGCGATCACCCGAAAGAACTGCAGCATGGGAATCCTGGAGGTTTGGCGGAATGGAAACGGCGCCTCGCGATCTGATAGGCGACGCCCGTGATGGCTAGTCGAGGCGTTTCACCCAGCCATGCCGATCATCGGCATTGCCGCGCTGGATCGCGACGAGCTTCGAACGCAGCGAGCCGGTGAGCTGACCCGGGCCGCCGCTGCCGATCGAGAACTCGAAGTCCTCGCCCGCCACGCGTCCGATCGGCGTCACCACGGCGGCAGTGCCGCAGGCGAAGCATTCGACCAGCTCGCCGCTTGTCGCATCCGAGCGCCACTGCTCGAGGCTGTAACGTTCCTCGCTAACTTCGAGGCCTTCCTCGCGGGCCAGGGTCAGCAGGCTGTCGCGGGTGATGCCGGCGAGGATCGTGCCGGTGAGCGGCGGGGTGATTATGCGCCCGTCGTCGAACACGAAGAACACGTTCATGCCGCCGAGCTCTTCGACCCATTTGTGCTCGGCCGCGTCGAGGAACACGACCTGATCGTGGCCGCGGGCGATTGCCTCGGCCTGCGGGACGAGGCTGGCCGCGTAGTTGCCGCCGCACTTGGCCGCCCCGGTGCCGCCCGGCGCCGCGCGGGTGTAGTCGCCCGAAACCCAGATCGAGACCGCCGGGACGCCCGACTTGAAGTAGTTGCCGGCCGGGCTGCAGATGACCAGGAACTTGTAGTGCTTGGCCGGGCGCACGCCGAGGAAGGGCTCGTCCGCGAACATGAAGGGTCGCATGTAGAGCGAGCCGCCTTCGACCGCGGGAAACCAGTCCCGGTCGGCGAGTGCGAGCTGGCGAACCGCCTCCACGAAAGCTTCTTCGGGAAGCTCGGGCATCGCGAGGCGCCGCGCGGAAGCATTGAAGCGGCGCGCGTTCTCTTCAGGGCGGAACAATGCCATCGAGCCGTCATCGAGCCGGTAGGCCTTGAGCCCTTCGAAGATTTCCTGAGCGTAGTGCAACACCGCGGCGGCAGGATCGAGGCTCAGCGGCCGGCGCGGCCCGAGCGTCGCATCGTGCCAGCCTTTCCCCTCGGTCCATTCGATCGAGACCATGTGATCGGTGAAGACCTTGCCGAAACCCGGGTCAGCGATCGCCTGGTCGCGGCTGGCGCCGGGAACGGGGGCGGGATGGGGAATGCGGCTGAAATCGAGAGCGGGGGCGTCGGCCATCTTGTCCTTGTCCTTGGCTTGGTTCGCAATGTCTAGGTTCAATTATTTCAAAATGGCAAGAGATTTTGAAATAATTGGTAAGAAGCGAAACCAAGTCGTTCCGAAGCCCTAGGCATCGCCGCGCCGCGGGCCAAGCCCAGAAATGAGAAGGGCCGCTTCGGCCTCAGCCCAAGCGACCCTTCACATGGTCAGCGGCCGGTGAGCCGCTCACGAAGCCTTTATCGGCGAAAGTAAGCTTACCGATAATGCTCCGCGCGGGTCGTCACCGACCTCCCTGCTGAACCATGAGACATCGGATCACCTCCTTTCGCGCTTGGAAGCCATGCCCGCCGCTTCACCGCCGGGCCAGGCCATCGTGGACCGCTGGCCTGGGGGGAATGTGAGTCACCGCAAGGGTTAACGCAAGGCTTGTATTTAAGTTTTTCCCCGTCAGAATAGCTGCTTCGCTCCGCGCCGCGAGGGTGTCTTCCCGCCAGCGCTGCGGCCTCAGCGGCAATCCTCGATCACGCGGGTCACTTCGGGATAGGACGGCACGTAGAGAGTCGTCAGCCCCGCCACCTCGACCGCGAACCGTCCTTTCGAGAAGGCCATCGCATCGAGCAAGGGATCGCGCGCGGGAATCCGCGCCACCACCGAGGGGAAAGGACCGCCGACCGGCGCGGCGGCGACGCCCCGGTCCATGGTTTCGGTGCGGATCGCCATTTGCGTAGCCGCCACATTGCCCGACCGGGCGACCTCGACGACGCCCGCGGCGCGATCGCAGCGCATCACGAGTAGCCCCTCGCTCTGCGGCGGTCCGAACCGCGCCGCGCCGGCTTGGTAATACCAATCTCCGGGTGTCTGTGGGGCGTCCATCCAGGTCGTCGTGCCCGGAAGCGGCGTCGGCGTGGGGACCGGCGCCGGGGCTGGCGCGGGGGCCGGGGCAGGCGTGGGAGTAGGCGTCGGCGCGGGTGGAGGAGGCACACAGGCCGCCAGCGCGGCACAGCCCAACGCGGCCATCGCTGTGCTGCCGGAAAAACGAGGGGCGATCTTGGGAAAGCGCAGGAAAGCGCGGCGGTGTCGCATGAAAAGCTCCTGCAGGGGGACCGGACCGTCCAGCAAGCAACAAGCGCTGGCCTGCCCGGTTCCGTCGCCGTATCGCTCCGAAGATGAGCGCAAAACGACGGATCGACCAGCTTCTGGTGGAACGAGGGCTAGCGGAAAGCCGCGCGCGTGCGCAAGCACTGGTAATGGCCGGACTGGTGTTCGCCGGCGATACGCGCGTGGACAAGCCGGGCCAGCAGGTGCGCAGCGATGCGGGAATCGAGGTGCGCGGGCGCGATCACCCGTGGGTCGGACGCGGCGGGGTCAAGCTCGCGCACGCGATCGCGCATTTCGCGCTCGATCCGAGCGGCGCCGTGGCGATGGACATCGGCAGCTCTACCGGCGGGTTTACCGAAGTCCTGCTCGAACACGGCGCGGAGCATGTCTTCGCGGTGGACGTCGGCACCAATCAGCTTGCGTGGAAGCTGCGACAGGACCCGCGCGTCACGGTGCTCGAGCAAACCAATGCGCGTGCGTTGACGGCGGAGCTGATCGATCGCCCGTGCGACTGGGTGGTCTGCGATGCCTCGTTCATAGGACTTGCCAAAGTGCTCGAGGTGCCGCTGCGGCTCGCCGCGCCACGCTGCACATTGGTGGCGCTGATCAAGCCGCAGTTCGAAGTCCGCCGCGAGGAAGTCGGCAAAGGCGGAATCATACGCGATCCGGCGCTTCATGAGCGCGTCTGCGGCGAGGTGCGGGAATGGCTCGAAGGCGACGGCTGGCGCATCCTGGGCGTGACCGAAAGCCCGATCACGGGCAGCGAGGGCAACGTCGAATTCCTGATCGCGGCCGAGCGGGGCTGATTGCGCGGGGCGAGGGTGCTCGCCTATAGCCGCTCCGATTCGGCCCGGAGCTCAGATGAACCGCCTCGCTTCACCCGCTCAACTCCGCGCCAGCTTCTTCCGCTGGGCGTTGTTCCTGGTGCCCGCGGTGCTGCTGCTCGGCTACCTGTCCGGGCAGGCCGGCGGCGAAGCCGGCACCGATCCCTGGTTCATCGCACTCGACAAGCCCGCGATCTTCCCGCCCCCCGCGGCCTTCGGGATCGTCTGGACCATTCTTTATGCGATGATGGGCCTTGCGGCGGCGATGGTCTGCGCGGCGTGGGGTTCGCGCTACCGCATGCCGGCGATCCTCGCTTTCGTGGTGCAGCTGCTCGTGAATCTCGCCTGGAGCCCGATGTTCTTCGGCGAGCACGAAATGACCTTCGCGCTCTACGTGATCCTCGTGCTCGACGTGGCGGTGATCGTCACCATCGCGCTGTTCTGGCAAGTGCGCCGCGTGGCGGCATGGCTGTTGCTGCCCTATCTGGCGTGGATCTTGTTCGCGACCGTGCTCAACTACGAGTTCGTGCGCCTCAATCCCGAAGCAGACGGCGTGGAAAGCTCCTACGCCGTGCAACGGATCGAGCTCTGAGCTTGCGCCCTTTGCCCCACAGGACCAGATAACCTTCATGCAAAGCGAAAATCCCTTGATCGCCGACTTCGTCAAACTGGCCAACGCGGCCGCGGGCACCTTCGCGGGCATGACTCGCGAAGCACGCGAAGGCGCGCGTGAACGGCTCAAGGAAGCCTTCGGCGGGCTCGACTTCGTGTCGCGCGAGGAGTTCGACGCGGTCAAGGACATGGCCAGTCGCGCACGCGAGGAGTGCGCCAGGCTCGAAGCCCGCATCGCCGCGCTCGAGGCCAAGCCCGGCAAATAATCCTCCCCGGCCTGGGTGCGGATTTGTAGAGCCGGTACCCATGCAAGTTCGCGCCCCTGCCGTTCTGATCGCCGCTCGCCCGCATGGCGAGACGGCTGTGGTGGCACGGATGCTGACCGGTGAGTTCGGGGTCGTGGCCGGCTATGTCGCCGGGGGTCGAGGACGGCTTCTCCGGCCGGTGGTGATCCCGGGAAACCGCGTCGAGCTGCAGCTCTCCGCGCGTTCCGACAGCCAGTTGCCCTTCGCCAAGCTCGAATTGCTCGAAAGCCGCGGCCCATGGCTCGGCGAGCCGCTGGCCGCCGCGGCCATCGGCTGGGCCTGCGCGCTCACCGCGACCGCATTGCCCGAGCGGCAGCCCTATCCTTCGCTCTACGAGGCGTTGGACGGTTTGCTCACCGCGGTCTGCCATGCCCCTTCCGCACGGGGGTGGATCGGCGCGCTCGTCGGCTATGAGACCCTGCTGCTGCGCGAGCTAGGCTATGGCGGCAATGCGCCGACATTGGGCGATTTCGAGGAAAGCCTGGCCGCGATGGACCGCCTGGCCCGGCCGCTCGACCACTACCTGCTTGCCGACCGGCGCGGCGATGTTATGGCCGCCCGCGCTCGCCTAAGAGAGTTGCTGGCCAAAATTTCTGGATAGACGCTGAGATGAAGATCGCTTGCCTTGCCGGAGACGGTATCGGACCCGAGATCATGGCCGAAGCGCGCCGCGTGCTCGCCGCGCTCGACTTGCCGGGGCTGACGGTGTGGGAAGGCGACGTGGGCGGCATCGGCTATCGCCGCCACGGCCACCCGCTGCCGCCCGAGACGCTCGAGATGGCCAAGGCGGCGGACGCGGTGCTGTTCGGGGCGGTCGGCGATCCCGCGTGCGACAATCTCGAGCGCGATTTGCGCCCGGAGCAGGCGATCCTCGGGCTGCGCCAGGCGCTCGGCCTGTTCGCCAACCTCCGCCCCGCCACGATGTTTCCTGGCCTGGAAGACTTGTCCGCGCTGCGTCCCGAAGTGGCGCGCAGCATCGACCTCTTGATCGTGCGCGAGCTCAACGGAGACGTCTATTTCGGCGAGAAGGCGATCCGCACGCTCAATGACGGGCGGCGCCAGGGTTTCGATCTGATGTCCTACGCCGAGGACGAGGTGCGCCGCATCGCGCATGTCGGCTTCCGCGCGGCGCAAGGCCGCCAGAGGCGACTGTGCAGCGTGGACAAGGCCAACGTGCTCGAGACCAGCCAATTGTGGCGCGACGTGGTGATCGAGGTCTCGGCCGAATACCCGGACGTCGAGCTAAGCCACATGTACGTCGACAACGCGGCCATGCAGCTGGTGCGCAACCCCGGGCAGTTCGACGTCGTGGTGACGGGCAACCTGTTCGGCGACATCCTCTCCGACCAGGCGAGCATGTGCGTGGGCTCGATCGGGCTGCTCGCCAGCGCTTCGCTCGGCGAGGAGCGCACCGAGTTCGGCACGAAGGGCCTCTACGAGCCGATCCATGGCAGCGCGCCCGACATCGCCGGGCAAGGCAAGGCCAACCCGATGGCCATGATCCTCAGCCTGGCGATGATGCTGCGCCACAGTTTCGGTCGCGACGCCGACGCCGCCCGGGTCGAGGCGGCGGTGGCGAACACGCTCGCGGACGGCATCAAGGGCGCGGACCTCGGCGGTTCCAGCGGGACGGCTGAAATCGGACAGGCGGTCGTTGCCCGGCTCTGAGTCTGCCGCGAGGCTGCCGCTCGAGCTGGCGGTGGTCCTCCCGACCTATAACGAAGCCGCCAACGTCGCACCGATGATCGCGGCCATCGAGACGGCGCTCTCCGGCATCGTCTGGGAGGCGATCTTCGTCGACGACGACAGCACCGATCACACCGCCGACGCAGCGCGGCGCATCGCGGCGGCGGACCCGCGCATTCGCGTGATCCAGCGGTTCGGCCGGCGCGGGCTGGCAAGCGCGGCGATCGAGGGGATGTGCGCGACGGCGGCACCCGTCGTGGCGGTGATGGATGCGGATCTGCAGCACGATCCGGCGCTGCTGCCGCCCATGCTTGGGGCGATCCGCGCGGACGAGTGCGACCTCGCGGTCGCATCACGCTTCATGCCGGGTGCCAGCACTGCCGACTGGAACCGGCCCGATCGCGAGAAGGCCTCGGCGCTCGCCAACACGCTCGCGCGCAAGGTCATCGGGGTAGAATTGAGCGATCCGATGAGCGGCTTCTTCATGCTGCGCGCCGAGATCGTGCGGCGCGACGCGCACCAGCTTTCGGGGATCGGCTTCAAGATCTTGCTCGACATTCTCGCGACAGTCGATGCCCCCTTGAGAGTCCGCGAATTTCCGCTGCGCTTTGCGGCGCGCGCGCAAGGCGAAAGCAAGCTGGACCGGATCGTGGCGTTCGAGTTCCTGGTCGGACTCTACGACAAGTGGTTGGGGCGCATCGTTCCGACGCGTTTCGCACTGTTCGGGACGATCGGAGCGCTTGGCGTGATCGTGCACATGGCGGTGCTCGGCGCGTTCCTGGCGCTGTTCGGTGGCAGCTTTGCGGATCACGTCACCGGCTTCGAGGTCGGGCAGACGCTCGCCGCGCTGGTGGCGATGACCTTCAACTTCACGCTCAACAATGCGCTGACTTATGCCGACCAGCGCCTGCGCGGCGCCCCGGCGCTATTGCGCGGCTGGCTCAAGTTCGCGCTGACCTGCTCGGTCGGCCTCTTGACCAACGTCGGCGTGGCCGCGGTGCTCGTGCGCGCGGGCGTGCCCGCCTATGCCGCGGCCCTCGCCGGGGTGCTGGTCGGATCGGTGTGGAACTACGCGCTGTCGAGCCGCTTCGTCTGGGGGCGCTTCGGCTAGCTCAGCGCCAGCTGTCGATCCACGTCCAGCGCAGGAACGGGTCCGGGCCATCGAGCGGGGCTGCGGAAAGGATCGGCCAGAAGTAGGCGAAGAGCCCGCACGCTCCGACCAGCGCGATGAGCGGCCCCCACCGCCATCCGCGCCGCCACAACTCGTCGAGCGCCAGCGCCAAGGCGGCCATCAGGAAGCAGCTCGGCAGCAGGTAGTGGTAATAGAACTGCACCGGCTTCGGGGCGACGATCCACAGGAACAGGCTGAGCGCGAACAGCAGGCTGACGGCGGCGGCGTCGACGCGTTTCCTAGCCAGCCCGGCCCAGGCGCACCATGCCATTGCCGGCAAGCCGAGCAGCATGGTGAGCGGGTTGCCGATCACCATGATCCCGCGCTGGGCCCCATCGATCGGCTCGTAGAGGTACCAGATCGCACGCCAGTTGAGCAGCCATTCGTACCACACGCTCTGGTAGGTGTGCGGGGTGACGACCTGCTGCTGCAGCGCGAGCATGCGCTCGTTGAGCGCGAGCAGGCCGGCGGGGGTTACCGGATTGCGCTCGAGAAAGGCGTATGGCGCGAACGACAGGGCATAGACCGCCAACGGAAGCACGCCGAGCCACACGCCCGCCTCGACCAGCGACATGCCGCCGACGGGAAGCCCGCGGGTGGCGGTTAGGAACCGCCAGCGCGCGGCGCGGGCGCGGATCGCCAGGAAGGCGGCGCCGGGTAAGGCTGCGAGAAGCGCCACGTTCCATTTCGTGGCGATCGCGCACCCGATCGTCAGTCCGGCGAGAGCGAAGCGGCGGCGCGCGGTCTCATGCTCGCGGAACGCTCCGGCACACATCCAGATGGCGACCAGCGCGAAGCCCGCCATGATGCCGTCGAGCATGGAGATCCGGGCGTGCACGAAAAGCACGAACGAGGTCGCGAGAAGGATGCCGAATGCCACGGTCGCGAAGCGCGACAGCGACGCGAACCACATCGCGCGCATGGCCGCGAAGAAGCCGAGCGTGACGACCAGCACGGAGGCGATCCGCCAACCGAGCGGACGGTCGCCGAACAGCGCGATCCCGAGCGCGATCAGCTCCTTGCCGAGCGGCGGGTGTTCGGGATTGGCGAGGCGAGATAGCTCGAGCAGCGCCCTCGCGGCGGGGACGTAGTGCACCTCGTCGAAGTAGGGCGTCGAAGGGATCGTGAGCCGCACCAGGCACAGCGCGAGGAACGCTGCGGTGAACGCGACCGTCCAGCCAATGGGATCACGAGGGCGTGCGGGCGCGTCGCTCATCGGATCCGGATAACGGAGGCCAAGTGACGAACGCAAGGAGGCGCGTCACGGCGGCGTGGATGTCGCCTATGCAATATTGTATAGACAAGTATCGGCGCATGCCGTGAATACCGAGATTAAGTGAATTGCAGTATTGCAAGCGGGGATATCCCCCGGTAAGCCCGATGTGGGGGCGTTTGTTTTCGTCCCGCTTGGAGGCGCCTTCGGGTGTTGAGGGAGTATGACGAATGATTAGAAAGCTAATTACGTCGGCGACCGCCGCGGCGCTTCTTGCCGCTCCGATCGCCGCGCAGGCAACTCCGGTGCGCGCGTCGACGCCGGTGGCGGCCGACGAGGAACTCGCGGGCGGCTTCCTGCTGCCGGCGCTGATCGCGCTCGCGGTGGCGATCGGCATTTACCTGATCGTCGACGATGGCGATGACGAGCCCGCCAGCCCGTAACCACGGCGAAGTCTAGAGAATTTCCGGAAGCGGGGCTTCGCCCCGCTTTTTCGTTGCGCGCGCGGGCGCCGCACCCTTAGAGCGCGCATCGGTATGAAGAAGACCACCGGAACCGATCGCTCCACCACGTCCAAGTGGCGCCCCCAAACGCGCGCGGTCCGCGCCGGCACCTGGCGCTCCGAGCACGGCGAGACGAGCGAAGCGCTGTTCCTGACGTCGGGGTACACATACGAAAACGCCGCAAGTGTCGCGGCGCGCTTCGCCGGCGAGGAAGTGGGGATGACCTACTCCCGCCTGCAGAACCCCACCGTGGCGATGCTCGAGGAACGCATCGCCGCTATCGAAGGCGCCGAAGCCTGCCGTGTCCAGGCGAGCGGGATGGCGGCGATGACGACCGCGCTGCTCTGCCAGGTCAAGACCGGAGACCATGTCGTTGCCGGCCGCGCGGCGTTCGGCTCGTGTCGGTGGTTGGTCGATACCCTGCTGCCTAAATTCGGCGTCGAGACGACCGTGATCGACGCGCGCGACAACGCGGCATGGGAAGCGGCAATTCGGCCCAACACCAAGGTGTTCTTCTTCGAGACCCCCGCCAACCCGACGATGGACATCGTCGACATGGCTTTCGTGTGCGGGCTGGCCAAATCGCACGGTATCACCAGCGTGGTGGACAACGCGTTCGCCACGGCCGCGCTGCAGCGGCCGCTCGAATTCGGCGCGGACGTCGTCGCCTATTCCGCGACGAAGTTGATGGACGGACAGGGCAGGGTGCTTGCCGGTGCGGTCTGTGCCAGCCGCGACTGGATCGACAACGTGCTGCTGCCGTTCCAGCGCAATACCGGCCCGAACCTCTCGCCGTTCAACGCCTGGGTCGTGCTCAAGGGGCTCGAGACGTTGAGTCTGCGCGCACACCGACAGAGCGAAAACGCCATGAAAGTCGGGCGTTTCGTCGAGAGCCGTGTCCCGCAGATGCTTCATCCCGGCCTCGAAAGCTTCCCGCAGCACGACCTGGCGACGCGCCAGATGGACGCCTGCGGACCGATCTTCAGCCTCATCCTCGACGGTGGCCGCGCTCAGGCGCACGCAGTGCTCGATGCTTTGGAGTTGATCGATATCTCGAACAACATCGGCGACGCCAAGTCGCTTGCCACGCACCCGGCCAGCTCGACGCACGCCAACATGGGGGCCGAGGCGCGTGACGAGATGGGAGTGGGCGAGGGCATGCTGCGGTTCAACATCGGGCTCGAGGACCCCGAGGACCTGATCGCGGATCTCGACCAGGCGCTTTCTCGCGCGGGGCTCTGAAAGCCGTCCACAACTCGCCGCATCGCCTTTGAACCCGCGCGGCAAAGCGGCTAGGTTCCTGCCTATGCAGGATGTTCTCTCGAGCCTGTTCCAGCACGCAGCGATGACCGCGGGCGTGACCGTGCGCGTCGCGGTCAACTTCATGCCCGACCAGTCCCGCACCGAGGCCAAGCGCTGGTTCTGGGTCTATCACATTCGCATCGAGAACCGCCGCGACGACACGATCCAGTTACTCACCCGCCATTGGCGCATTACCGATTCCCGCGGGATGGTGAGCATGGTCGATGGCGAGGGCGTGGTCGGCGAAACGCCGGTCCTCGCCCCCGGCGCCACGCATGACTACGTCTCGGGATGCGAACTCATGACAAACATGGGCTCGATGGAAGGGCACTATACGTTCGTCGACGGCAGCGGCCAGACCTTCGACGTGGCCATCCCATTCTTCCCGCTCGCCGCGCCTGCAGCGACCCAGGGCTAACGGCGCCGCCCCCCCAATTCGTTCAGGCGAGCTCGGCAGCGCGTTGCGCGATGCTCTCGGCTGCTTTCCCGCTCACTTCCGCGAGGTGGTCGAAATGCGCCTCGAAGGTGGCCATGCCCTGGCTCAGTGAGCGCACGTCCGCCTGGAAACCGCCCATCTCCGCCTCGGGGACTTGCGCCTCGACCGTGTCCCAGCGCGACCAGCCTTCGCGCGGCGCCATCCCGAGCACGCGCGCGCGGCGGCTCGGCAAAGCGGACGTGATCCGCGAGGTCGCCGTTCCCGGGCATTGTATCGTGACGTGCGCGATCGGTTCGAGCAGGTAGGGCTGGGCTGCCGCCAGCGCCTCGCCCATCGCGATCCGCCCCGCCGTGCGAAAGGCCAGCTCCGAGCTGTCGACGCTGTGGAACGACCCATCGAGCAACGTGACCATCACGTCGACAACCTGGCATCCGAGCGGGCCCTTCTGCATGGCGTCGCGGATGCCGGCCTCGACGGCCGGAATGTACTGCCGGGGAATCACCCCGCCGGTGATCTTGTCGACGAACTCGAAGCCGGTCCCGCGCGGCAAGGGCTTCACTTCGATCACGACGTCGCCGTACTGGCCGTGGCCGCCCGACTGCTTCTTGTGGCGGCCGCGTTGGGTGACCGTCTTGCGGATCGATTCCCGGACGGCGACCGAAGGCGGTTGTGCGTTCACCTCGAGGCCGTAGCGCCGCTTCAGCCGTTCGAGCGCGAGCGAAAGGTGCTCCTCATTGATGCCGCGCAGCAGCGTCTCGTGGGTGCCGTCGGTCGTTTCCCAGGACAGGCCGCTGTCTTCCTCGGTCAGCTTGTTGAGGGCGGTCGAGAGCCGAACCTCGTCCTTGTGATCCTTGACCGAAATCGACAGCGCCGAATTCGCGATCCGTCTCGCACCCGGCTCGCGCGGCGATGGTTTCGCTCCCCCGATGCCGAGCCGATCGCCGGCACGGACCTCGTCCGCCTTGGCGATACCGACGACGTCGCCGGGATTCACCTGCTTGAGCCGGATCGTGGTGCCGCCCTGGAGCGCAAACAGTGCTCCGGCCCGATGGGTGCTGCCGTCGGACTCGGTGAGGTCGGCGCCTTCCGAAAGCGGCGCGCCGAACACACGGCCCAACGCCAACCGGCCAACGGCGGTGTCGTTCGCGACCTTGAAGACTTCCAGGGCGGGACCTTCGATACCGAGGCGTTCCGCGGTGGCGGAGGGCGCAGGCGCGTCGTGCCGCAAGGCCTTGAGCAGGCGCCGCACGCCGTAGCCGTTGATTGCCGATCCGAGCATCACTGGAACCACGAGCCCCTCCGCGGTCTCGCGCTTCAAGTCGCCGCATACGGTGTCCAGCTCCGGCTCTTCCTCGTTCAGAAGTTGCTCGAGCAGGTAGTCGTCGTGATCGGCAAGCTGTTCGAGCATGTGAAAGCGCGCCGCGTGCTCCTCTTCGCGAAGCTCTTCGGGAATTGGCACCTGCTCGGAAGGCTGGCCGGCACGGAACTTGAAGGCGCGGTCGAGCGCGAGATCGATGAAGCCGACAGCCTGTTCGCCCTCGTTGATCGGGATTTGTCGATCGACCACGGCAGCCACGCTGAGGGGCTGCAAGGCCTCGAGAAGGTCGTCGATCGAGCCGCGTGCCTTGTCGATCTTGTTGATGAACACGAGGTGCGGGACGCCGCGGGCTTCGAGCTCTCGCAATACCGGTTCCGCCAGCGCCGCGCGCTCGGCTTCCGGAGTGATCACCACGACAGCGAGGTCGGCGATCTCGGTCGCCGCGTCGGCATCGGCGGCGAAGCCTACGGCACCGGGACAATCAAGGATGACGTAATCGTCTCCGGCCCACGAATAGCGCGTAAAATTGATTTCGGTGGAACTGCCGCGGGCACGCGCTTCGGGGCTGGCATCGCCTTGTGAAGTCCCGGCGTCCACCGAACCCAGGCGCGGAATCGCTCCGGCGGCGTGCAGCAAGGCTTCGGCTACGCTGGTCTTGCCGGCGCCGGCGGGTCCGACCAGCGCGATGACTCTCGCACCGCTGCCGATGGCATCCATGTTCCTCTCCTCGGTTGCTCCCGTCCGGAAGTCCAAGGCGATCCCGTCGTCAGGATGACCGAAGGTGAGGAAAACGCAAGATTCGATTGGGCGCGGCAGTCCCTATCAGTCGCCGCCGTCTTTGTTTTCCTTGCGGTGGCGCTTAATCATCTCATCGGAAGCTACGATCAGCCGAGCGGTTTCGGCGACGCTCTTGCGCAGCTGCACGTGGCTTTCCGCCACCTCCTTGGCATGGCGCAAGTGGCGCTGGTCGCGCGTTTCAGCGGCTTCCTCCCCCTTCGCGACTTTCTCCTCGATCTCGCCCAGCGATGCGACCGGATGGCCGCAATCGCCGCACTTCACGAGTTCGGTGGCAGACTTGGGAAACTTGAAACGATTGCTGCCACATTGGGCGCATGAGAGATTGAGGAACTTAGACTTCATAGATCAGCTACTTTGCTTCAGAGTAGACATTCTACGAAATCAGCCAAGTTGATGGCCGGATTCGAGCGGCTCAAAAACGCAGAGAATCCCGCGCCGGTTCCAGCTCAGCCACTCGACCACTCGGCCACGAGTTCGCCGTCCGGACGGCGCAGCGCCACCCGATCGAAAGTGACCGACACGACGCATGTCGGCGGTTGATTCGGATCGCGGCCGGAACATGCGATGACGCGCCCATCGGGCATGCGCGAAAGCCTGCCGGAAAGCACCAGGTTGTATCCCTCGCGGCTCGGCTCGACACCGGCGGCGAGCTTTCGGGTCGCCTGAAACGCGCGACTGTCGCGCCGCAGCGTGCGGGAATCGTCGGCGGTATAGAAATGGGCGATACCGACGCGGGGCGGCGCGGGAGCCCGTTCCGATTCCTCCGCCGGGGCCGCGTCATCGACTTCCTCGGCCGAGGAAGCCACCTCGGTCGAAACCGGCGTCGGCTCGGCGGCAGGGCAGGCCGCTTCCAGGAGCCAGGGGCGCTGGATCCAGAACCCTTCGATCGCCTCGAACCCCTCCAGCCCCAATTCCTGGATCTCGGGTGCATCGATGGTCAGCTCGTGCTCGACGCGTACCCGCAGCACGCGGTTCGCCTCGTCGAAGCTCCAGCTGCGGGTGGGAATCGCCTCGCCCGAGCAGCCGAACCTCAGGCCGACTTCGAACAGCCGCCCATCGAGGTTGCGTTGACGCGCAGTTGCATCGCGCCCCGTCGCGAAATCGCTCGCCGCCTGCGCCACGGTCGTCAGGAGCGCCGACCGGTCGAGCGGCGGATCCACGGCCGGGAGGACTTCCGCGATCGACGTCGTCGGCGGACCGTCCGGTTCGGCCGTATCCTCCGATCGTTCGCACGCCGCGAGAAGGGCGATGGAGGTCATGGCGAGGAGGCGGGGCAAGCGCGACATCGGCCCTTCCCTAGCACAGCAATCGCCGAACCGTGAAACCGGCCTCGCTTGGCGACAGGGCAAAAACCGACCATAAGCCCGGCATGACCGCCAGTCAGCTGATAACGCTTGCGGTGCTGGCGGCTGTCGTCGCGGCGCTGATCTGGGACCGCGTCCGCTCGGATGTGATCGCTTTGGCCGGAGCGGCGGTGTTGCTGATGACCGGGGTCGTTCGCCCGGTCGAGGTGCAGAGCGCCTTTGCCAGCCCGGCGATCATCGCGCTCGCCTCGCTGTTCGTCATTGCCTACGCGATGGAGCTGTCGGGCCTGCTCGATGCCGCCATACGGGCCGTGACCAGGCTATGCCGGAAGATCGGCAAGACCGGGCTTTGGCTGCTGATCGGTATCGCGGGGGGAGCGTCGGCGTTCCTCAACAACACACCGATCGTGGTGATGGGGGCGCCGGTGGTTCGCGACGTGGCGAAGTCGCTCGGCCTTTCGCCCAAGCGGTTTCTGATACCGCTCTCGCACGCGGCGGTGCTCGGCGGGTGCATCACGCTGATCGGCACCTCGACCAACCTCCTGGTCAATGACATGGCCGCCGTGGCGGGCCAACCGCGTTTCGGGATATTCGAGATCACGCCCGTGGGCCTCACGGTCGCACTGGTGGGCGGGGCCTATCTCGTCGTCTTCGGTCACCGGATGGTGTCGATCGACAAGAATGAGGAAGAGCCCCGGGCCGGCGACGCGATGGACCTGGGCGAGCCGGGCCTGGCGGGCGGCCAGATCGGAACGGCGATGTCGTTCGCGGAGCATTCGCCGCTCCGACCTGCTGCCGCGCTGGCATCTGCGGCGGTGTTCGTCGCGGTCGTGGCGCTGGCGGCGCTCGACGTCGCGCCGATCGCCGCCTGTGCCTTCGCCGGCGCGGTGTTGCTGATTCTGATGCGGGTAATTACCGCAGACGAGGCCTATCGTGGATTGCGCCCGGAGGTGCTGATCCTGATCGCGGGGATGGTCGTGCTCGGCATCGCGCTCGACGTGACCGGGCTGGCGGGGTCGGTCACCGGCTCGCTGATCGACTATCTCGACGGGATGAGCCCGCTTCTCGCGTTGATCATCATCTATGGCGCGACGTTGTTCGCGACCGAGCTGCTGTCCAACGCCACGGTGGCGGTGCTGTTCACGCCCATCGCCGTATCATTGGCCGAGGCCCTGGGCGTCAGTCCTCGCCCCTTCCTCGTCGCGGTGATGGTCGCGGGCAGCGCGGCGTTCGCCACTCCGTTCGGGTACCAGACGAATGTGCTGGTCTATAATCTCGGCGGCTACAGCTACATGGATTTCGTGCGCGTGGGCTTGCCGCTCAACTTCGTCACCTGGGTCGCGGCGGTCATAACAATCCCGATCTGGTTTCCATTCTGAAGGCGCACGGGAAAGAATTGTCTCCCGCGGGGTTAGGAAAGCTGACCCTCCGTTTCGGAATCCGGGGAGAGAGACCGCCGTGCCCGATCATGTTCGGCCAGCTGCGCCGTTGCTGCACCCGTTGCACGCCATCCTGCTGGCCTTCCCGATCGCGCTCTTCAGCGGTGCGCTGGCCGCGGACATCACCTACCTCAACACCGCGGTAATCCAGTGGAGCAATTTCTCCGCGTGGTTGATCGCCGGCGCGTTGCTCTTCGGAGGTCTGGCTCTGGCGTGGGCCATCGTGCTCGTGTTCACGCATCGCGCCGCAGGGTTGCGCGGGCGCGCGCTGCTGTTCTTAGTCCTCCTGGCAGTCATGTGGATCGCGGGCCTGATCAACGCCTTCCAGCATAGCCGCGACGCCTGGAGCTCTGTCGGGACGACTGGGCTCATCCTTTCGATCGTCAGCACGGTGCTGGCGCTAGTCGCCGGCTGGATCGGCTATTCGGCCGCGCGAGGCAGGGAGGTGGTGCGATGAGCGCGCGCGTTCTCCTCGTCGCGGCGCTGGCTGTTGCCGTATCCGCATGCGGCGACGGCGATCAGGGTCTCGACCAGACGGGCGCAGAGCCGCAACTGCCGGACATCAGGCAGACGCTCGTCCCGCCGATGAACATTGCGACGCCGGCGAGCTGGGACGGCCAGAAGCCGACGGTCCCCGAAGGCTACACGATCACCGCGTTCGCAACCGATCTCAAGATCCCCCGCCAGATGCTGGTGCTCCCGAACGGCGACATCCTGGTGGCGGAGGGGTCGGGCGGCAGCGCCCCGAAGGTCCGGCCCAAGGACGTCATCGCCGGCTTCATAAAGGCCAAGGGCAAGACGAGCGTTTCCGGCGGCGACCGTGTCAGCCTGCTGCGCGATGCCGACCGCGACGGGGTGGCGGAGCTGCACACCGTCCTCATCGACGGGCTCAATGCGCCGTATGGCCTCGCGCTGGTGGGTGACGCGCTCTACGTCGCCAACCAGGACGCCCTGCTCGAATTCTCGTACCAGGAAGGCCAGACCGAGATCACCGCGCCGGGGCGAGAGGTGACCAAGCTCCCCTCGGAGTTCAACCATCACTGGACCAAGGCGCTCGCTGCCGGGCCCGACGGGCAGATGCTCTACGTCGGCATCGGGTCGAACTCGAACGTGGGCGAACGCGGCATGATGGCCGAACAGGACCGCGCGGTGATCTGGGAAATCGACCGTGAAACCGGCGCACATCGGACTTACGCTTCGGGCATTCGCAATCCCACCGCGCTGGCGGTTCACCCCGAAACCAACGCGCTGTGGGCTGCGGTCAACGAGCGCGACGAGATCGGGCCAGAGCTCGTGCCCGATTATATCACCTCGGTGCGCGAGGGCGGGTTCTACGGTTGGCCTTACAGCTATTGGGGCCGGAACGTCGATCCGCGCGTCCGGCCGCAGAAGCCGGAACTGGTCCGGACTGCGATCACGCCCGATTATGCGCTCGGCTCGCACGTCGCCACGCTCGGGCTCGCCTTCATCGGCGCGGAGGGCTTGTCGCCGACCTACTCGAACGGCGCGTTCGTGGGCATGCATGGCAGCTGGAACCGCCAGAACCTCGCGGGCTACAAGGTCGTCTGGATTCCGTTTTCCGGGGGTCGGCCCGCCGCCGAGAAGCCGCAGGACTTCGTGACCGGCTTTCTGGACGGCGACGGGCATGCCCGGGGCCGGCCGGTCGGGGTCGCGTTCGACGCCGTCGGTGGCGCGCTTTTCGTGGCGGACGACCTTTCGAACACGGTCTGGCGCATCGCGCCGGTGCGGAGAGCTGCGCCTGTCGCCACGACGCCGGCCGCGCAGCCGAACGGCTGACCGATGACCGGGGGAATCCGGCAGGCCTGGGTTCCTTATTGCGGCTCGGCGCCCGAACCGGCCGAACTGCTCGTGCGCTGGAATTTCGATCCGCTGCTGCTTGTTCCCCTAGCCGGGCTGCTGGTCTGGCACTTCGCCACCGCGCGCCATCGCGAAAACCACCAGGCGTTGCTCGGCGCGCTCGCGGTGCTGGCGATCCTGTTCGTCTCCCCGTTCTGCGCCTTGACTTCGGCGCTCTTCGCGGCGCGCGCCGCGCACCATGCGATCCTGATCGCGGTAGCGGCACCCTTGCTCGCCTGGTCGCTGCCTCACACCTTCCCGCATCGCAGGCTGCCGTTGGCGGCCACCACGGCGATCGCGACGCTGACCTTGTGGGCGTGGCACGTGCCCGGACTCTACGCCGCGGCGCTGTCGAATGACGCGATCTACTGGCTGATGCAGGCTAGCCTGCTCGGCACCGCCGTCGGTTTCTGGCTGTCGGTGAGACACAGCAGTGTTCCGGCGGCCGTCGTCGCGTTGCTGGCGACGATGCTCCAGATGGGGCTGCTGGGCGCGTTGCTGACGTTCTCGGGCCGGGCGTTCTATGCCCCGCATCTGGTGAGCACCTGGGCCTGGGGTTCACCCCGCTGGAGGACCAGCAGCTCGCCGGCTTGATCATGTGGGCCCCCGCGGCGGCGCTCTATCTGTTGGCGGCGCTCATACTGGCGGGGCGCTGGTTTCATCAGGCGCAACGGCCGGCGTGACGATGCTCCGTCGGCTGCGAGCCTGGGCTCGCCAATACACGCAGGACGCCCGCTACACGCCCGTCGGCGTGGTCTTCCACTGGACGATGGCCGCGTTGGTCTTGTTCCAGCTCGGCTGGGGTTTCTACACCGACGTCCTGATGCCCGGCGGAAGCAAGCTGCAGGCCTATCAGGTCCACAGCGCGGCGGGGTTGGCGGTGCTGGTGCTCGCGTTCTTTAGGGCCGCCTGGCGGTTCGCCGTGCCCGGTCCCGTCAACGATGCCGACCGGCTGGGGTGGCAGACGACTCTCGCCCACGTGACGCACTTCTTGTTTTACGCCTGCTTCGTGCTGCTCCCGATCAGCGGGTGGATCATGTGGTCCGCGATCGCGCCGCCCGGGCCGCTGTACGTCGCCGGGATCATCCCCTGGCCGGATATCCCGTTGCACAATCTTCCCATCGAGCAGCGTCAGACATGGCTCGGCGTCGCGGAGCGCGTCCACCACTGGCTCATCTGGCTGCTGCTCGTGCTCGTTCCGGCACATGCAGGGGCGGCGCTGAAGCATCACTTCTGGGATCGCCACGACGTGCTGCGCGGAATGCTGCCGGAGATACCGGACTGGGAGGACCCCCAGCAAGGCTCGACGCATAGGCCGCAAGGCCCGCCGACTCTGCGGGAGTCAGAAGCTGGCTGATCCGCAGCATGACCGCACCCGGATCGGACCGCCGCGAGGAACGGCGCCAATGATCGAGTTGGGCCGCCAGGTAACCGCGGGGCTGGCCGGCAAGCGGCGGATTGGCCGGACCGAGTCCTTCGCCGCTTGGCCCGTGGCACGCCGCGCAGGCGACCAACCCGCGATCGGGGTCTCCGTCGTGATAGAGGGCCGCGATGTCGTCGGATGCGCGTTCGGCCGCGCTCGTCGGGACCGCCGGCATGGCCGCGTAATAGGCGGAAACCTGCCGCCTTTGGGCCGCGTCAAGCCTCTCGGCGATGTAGGTCATTTGCGGATGGACGCGCTGACCGTTGGCGTAGGCCTGCAGTTGCCGCTCGAGATAACCCGCGTCGAGCTCCGCCAGCCTGGGCGTGAAAGCGCCGTCCCCTTCTCCGTTCATTCCGTGGCAGGTGAAGCAGGCATTGGCGGCCCCGGCCTCGCCCCCGCTGAGAGCGATCAATTCGCCGGTCGCCGCGAAGCGCTCGGCCGATTCCGTCGTCGCCGGCACGCATGCCGACAGGGCTGGGGCAACGAGGCAGACGGGCAGGGCGATGCGAACCATTCAGGATGGGGAACCGGCCCGCCCCCACACCGGTTCCGTTCGACGGACCGTCCTGGTCTTTGCTCGGGGGACTGCTTGCGACAGGCTATGCCCATTCTGTTCCTGCTGCCCCTGATCGCGGCGTGCAAGCCACCACCCGGGGAAAGAACGGAGATGGCGCTGGCCAGCCCCGAGCGGGGCAAGGCGGCGATCGAGCGTGTGGGGTGCGCAAGCTGCCATGACATCGCGGGCATCGATTGGCCCAAAGGCAAGGCAGGCCCGCCGCTGCGTGCGATGGGTCGGCGCGGGATGATCGCGGGCGAATTGCCCAACCGCCCGGAGGTTCTCGCCGCGTTCGTTCGCAACGCGCCCGCGCTCGTGCCCGAAACGTCGATGCCGGCCATGCCGCTGACTCCACGCGAGGCGCTCGACGTGGCGGCTTACCTTTACGGGCTCGACAGTTAGATGCTCGAAGGCTGGCCACCCCCCGTGTTCGATCCCGCCGGGCCCTATGCGTGGCCGGTCACCACCCTCTCTTGGGTGCTGCTGGCGATGGCGGCGGGCGTGCTGGCGCTGGTGCTGGCTGCGCTGTGGATTGCCCTTTTCGGCAGCGATCGGGCGAGAGCCAGGCTGGGCGGCACGAAAGTGATCTGGCTGGCCGGCATCGCGCTGCCGGCCGTCGTGCTGACCGCGCTGTTGTTCTACGGCCTCTCGCTGACGAGCAGCTTGTCTGACCGCATCCGCGGCGACGAGATGCGTGTGCGCGTGACGGGGGAGATGTGGTGGTGGCGCGTCGCCTACCTCGGCCCGGATGGCACCCCGCGGCATCATGATGCGAACGAACTGCACATTCCCGTGGGCCAGCCGGTCGTGCTCGAGCTGCAGTCCGCCGACGTGATCCACAGCTTCTGGGTGCCGCGGCTTTCGGGCAAACTCGACATGATTCCCGGCCGCAACAACCTGATGCGCATCCAGGCCGACGAGCCCGGCGTCTATGGCGGCCAATGCGCCGAATACTGCGGTGGCCCGCACGCGCTGATGGGCTTCGCGGTAATTGCACACGCACCCGAGGAGTTCGAGCGGTGGACGCAGGCCCGCATCGCGCGCGAGCAGGCCCCGGCGACTGACGCGGCCGAGGGCGAAGCCCTGTTCCAGACCGCCGGCTGTGCGGCCTGCCACCGGATCGCCGGCACGGATGCGAACGGCCTTGCCGGGCCCGACCTCACCTTCATGGGCGCCCGGCGCACGATCGGCGCGGGCATCCTGCCGCACAACCGCGGCACCGTGATGGGCTGGATCGCCAACAGCCAGGCGATCAAGCCCAACAACCGCATGCCCGCCTATCCGAATCTCTCCGGCGAGGAACTGCAGGCGCTCGCGGCTTATCTCGAGGCGCAACGGTGAAGTCCGAGACGGGCTTCGATCCCGCGCTGCTCGAGCGGTTTCCGACTTCCGAACCTCGCCCCGAGAACGAACTCGAAGAGCTTGAGCGCGTCTGGCGCGCTCCGAAAGGCTGGGGGCTGCTGACCGCGGTCAACAACAACTACATCGGCCTGTTCTACGTCGGCGCGGCATTCCTGTTCTTCGTGCTGGCCGGCGTGCTCGCGCTGGTGATGCGGGTGCAACTGGCGCTGCCGCTGCAGGGCGTGCTGCCGCAGGAGACCTACAACCAGTTCTTCACGATGCACGGCACGCTGATGATGTTCCTGTTCGCCGTGCCGATGATGGAAGCGCTCGGCGTGCTGCTGCTGCCGCAAATGCTCGCCGCGCGCGACCTGCCGTTTCCGCGCCTCTCGGCTTACGCGTTCTGGGCATACTTCATCGGCGGCATCTGCTTCTTCATGTCGCTGTTCTTCGGCCTCGCGCCCGATGGCGGCTGGTTCATGTATCCGCCCCTCACCAGCACGACCTATTCGCCGGGCATCAATGCCGACTTCTGGCTGCTCGGCATCGGCTTCATCGAGATCTCGGCGATCGCCGGGGCCATCGAGATCATCGTCGGGGTGCTGAAGACCCGGGCGCCGGGGATGACGCTGGCGCGAATGCCGATGTTCGCCTGGGCCATGCTGGTCTTCGCCGCGATGATCCTGATCGCGTTCCCGGCGGTGATCCTGGCGACCCTCCTGCTGGAGCTCGAACGCGCGCTCAACTGGCCCTTCTTCGACGCCACGCGCGGCGGGGATCCGATGCTGTGGCAACACCTGTTCTGGTTCTTCGGCCACCCTGAAGTGTACATCATCTTCCTGCCCGCCTCCGGCCTCGTTTCGATGATCGTTTCCGCCGTCTCGCGCACGAGCCTGGTTGGCTACGAACTGGTCGTGCTCGCCTTCCTCGCCACGGGCTTCATCAGCTTCGGCGTCTGGGCGCACCACATGTTCACCACCGGCATGCCGACGCTGTCGATCGGGTTCTTCGCCGCGGCCAGCATGGCGGTGAGCGTGCCGGCAGGCATCCAGGTATTCTCGTGGATCGCCACGCTGGCGACGGGGCGGCCACGATACAACACGCCGACGTTGTTCGTGGTCGGCGGGTTGGTCACTTTCGTGATCGGCGGCCTGACCGGGGTGATGGTGGCGATGGTCCCGTTCGACTGGCAGGTCCACGACACGCACTTCATCGTCGCGCACCTTCACTACGTGCTGATCGGCGGTGCGGTCTTCCCGGTGTTCGCGGGCCTCTATTACTGGACGCCGATGATGAGCCGCCGCGCCCTGTCCGAGCGTCTCGGTAAATGGGTGTTCTGGCTGATGTTCGTCGGCATGCAGGTCACTTTTCTTCCCATGCACCTCACCGGCTTCATGGGCATGCCGCGCCGGGTCTATACTTACTTGCCGGGAAGCGACCTTGCCCCGACGAACTTCATCTCGACCATCGGTGCGCTCACGTTCGGAGCGGGGGTCGCGTTGTTCGTGTTCGACCTCGCGCGCAACTTCCGTTTCGCCGCGGAGGGTACTGCGGGGAACGTCTACGGCGGCGGAACCCTCGAATGGCTGCCGACAGGGTTCTACTCCACCCGGAGCATTCCCGTCGTCCGCACCCGCGAGCCGCTGTGGGACGACGAGAACCTGCCCGAGGATGTCCAGGAAGGCCGGTATTTCCTTCCCGGCGCCCCGACCGGCCACCGCGAAACGATGATCACCTCCCCGGTTCGCGCCGAGCCGCAGTATCTTCAGATCATGCCGGGGCCGTCGATCTGGCCGTTCCTGTCGGCGATTTTCACCGCGGGTTTCTTCCTGCTCCTGACCATCCAGGCTTATACGCCGGCGGTCGTGAGCGGCATCCTCGCCGTGCCCTCGGTCATGCGCTGGCTCTGGGAGACCGATCGGCCGGTAGCGGAAGCGACCGTGGATGTTGGCGCGGGAATCCGTCTTCCCACCTATGCCACAGGATCCGGCACTCATGGCTGGTGGGCGACGGTGATGCTTCTCATCGTCGCGTTGATGGTATTCATCATGGCCGTGTTCAGCTTCCTTTTCGTGTTCGGAACGCACCCCGAATACTGGACGGATTTCGGCGGCACCGAATGGGCCCCGGTCGTCGCCGGCCTCTACGTGGCTGGGGCCGCGCTCGTCCTGCTCGGGCGCTGGCTCCTCCAGCGCGAGGCCAGCACGCTGTGGAGCCCCTCGACCCAGGCCATCCTGGCGGGCGTGCTGATGGCGGCCGCCTGGGGCCTCGACTGGAGCGCATGGCAAAGCGCCGGGGTCGATCCCGAAGCCAGCGCGCAAGGGGCCATCATCAGCGCCCTTCTGGCGCTCCAGGGCATGTTGGTGGCAGTTTCGGTGCTGATGGTGATCTACCTCGCCATGCGGACCAGCCGGAACATGATCGTACGTCCGCGCAGCGTCACGTTCGATGTGATCACGCTGTTCCTCGTCTATACCGCAGGGCAGGGCGCCATAGCCGCGGTCCTGACGCGCCTGTTCCCCTGGGGCTGGTAAGATGCGGTCGTGGGCTCTCCTGCTCGCCGGCCTGTGCGTCTGGGCCGCCCATTTTTTCGGGCTCTACGCGATCGCCAGCGCGCTGCCCGGAAAGCCGGAGCTGGCTTCCTGGTTCGTGGTCGGAGTGACCGCCCTCGCGATCACCGCGAACCTGCTGATCCTGCGCTGGACATTGCCGAAAATCGCCGCTTCCGACCCGACGGACAACTGGGTCGCCCGCTTGGCCGCGGCGGGAGCAGCCATCTCGTTGCTCTCGGTCGTCTGGCAGGTCACCCCGGTCCTGTTCGTCTGACTGCGCCGCCTACCTAGAGGCAGCCGTTCAAATCGTCATTGCGAGCGACCGAAAGGTCGCGCGGCAGGCCAGGGCGGCACGCAACTGCCTGGAAATACCGAGCCACGAGCCCCGCCAAAGTGGCGTGCTCGGCCTAAAGCAGTTCCGCGCCCGCCAGGATCTCGGCGCTCGATGCCTCGACCTCGCCCGCGATCGGCTCCGACCTTCCGCCCAGCACGGTGCCCAGGAAGTTCTCGGTGATCGCGTTGAATGCGATGTTGTTGGTCGGCTTGGCGAAGCCGTGTCCTTCGTCGGGGAACACCACGTAGGTCACCGGAATGCCGTGTCCCTTCATCGCCTCCACGATCTGATCGCTTTCCGACTGCTTCACGCGCGGATCGTTCGCGCCTTGCCCGATCAGCAGCGGGCGACTGATCTTGTCCGCCTTGTGAAGCGGGCTGCGTTCGACGAGGAGCTGCTTGCCCTCGGGCGTCTCCGGATTGCCCATGCGCTGGTGGAACTGCTTCACCATCGGCCCCCAGTAGGGCGGGATGGTTTCCAGCAGCGTCTCGAGATTCGAAGGACCGACGATGTCGACGCCGCAGGCGAAAACCTCGGGCGTGAAGGTCAGGCCGGCCAGCGTCGCATAGCCGCCGTAGCTACCCCCCATGATCGCGATCCTGTCGCGCTCGGCTATGCCTTCCGCCACGGCCCATTCGACGGCATCGATCAGGTCGTCGTGCATCTTCTTGCCCCACTCGAGGTTGGCGGCGTTGATGAATGCCTTGCCGATCCCGGTCGAGCCGCGGAAGTTGACGCTGAGGGTCGCATAGCCGCGGTTGGCGAGCCACTGATGCGCGCGGTTGAAGCCGTAGCCGTCGCGCGCCCACGGGCCGCCGTGAACCAGCAGCACCATCGGCGCCGGCGCCGTCGGCCTGCCTTGTCCCTCCGGATCGCTCGCCGGCGGCAGTGTCAGGTAACTCACCAGCGTCAGCCCGTCGCGCGATTCGATTTCCACCGGATGCATCGGCTGCAGCGGCGCGCCCTCGAGTTCGGGCCGGGTCACGTAAAGCTCGGTCAGCGTGCGCGAGGGACGATCGTAGAGATAGGCACGAGCCGGTGCGACCAACGGGTCGTTGCCGACGATCCACTTGTCGTCCGCTTCGGTTCGCGACTGGACGAAGAACTCGCCCGAGAGTTGCGAGCGCAGCCAATCGAGCGAGGACCCAACGTGCGGATCGAGCGCGGTCCATTCGGTCTTGAGATAGTTCACCGAATAGGCCTCTACCTCTCCGGTGACCGGGTGGCGCATCGTGCCGCCGATGTCGGCTTTGGGGTTCTCGGCCACGACGCGCTTGTGCCCGGTTTCGGTATCCTGAGCGAGGAGGGCGGCGGTGTCGCGGCCGCGGCTGTCGTACCAATAGAGGATCTTGCCGTCGGCGGTGTAGCCGGCCACTCCGGTGGTGAGCGAATCTTCCAGCCCGGTGCTTTCGCTCGGCTCTTCGGCGATCCGGCCGCCGGTGATCTCGAACATGTCGCTGCCGCCCTCGGCGTTCTGCCGGATGGCGTAACGAAGCGTGAGGCTGTCGTCGGCTAGGAAGCCGACGTAGTCGCCGTCGTTCTGGAGCACGAGGCTCAGTTCGCCCGTGCCGAGGTCGAGCATGTGCACGTCGTGGACCCGCGCGTCGCGGTCGTTGAGGCCGACGAGGATCTTGTCCTTGATCGCGTGAGAACTGCCGACGATCCGCGCACGCGTGTTCTCGAACGGCGTCAGGCAGCGCTCGTCACCCGTTTCGATGTCCACCTGGTAGAGCAGGAAGTTCTCGTCGCCCGCCTTGTCCTGGATGTAGAGCAGGCTGCGCGAGTTGGGCGCGAAGAAATAGGCAGGGATCGGCCGGTCGGTCGCACTGGTCATGCGGCGGGCGTTCGTGGGGTCGCTCGACGGTGCCAGCCACACGTTCAAGACCTCGTTATGGGGCGCCATCCACGCCAGCCAGTTGCCGTCCGGGCTGATCTGCCCGCCCGATCGCGTCGGATTTCCAAACAGCGCCGCCCGCGGGATCAGCGGAACGTCCGCCACGCGCTCGGCAGCGGAAGGAAGGGCGGCGGAAACGTCGGTCATGAGGGGGTCCTTATCTGTATTACTGACCTAATACACCATCGGCGCATATGGGCAAAGATACTGAAGCTAGAGGGCCGGATTGTTGTAGCAATGCCAGGTCAGGATCGCGACCGAGCCACGGTGCGGACGCCACTTCTCGGCCAGCTCGCGCGTCGCCTTCTCGCTTGGGCGTTCGGGCAGCGAGAGGATGCGAGCGAGGCCGGCCTGGACGGCAAGGTCGCCCGCGGGCCAGATGTCGGGCCGCCCTTCGGCGAACAGCAGGTAGATCTCGGCCGACCAGCGGCCGATGCCCTTGATCCTCACGAGCTGCTCGATCGCCTGCTCGTCATCCTCGGGCAGGCTCTCGAGATCGAGGTCGCCGCTCGCGACCAATTCGCAGAGCGAGCGCGCATAGCCCTGCTTCTGGCGCGACAGCCCGCATGCCCGCAGCGCGTCGAACTCCGCGGCCAGCAGGGCTTCCGGGGGAATGTCCTCGCCCAGCAGCTCCTCGAGCTTGCGCCAGACGCTTGCAGCAGCCGCGACGCTGACCTGTTGGCCGACGATCGTACGGAGCAAGGTGCGGTAGCCGCGCTCACGGATTCTCGGCTCGGGATAGCCAGCGCGGGCGAGCGCCTCCGCGATGCCCGGCTCGCGCGCAGCGACTGCGTCGAGACCTGCGCTGAGCTGCCGTGCCGTCAAACCCATGTTTCCTCCGCTTGCCAAACCGGGCGCCAGTCCCGTAGCAGCCCGGCGCAGCAGAAAGGAAGCCGACGCCATGCCCAAGTTGATCGTCACCACCCGCTCAGGCGAGACCCGCGAGGTGGAGGCGGCGAGTGGCCTCACGGTTATGGAAGCGATCCGCGACAACGGCTTCGACGAGCTCCTCGCGCTGTGCGGCGGCTGCTGCTCATGCGCAACCTGTCACGTCCACGTCGATCCCGAGTTCATGGACCAGTTGCCGGCGATCAGCGCCGACGAGGACGACCTTCTCGATTCGAGCGACGACCGCGACGCGCACTCGCGCCTGTCCTGCCAGATTCCGTTCACCGACGATCTGGACGGCCTTCGCGTACGCATCGCCGAGGAAGACTGATTTCACTCGCAACAAGCGCATTTGCGTTGCGAACCACGCGCGAGGCGGCTTAACCGGGCGGCTATGACTGCCCCGGCTTCTCTCGCCAGCTCGCTCGATCTCATCGGCAACACGCCTCTGGTCCTTTTGAAGGGTCCGAGCGAGGCGGCCGGTTGCGAGATCTGGGCGAAATGCGAATTCGCCAACCCCGGCGCCTCGGTCAAGGACCGGGCCGCGCTGTGGATCGTCCGCGATGCCGAAGAGAAGGGGACCTTGCGCTCCGGGGGCTGCATCGTCGAGGGCACCGCCGGCAATACCGGAATCGGCCTGGCGCTCGTTGCGAACGCCCGCGGCTACAAGACGATCATCGTCATGCCGGAGAACCAGTCCAAGGAGAAGATGGACACGCTCCGCGCGCTGGGCGCCGAGCTGGTCCTCGTCCCCCCGACCAAGTTCTCCAATCCCGGCCACTTCGTCCACACCTCTCGCCGGCTGGCGGAGGAGACCGAAGGTGCAGTCTGGGCGAACCAGTTCGACAACATCGCCAATCGCAAGGCCCACATCGAAAGCACCGCGCCCGAAATCTGGGAGCAGATGGACGGGCGCATCGACGGGTTCACCTGCTCGGTCGGCACCGGCGGCACGCTCGCCGGCGTGGGCATGGGCCTGAAGGAACGCGACGAGAATGTATGCATCGCGCTGACCGACCCGCACGGCGCCGCGCTCTACAACTACTATGCGTCGGGCGAGCTTTCGGCGGAAGGTTCGTCGGTGGCGGAAGGGATCGGTCAGGGACGGATCACCGCCAACCTCGAAGGCGCGCCGATCGACACCCAGTTCCGCATTTCCGACGAGGAGGGGCTCTATTGGATTGCCCGGCTGCTCCGCGAAGAGGGGCTGTGCCTGGGCTTGTCCTCGGGAATCAACGTCGCCGGAGCCGTCGCGCTCGGCAAGCAACTCGGACCGGGCAAGCGCGTGGTCACGATCTTGTGCGACACGGGGTTCCGCTATCTATCCTCGCTCTACAAGCGCGAGTGGCTCGAGCAGAAGGGCCTGCCGGTTTTCGACTGGCTGCGTTAATGCGGGCAAGTTAAGACCAGCGCCATGGCAACCGACCCGGCCGAAATTCCACGCGACCGCCATGACGAGCGGGCGCATGCGCCGCCGCCCCTCGCGGGCACGCGGTCGCAATCGATGCAGCGGCTGCAGATCGGGCTGTTTGGACTGGCGGCGATGATCCTGCTGGTGAGCCTCGCCAACATCATCCTCAACAGCGCGGAGGAGAACGAGGCCCGCGTGGTCCCGGGCGCTGCTCCGACCGTGGCGAGTACGACGGCCGCCACGCCAGTGAGCGATCCGTTGGCCGATGCCGGCTTGATGCCCGATCGGACCGATTCGGAAAATTCGTCCGCGACGCAAGGGGCTCCGGTGGATGCGCCCGCGCTCCAGCCTTAGGGCCAGCTTAGCCGCCTTCGCCATGGGCCTGGCCTCGGCATGCCAGGCGGACGTGCCGGCACCGCAGCCGGAGATCGAGGAGCGCGCCGAGATCGGCCTGATGGGGACGATCCCCATCTATTGGGGTGAATCCGGCGATTTAGGCGACGTGCTCGCGGGCGGGGCTGAACCGCACTGGGCGCGCGCGCGGATCGAGGCGCGGCATCCATTGCGGCCGCTCGACGCCCTCGACGAGCAAAGCCTCGCTACCCTGGATTTCCTAATCCTCGCGCAGCCCCGCGCGTTGACCCCGGCGGAGAACGTCGCCCTCGATGACTGGCTGCGCGCCGGCGGGAAGTTGCTGCTGTTCGCGGATCCCATGCTGACCGGGGAATCGCGCTTCGCGATCGGTGACCGGCGAAGGCCACAGGACGTGATCCTGCTCTCGCCAATCCTCGCTCGTTGGGGAATCGAGCTCGAGTTCGATGACTCGGCTCCGCCCGAACATCGCCTGGTGCACACGGCAGGCGGTCCGATCCCGGTCAACTTGCCCGGCAGGCTGATCGAGCGCGAAGGCGAAGCCGATTGCACCCTCGAGCAAGAGGTGCTGGCCGATTGCAGAATTGGACGCGGCCGAGCCGTGATCGTGGCCGATGCCGCTCTGCTCGACCTGCATGAGGCCCATCCCGCCGCTCCCGCCGCGCTCGACTGGCTCGTGTCCTCGGCCTTCGATAACCGCTAGGGAAACCGCGGGACGCGGATCTGGGTTCGTCCGCCATCTCAATAGAATCAATGAATTGGGCGCTGCAAGAGTGGCGTTTTTGTTGCATCGGCCTGTTGAGGGCCGGGTTGTAAATCCCGATTCTTGCTTGAAAAATCTACGGACTGTGCACGTTTTCCCGTAATTTCCCCTTTCCTCCCGCGCGTTGCCGCGTTAGATAGTGAGTCCATCGGACAAAGCAGCCGTGATGCATCCCGATCTCGGGGTGGGGGTTCGCGCTTTCGCGCGCGCCGCGCGGGGAAGGCGTGTCCGGTCAGGGTTTGGGTCTTGCCTATGGGGGCAGCGGAGCGTGGCGAAGGCACCGTCAGGATATAGCGGGCAGGGTTTCTCCCCGCGTGGCGACAAAGGTCGCTATGTCCTGCCGCCTGCTTTTCGCAACGCCATCGCGCCGGGCGACAAGGACCCGCGCACGCTGTGTCTCGTCAAGCATGACCGCTGGAACTGCCTGACGGGATTTGGTCTCGCGCGGACCGAGAGCTTCGAGGCCCAACTCGATCGCGAGGAAGGCAACGCGGTGCGGATGCAGCGCGATTTCGACCGCGAGTTGCGTTCCACCCAGTTGTGGTCATTCACCGAGGTTCCGTTCGACGCGAGCGGGCGCTTCGTGCTTCCCGAGCATCTCGCCGACCTCGTCGCCATCGACAGCGGAATTTGCTTCCTCGGCGGCGGGCAGTTCTTCACCTTGTGGGCCCCGCAACAACTCTACGCGATGGACGAGGCGTGGGCTGGCCAGCAGGCGCTGTGCCGCAAGCTCGAGGCCGACGCGAAAGCGAAACGCAAGTGAGCGCGCCGCACATCCCCGTCCTCCTCGAAGAGGTCATCGAGGCCCTGGCTCCCGGGCCCGGCGACGTGATCGTCGACGCGACCTTCGGTGCCGGCGGCTACACGCGCGCAATTCTCGACGCCGGGGCAACGGTGCACGCGTTCGACCGCGACCCCGATGCGATTGCCGCCGGATCCTCCTGGCCGGAAACGCGGCTCGATCCGCCGCGGCTGGTGCTTCATCCGCGCCGCTTCTCGGAGATGGTCGCCGCGCTGGCCGAAGCGGGCGTGGCGCGGGTTGACGGTGTGGCGATGGACATCGGCGTCTCCTCGATGCAACTCGACCAGCCGGAGCGAGGCTTCGCCTTCTCGGCCGACGGCCCGCTCGACATGACGATGAGCCGCTCGGGACCCACCGCGGCCGACTTCCTCAACGAGGCGCCCGAAGCCGAAATTGCCGACGTGCTCTATCGTTACGGCGAGGAGCGTCAGAGCCGGCGCGTGGCGCGCGCGATCGTCGCGGCGCGGCCGCTTTCGACCACCGGTGAGCTGGCTCAGGTCGTCCGCAAGGCGCTGGGTTATCGCGCGGGCGCGCCGAAGGATCCCGCCACGCGGAGTTTCCAGGCGATCCGCATTCACGTCAACGGCGAGCTCAGTGAGCTCGAGGAAGGGCTGGTCGCCGCAGAGCGCCTGCTCAAGACCGGAGGGCGGCTGGCGGTAGTCAGCTTCCATAGCCTCGAGGACCGCATCGTAAAGCGCTTCCTGCGCGAGGCATCAGGCGCGACCGCCCGCGCCAGTCGGCATCTGCCCGAGGCGCGTGACGGCCACGCCGCCACATTCGAGCGCGTCTCCAAAGCGATCCGTCCGTCGGATGCCGAGACGCTGCGCAATCCGCGTGCGCGCAGCGCCACCTTGCGCGCCGCGGTTCGTACCGCCTCACCGGCGAGGCAGGCCGCATGACCGCACAGAACCGCATTCGCCGCATCGGCTGGATCGCCGCGCTGGCGGTCTGCACCGCGCTCTATCTGATGCTGCACCTCAAGGTGCACTCGGTGCGCAGTGACGTCATACGTGCCGAGCGCCAGATAGTGGCGCTCGAGCAGCAGAAACTCCTGCTCGAGACCGAGTTCGAGACCCGCTCGAACCAGCTCCAGCTGGCCGCCTGGAACCGCGTGGACTTCGGCTATACCGCGCCGACCGCCGCGCAGTTCCTCGAGAGCGAGCGCCAGCTCGCCAGTTTCGGCGGTCCGCGTGCGATCGGCGCTCCCGAGCCGATCCGTGTGGCGGGGGGTGCCGGGACCCCGGCGCCGTCTTATCCGAAGCTCGTCTCCCCGCTAACCGGCGAGCCGCTCGACGATGCCTTGGTCGAACCTGAAGGTCCCTTGGTCGTGGCGAGCATCGCCGATCGCGGTGGCTCGATGCGGATCCCGCTCGGTGCGGTGATCGGGAGCGCATCGCAGTGAATGCCTTGGCGGTCCCCGCCCAGGCACATTCCGGACGCATCGAGCTGGTCGACGTGCGGCGTCGGGCCCTGCTGCTCGCGCAATTGCGGATGCTGCTGGTCGGTGCGGTGTTCGTGGTGCTGGCGGCGGCCGCGCTGCTGCGCATCGCGTGGATCGGTGTGGTCGAGCCGGCGCCCAGCCACCGCTCGATGGCTGCGGCGCTGCTGCCGCCACGCGGCGAGCTGACCGACCGAAACGGCGTTCCGCTGGCGCGCGCGTTCCCCGCGTACGCCCTGTGGTTCAATCCCGATGCGATGGACGACGGCGGCCCGCCGCTGGTGCAGTCGGCGAAGTCGGTCGCGGCGCGGCTCAAGGTCATCTTCCCCGATCTCGATGAGCACGCGATCGCGCAGCAGCTCGCCTCGGGCAAGGCGGGCTATCTGCGCCGCCGCGTCCTGCCGGAAGACGCCAACCGCGTGATGGCGATCGGCGAGCTGGCGCTGGAACTGCCGCGCGAGACCGATCGGCACTACCCGCAAGGGACGATGGCTGCTCACGTCCTCGGGTACGTTCAGGACGGCAAAGGCTATGTCGGCATGGAGGCGGCGCTCGACGACCGCCTGATCGATCCCGCCCGCCGCGCGGAGCCGGTCGCGCTTTCGATCGACGTGCGGGTTCAGGGCGCGCTCGAGGATGAGCTGCGTCGCGGCATGCTGTCCGTGGACGCGGTCGGCGCGGCCGGAATCGTGCTCGACGTCGATACCGGCGAGGTCATGGCGCTTGCCTCGCTTCCCGAGTTCGATCCCAACAATGTCGACGAGGAGGGCCGTAACCACGTCTTCAACAAGGTCACGAACCAGGTTTACGAGCTCGGCTCGACTTTCAAGCCGCTCACCGTCGCTGCTGCGATCGACGCCGGTACGGTTGCGGACCTCTCCCGGCGTTACTCGGCCACGCCGTACCCGATCAGCGGATACACCATCAAGGATTTGAAGCTCAAAGGCGCGACGCTGAACGTGCCAGAGATGCTGATCCATTCGTCGAACGTCGTGACGGCCCACGTCGTCGAGGATCTCGGCACAGCCCGGCTCAAGCAGACGATGGCGGACCTGGGGATGAACGAGCGGCCTTACGTCGAACTGCCCGCGCGCGGTTTCCCGATCTGGCCGAGTGGGGACTGGCCGCTGCTGCGCGGAGTGACCGTCGGCTATGGGCACGGGATCGCCGTCACCCCGTTGCACCTGGCCACCGCTTATGCCGCGATGGTCAACGGTGGCATCTGGCGCCCGGCGACGCTTCAGAAGGTCGAGCCAGGCGAGGTCAATCGCGGGCGCCGCGTGTTCAAGGCCAGCACGAGCGCTCGCATGAACCAGTTGCTGCGGATGATTGCGGTCTATGGCACCGGCCGCAACGCCGACGCCCCGGGTTTCCGCGTCGGCGGCAAGACCGGCAGCGCCGAGAAGCCGAGCTCGGGCGGCTATGCTCGCACCACGCTGGTCTCGACGTTCGCCGCGGCCTTCCCAATGGACAAGCCGCGCTACGTGGTCATCGCGATGCTCGACGAACCCAAGGGGACCGCGGCCAGCTCATACCAGCGTACGGCCGCATGGAATGCGGCACCCATCGTGGGGCGCCTGGTCCCGCGCATCGGACCTCTGCTCGGCGTCCTTCCCGACGAGACCCGTGACGTCGATCTCACCGATCTAAAGCCGCTCGTCGGGGACCATTGATGAAGCTCGGGACCTTGGCCGGGGCAGTTGGGATGGATGCGGATGGTTTTGCCGACGAGACGGTGACCGGCTTCGCCATCGATCATCGCAAGGTAGCCCCGGGGACCGTGTTCGGCGCGTTCCAGGGCAGCGCCGTTAACGGGGAGGACTTCGTCCCGGCGGCGGTGGCTGCCGGCGCCATCGCGATCGTGGCACGCCCCGAAGTGTGCGTGACTGGCGCGGCGCACCTCGCCGACCCTCAGCCGCGGAAGGCTTTCGCCACCCTTGCCGCGCAGTTCTTCCGCCCCGTTCCGGACACCGTTGTCGCGGTCACGGGAACGAACGGCAAGACCTCGACCGTGGAGATGACGCGGCAGATCTGGCGCATGTGCGGACACCGCGCGGCATCGATCGGCACTCTGGGGGTTACCACGCCGGACGAGAGCGTCTCGACCGGCCTCACCACACCCGATATCGTCACATTCCTCTCGAACATGACCGGCCTGGCGCGCGAGGGGGTGACGCACGTCGCGTATGAGGCTTCGAGCCATGGGCTTTCGCAGTTCCGCAACGAGGGGCTGCCGGTGAAGGCGGGGGCCTTCACCAATCTTAGCCGCGACCACCTCGATTACCATGCCGACATGGAGGACTACTTCACGGCCAAGATGCGGCTGTTCTCGGAGGTCGTCGACGAGGACGGGGCGGCGGTCATCTGGGCGGACGATGCCTGGAGCGAGCGGGCCATCGCGGCGGCGCGCGGGCGATCGCTCGCGGTCTTCAGCGTGGGCGAAGCGGGTGACGGCATTCGCCTGCTTTCCCGCAATCCCGGCCACTTGGGCCAGGAACTTGAGATCGAACATCAGGGCACGCGCTACAAGGTCATGCTGCCGCTCATCGGCGCCTACCAGGCCGCCAATGCGCTGGTCGCGGCCGGGCTCGTGCTCGCGACGGGAGGAGAGGCGGCGGCGGTATTCGACGCTTTGGGCCGGTTGCAACCGGTGCGCGGCAGGTTGGAGCGGGCGGTGATCACCGGGGCCGGGGTGCCCGTCTACGTCGATTACGCGCACACTCCGGACGCGCTCGCAGCTGCGATTGAAGCGCTTCATCCGCACGTTGAACACCGGCTGATCACCGTGTTCGGCGCTGGAGGTGATCGGGACATCGGCAAGCGCGCCCAAATGGGCGAAGTCGCTGCCGCGCATTCCGACTTGGTCATCGTCACCGACGACAATCCGCGCGGGGAGGATCCGGCGGCGATCCGGCTCCAGGTGCTCGCCGGTGCGCCGCGGGCTCGCGAGATCGGCGACCGGCGCGCGGCCATACGCGCGGCCATCGACGAGGCAGGGGCCGGCGACATCGTCCTGATAGCCGGCAAGGGGCACGAACAGGGGCAGATCGTGGGAACGGGGGAAAACATGAGGGTTCTCCCCTTCGACGACGTGACCGTCGCTCGCGAATGCGCTGCGGAACTGGCAGGAGCTTAGGGGTCACATGAACGCTTTGCTGAAGACCTTGCGCTGGCCTGCCGAGGACCGCGACCAGCGGCGCCTGGCGCTGTGGACGTCCGAAGAGGTCGCTGCGGCCACCGGCGGCGTCGCCAGCGAACCGTTCCAGGCGGGCGGGGTCGAGATGGATTCGCGCGACGTGCGTTCCGGCGACCTGTTCTTCGCGCTCAAGGGCGAAAGCGCGGACGGGCACCTCTATGTCGACAAGGCCTTTGCCGGCGGCGCGGCCGCGGCGGTGGTCGAGAAGCCCATCCCGCAGCCGCACGTCCTGGTCGAGGATACCTCGAGGGCGCTCGAGCTTCTGGCCAAGGCGGCGCGCAAGCGCGCGCCCGTGCACGTGATCGGGGTGACGGGTTCGGTCGGCAAGACGGGAGTGAAGGAAGCGATCTTCGCCGCGCTCGAGCGCACCAGCAAAGGCGCCGCGCATCGTTCGGTTCGCAGCTACAACAACCATGTCGGCGTCCCGCTCAGCCTATCCCGGATGCCCGCGCGCAGTCGGTTCGGCGTGTTCGAGATGGGCATGAACCACGCCGGCGAAATCCTTGGATTGACGGCACAAGTGCGGCCGCACGTGGCGGTCGTCACGACCATCGCGCCCGCGCACATCGAGAACCTCGGCAGCGAGGAAGCGATCGCCGATGCCAAGGCCGAGATCTTCGCAGGGCTGGAACCGGGCGGCACCGCGGTGATCCCGGCGGACAGCGCGCACTACCAACGCTTGCGGACGGCGGCCGAGGCGCGGGGCGCGAGAGTGCTGGCCTTCGGGCGCGCGGCCGATGCCGACGTGCGGCTGCTCGACGCGGTCGCGGTCGCCAACGGCGGCTCGCTCGTCACCGCGGCGCTCGAGGACCGGCGCCTGTGCTTCTCGGTGGCCGAGCCCGGCGAGCACTGGGTGGCGAACTCGCTTGCCGTCATGGCGGCGGTGCATGCCGCCGGCGGCGATCTCGGCGCGGCCGGGCTCGCGCTGGCGGAGATGGGCGGGCTCAAGGGTCGCGGCGCGCGACATCGCGTGCGCGTGCCCGGCGGGCACGCGCTGATGATCGACGAGAGCTACAACGCCAATCCCGCCTCGATGCGCGCCACGCTCGCGCAGCTCGGCGCCACCCCGGCGGGGCGCCGCATCGCGGTGCTAGGCAGCATGAAGGAGCTGGGCGATTTCGCGCCCTCGTTCCATGCGCAGCTGGCCGGGCCGCTGGCCGACGCGCGGGTCGACTATGCGATCCTGGTCGGCGAAGAGATGCTCGCCCTCGCGCGCGAGCTGGGGAAAGCGGCCCAGAACACGCTTGGCAACCGCGCCGCCTACGCCCATTGCCAAGGGCCGGGCGAAGCGATCGCCGCGCTGGAGGAATTCGGCCTCACTGGCGGCGACGCAGTGCTCGTGAAGGGTTCGAATTCGGTCGGACTGGGCAGGGTCGTCGCCCATTTCGCCGCGAAATAAGGCTGAACGCCGCGAATGCTCTATTTGCTTGCCCAATGGCTTGAATTCGAAGGGCTTTTCAACCTCGTCCGCTACCAGACCTTCCGTGCCGGTGCGACGTTGCTCACCGCGCTCGCGCTCGGGCTGATCATCGGGCCGAAATTCATCAACATGCTGCGGGTTCGGCAGGGCAAGGGCCAGCCGATCCGCGACGACGGGCCGCAGACGCATCTCGCCAAGGTCGGCACGCCGACGATGGGCGGGCTCATGATCCTCACCGCGCTGACGGTCTCGATGCTGCTGTGGATGAATCCGGCAACGCCGCTGGTCTGGGCTTGCCTGGCCGTGACCGCGGGCTTCGGGTTGATCGGCTTCTTCGACGATCTCGACAAGGTGACCAAGCGCAGCCACAAGGGCGTTTCGGGCAAGGTCCGGCTGCTGCTCGAGTTCATCGTGGCGGGCATCGCCGTGGCGATCATCGTGGGGCCTGCGGGCACCAATCTCTACGTGCCGTTCCTGACCGATCGATACATCCCGCTGGGTCCGCTCTACTACGTGTTCGCCGCGACGATCATCGTCGGCTTCGGCAACGCCGTGAACCTGACCGACGGGCTCGACGGGCTGGCGACGATGCCGATCGTGATCGCGGCGGGGGCTTTCCTGTTCATCTGCTATCTGGTCGGTCGCGTCGACTATTCCGACTATCTCGGCATTCCGCACGTGCCCGGTGCCGGCGAACTGGCGATCATGTGCGCGGCGATCATGGGGGCGGGGCTCGCCTTCCTGTGGTTCAACGCGCCGCCGGCGGCGGTGTTCATGGGCGACACGGGGAGCTTGGCGCTGGGCGGCGCGCTCGGAGCCGTCGCCGTGGCCGTCAACCACGAGCTGGTGCTGCTGATCATCGGCGGCCTGTTCGTGATGGAGACCGCCAGCGTCATCATCCAGGTGTTCTGGTTCAAGCGCACCGGCAAGCGCATCTTCCGCATGGCTCCGATCCACCACCACTTCGAGCAACTCGGCTGGAAGGAATCGACCGTGGTGATCCGGTTCTGGATCATCGCGATCGTGCTGGCGGTGATCGGCCTTTCGACGCTGAAGCTGCGATGATCGTTTCGCGCGCCTTTGCAGGGAAGCGTTATGCCGTGCTCGGCCTCGCCCGATCAGGCATGGCGGCCGCAGAGGCTCTGCTCGCGAGCGGTGCCCACGTCACGGCATGGGACCGCCGCGAGGGTCCGCGCGAGCAACTTGCCGGCCGCGCGACGATCACCGACCCGCTGGCGATCGACCTGGCTGGCTTCGATGGCGTGGTGCTTTCGCCCGGCGTGCCGCTCAATACCCACCCCATCGCCGACAAGGCGCGCGCCGCCGGCGTGCCGCTGATCGGCGACATCGAGCTGTTTGCGCAGGCGCGCACCGACCTGCCGCCGCACATGGTCGTCGGCATCACCGGCACCAACGGCAAGTCGACCACCACGGCCCTGGTCCATCACCTGCTCGAACACGCGGGCCGCCCGGCGCGGATGGGCGGCAACATCGGTCTGCCGATCCTGGGCCAGGAGCCGCTTCCCGAAGGCGGAACCTACGTACTCGAGTTGTCGAGCTATCAGATCGACCTGACCTTCTCGCTCGGCTGCGAGGCGGCGGGGCTGACCAACATCACACCCGACCATCTCGACCGCTACGACGGCTTTGCAGCCTACGCGGCATCGAAAGCGCGGCTGTTCTCGATGCAAAGCGAGACGCAATTCGCGGTATTCGGCTGCGAGGACGCGGCGACCGACGCGATCCATCGCGCCGAGCAGGCGCGCCGGCCTGAAGGCAGGGCGGTCTGCGCGGACTACGCCCGCTGGGCGGTCCACCAGGCCGACTGGCCCTGGCTGCAGGGTCCGCACAACCTGCAGAACGCAGCCGTGGCGGCCGCCATCGCGCTCGAGCTGGGGCTCAGCCACGACGAAGTCCTCGCCGGCCTGGCCAGCTTCCGCGGGCTATCGCACCGGATGGAGCGGGTGGGCGAATTCGGCGGCGTGCTGTTCGTGAACGACAGCAAGGCGACCAATCCCGCCTCGACCGCGCCCGCGCTGGCCGCGTGGCCGCCGGCGCCGCGCAAGCGCGTCCACTGGATCTGCGGGGGGTTGCCCAAGGGCGACGATCTCGACGAATGCGCGCCCAACTTCGGCAACATCGCTGCCGCCTACACGATCGGCGAGGCGGGGCCGCGGTTCGCCGAGATTCTCGAGCCGGTGATGCATGTCGAGCGCTGCGAGATGCTGTGCGAGGCGGTGCAGCGCGCCATCGCCGCGGCCGCGCCCGGAGACGTCGTGCTGTTCTCCCCCGCCTGTGCGAGCTTTGACCAGTTTCGCGACTACGAGCAACGTGGCGACTGCTTCCGCAAGCTTGTCCATGAGCTGACCGGCCAGGCCGAGCAGCCCAACGCCTGCCGCGCGAGCTCGGCGGCATGACTCCGCTGCGCCCCTATATTCCCCGTCCGGGCGAGCGCAGCGCGCCGGCGCAGCAGTTCCCGCGCAGCCGCAAGCGCCAGTTGCAGATCTGGTGGCGCGAACTCGACCGGGGACTGCTGTTCCTGATCGCGGCGCTGATGATGATCGGGGCGATCTCGGTCGCGGCCGCTTCGCCCGCGAGCGCACGCCGGCTTTCGACCGGGAGCGAACAGCTCGGCGATCTTTACTTCTTCTGGCTGCACTTGCGCTTCCAGTTCCTCGGCATCCTGGTGATGCTGGCGACCTCGCTGATGCCGCGCGAGCTGGTGCGGCGCGGCGCGATCGTGCTGAGCGCGGCGATGATCGGCGCGATGCTGCTGGTGCCCTTGATCGGGACCGAGGTGAACGGCGCCCGCCGCTGGCTCGACTTCGGGATCCGCTTTCAGCCGAGCGAGTTCCTCAAGCCCGCGTTCGCGGTCGCCACGGCCTGGATCCTTTCGTGGAGCGCGCGCGATCCCGAATTGCCGGTGATCCCGCTGAGCGGCGCCTTCATGGGCCTGGTCGTGATGCTGCTGATGATCCAGCCGAACCTCGGCGACGCGATCCTGTTCGTCGGCTGCTGGTTCGTCCTCGTCATGCTCGCCGGGTTGCCGCTCCAGCGGATCGGGATCCTGGCAGGGGCGGGCATCGGCATGCTCGCGATGGCTTACATCTTCTACGACAACGCGCGCCATCGCATCGATTCCTTCCTCGGCGGCGGCACGGCGTTCGACCAGGTCGACCTCGCCAGCCGGACGTTGATGGGTGGCGGCTGGACCGGAGCCGGGCTGTGGCTCGGCACGGAAAAGATGCGCCTTCCCGAAGCGCATACCGACTACATCTTCTCGGTGATCGGCGAAGAGTTCGGGCTGCTCATCTGCGGCGTGGTGGTGCTGCTCTACCTCGCCATCGTCGCACGCGCGATGCTGCGGCTGTTCGACGAGGACAACCTGTTCGTGCTGCTTTCGGCCACGGGGCTCGTCGCGCTGTTCGCCGGGCAGGCTTTCGTCAATATCCTGGTGAACCTGCAGCTCTTCCCCTCGAAGGGCCTGACGCTGCCGCTGGTCAGCTACGGCGGCTCGTCGACCATCGCGCAATGCTTCCTGGTCGGGCTCTTGCTCGCGATTACGCGGCGCAATCCCTATCTCCAGCGCGAGCGGCTGGACTGGCGCGACGCCGGCGAAGTCACTTTCGCCAGGCCCCGCCGGAAGCGCCGCCACGAAGCGGATGGCGAGCTATGAACCCGAGACCGGACCATGTTTCGCGCCACTACGTGCTGGCGGCCGGCGGCACGGGCGGGCACCTGACACCAGCCTTCGCGCTGGCGCACGAGCTCGAACGGCGCGGGCACCATGTCGCGCTGATCACCGATGCGCGCGGCGCCGAGATTCCCGGCAAGCCCGATTTCCTCCCCGCGCACGTCCTGCCGGCGGGCCGCTTCGGGAAGAATCCGCTGGCCTGGCCGAAGGGGATTGCGGCGGTGCTGGAGGGGCGGGGCATGGCGCGCCGGCTCTACGAGAGCTTCGAGCCGAGCGCCGTCGTCGGTTTCGGCGGCTATCCCGCGTTGCCGGCGCTGCTGGCCGCGCGATCGGCGGGCGTTCCCACGGTGATCCACGAGCAGAATGCGGTGCTTGGCCGCGTGAACCGGCTGCTCGCCGGGGGCGTCAACGCGATCGCCACGGCCTATCCCGAAGTCGACCGGTTGAAGCCCAAGCACGCGGACAAAGTGCACCTGGTCGGCAACCCCGTCCGGCCGCAAGTGCTCGAGCTGCGCGACGAGCCGTTTCCGCCGTTCACCGCCGAAGGCTTGCTGCGCGTGCTGGTGACAGGCGGCAGCCAGGGCGCCCGCGTGCTCTCGGAAGTCGTGCCCGACGGCCTCGCGATGCTTGCGCCGGCGCTGCGTTCGCGCCTCCAGGTGACGCAGCAGTGCCGCCCCGAGGATATCGATGCCGTCCGCCAGCGCTATGCCAACCATGGCATTCCGGCGGAGCTCGGCACTTACTTCGAGGACATGCAGGCACGGCTTGCCGATGCGCACCTGTTCATCGGCCGGGCCGGCGCATCGACCGTTGCCGAGCTGACGGCGGTGGGCCGCCCCGCGATCCTGGTGCCGCTGCCGATCGCGACCGACGATCACCAGGCGGCCAACGTGCGCGAGATCGTCAAGGCCGGCGGTGCGCGCTCGATCCGCCAGCACAACTTCACCGCCAAGGAGCTCGCCAAGCAGATCAACGCCATGGCGCAGCACCCCGAGACGCTGGCGACGGCGGCTCACGCGGCCTGGAACTGCGGGCGGCCGAAGGCGGCGAGCGACCTCGCCGACCTCGTCGAAAGCTTCGGCGCGGCACCGATCCAGGACGTCATCCGCATCGCCAACGAAGCGCCGGCCGCCGCCGGCGCGGCGCTGGCGGGAGGGGCGACCCGATGAACCGTGCGCTCCAGCCGGCGCAGGGCGGCCGCATGCCCACCGACATCGGGACGATCCACTTCGTCGGCATCGGCGGCATCGGCATGTCCGGCATCGCCGAAGTGATGCACAACCTCGGCTACAGCGTGCAGGGCTCCGACCTCGCGGAAGGGGCTTCGGTGGAGCGGCTGCGGGCGCGCGGGATCAAGGTGCTGATTGGCCACGACGCCGGCAACCTCGGTGAGGCGGCAGTCGTGGTGACCTCGACCGCGGTGAGGCGGGACAATCCCGAAGTTGCCGCCGCGCTCGAGGCGCGCATCCGCGTGGTGCGACGCGCCGAGATGCTGGCCGAGCTGATGCGTCTCAAGCGCACGGTCGCGGTCGCCGGCACGCACGGCAAGACCACCACCACCTCGATGGTCGCCGCGCTGTTCGACGCGGGCGGCATCGATCCGACCGTGATCAACGGCGGCATCATCGAGAGCTACGGCTCCAACGCGCGGCTCGGCGATAGCGAGTGGATGGTGGTCGAGGCCGACGAGAGCGACGGCAGCTTCCTGCGGCTCGACGGCACGATCGCGGTCGTCACCAACATCGATCCCGAGCACCTCGAGCACTACGGCAGCTTCGATGCGGTGAAGGAGGCGTTCGTCGAGTTCATCGAGAACGTGCCGTTCTACGGCGCAGCGGTGCTGTGCATCGACCATCCCGAAGTCCAGAGGGTCATCGCGCGGGTCCGTGACCGGCGGGTGATCACCTATGGCTTCTCGGCCCAGGCCGACTGGCGCGGGGAGAACATCCGTCCCGACCAAGGCGGCAACCTGTTCGACGCTGTCCATACCGACCGGGACGGCCAGCGGCGGACGATTTCCGACATCGCCTTGCCGATGCCTGGCCGGCACAACGTGCAGAATGCTCTCGCCGCCATCGCGGTCGCGGTGGAGCTTGGCTGCAGCGACGAGACGATCCGCGCCGGATTCGCCCGCTTCGGCGGCGTGCGCCGACGCTTCACGCGGGTCGGCGAAGTGGCGGGCGCGACGGTGATCGACGATTACGCGCATCACCCGGTCGAGATTCGCGCCGTGCTCGCGGCGGCGCGCGAGGCGGTCTCTTCGGGATCGGGCGGCCGGGTGATCGCGGTGGCGCAGCCGCATCGCTTCACCCGCCTGCGCGACCTGATGGGCGAGTTCCAGGGCTGCTTCAACGATGCCGACGTGGTGTTCGTCGCCCCGGTCTATCCGGCGGGCGAGCCGCCGATCGCGGGCGTGGATTCGGCGGCGCTGGTCAACGGCCTGAAGGACCGCGGCCATCGCGCCGCGTTCGAGATCGAAGGTCCGGCGGAACTGGCGGAGCGCCTCTCGACGGTGATCGAGCCTGGCGACATGGTGGTGTGTCTCGGAGCAGGCGACATCACCAGGTGGGCGGCGGGCCTCGCCGCGGCGATCGCCGGCCAGCGGGAGCGCGCGGCATGAGCGGCCAGATCGGCTCATATCAGGGTGAGTGCTCGGCGCCCGGTTCCGACACCGAGTACGGCTTCGACGGCTGGGTGCCGACCAACGTGCGCGGCAAGCTCACGCAGGACGCTCCGCTCGACAAGCTGGTCTGGTTCAAGAGCGGCGGTAAAGCCGACTGGCTGTTCGAGCCCGCCGATCTCGACGACCTGGTCGATTTCATGTCCGACCTCGACGAAGGCACGCCGGTCATGGCGCTCGGACTCGGCTCGAACCTGATCGTGCGCGACGGCGGCGTACCCGGAGTGGTGGTGCGCCTCGGCAAGGCGTTCGCCTCGGTCGTGGTCAAGCGCGACCAGGTGCTCGAATGCGGCGGAGGCGCGAGCGGGATCCTGGTCGCGTCGACCGCGCGCGACGCGGGCATTGCCGGGCTCGAGTTTCTGCGCGGCATCCCGGGCACGGTGGGCGGGTTCGTGCGCATGAACGGCGGCGCCTATGGGCGCGAGGTCTCTGACATCCTGATCGATTGCGATGTGGTCCTCGCCGACGGAACGCTGATCACTGTGCCCGCCAGCGATCTCGAGTTCTCCTATCGCCATTCCAACCTGCCCGAAGGCGCGATCGTGGTCGCGGCGCGGTTTCGCGGCACGCCGGGCGACCCGGCGGAGATCGGCGCGGAGATGGACCGCATCGCGCATGCCCGCGAGGAAACGCAGCCGCTGCGGAGCAAGACCGGCGGCTCGACCTTCAAGAACCCGCCCGGCGACAAGGCCTGGCGACTGGTCGATGCGGCGGGCTGCCGCGGGCTCAAGGTGGGCGGCGCGCAAGTCAGCGAGAAGCACGCGAACTTCCTGATAAACACCGGCGATGCGACCAGCGCCGATATCGAAGGCCTCGGAGAGGAAGTGCGCCGCCGGGTCTCGGAGAGCCAGGGCGTGACGCTCGAATGGGAAATCCAGCGGGTGGGGCGCGCGTGAGGTATCCGTCATGACCCTCCCCAAGCTGCACGTCGCCGTCCTGATGGGCGGCTGGGCCAACGAGCGGCCCGTTTCGCTGATGAGCGGCAACGGCGTAGCCGACGCGCTCGAAGAGCGCGGGCATCGGGTGACGCGGATCGACATGGACCGCGACGTCGCCGCGCGGCTCACGGAGGCGCGGCCGGATGTCGTGTTCAACGCGCTGCACGGCGTCCCGGGCGAGGACGGCACGGTGCAGGGCATGATGGACCTGATGGGCATCCCCTACACGCATTCGGGGCTCGCCACCTCGGTCATCGCGATCGACAAGGAGCTGACCAAGCACGCGCTGGTGCCGCACGGCATCCCGATGCCGGGCGGGCGGATCGTCAAGTCGGCCGATCTCTACGAGGCCGACCCACTGGCGCGGCCTTATGTGCTGAAACCGGTCAACGAGGGATCTTCGGTCGGCGTCGCCATCGTCACCGCGGATTCGAACTACGGCAACCCGATCCGCCGCGACGCCGCCGGCCCCTGGCAGGAGTTCGACCGCCTGCTGGCCGAGCCCTACATTCGCGGTCGCGAGTTGACGACCGCGGTGCTCGGCGACCGAGCGCTGATGGTCACCGAGCTGGTGCCGAAGTCCGGGTTCTACGATTTCGACGCGAAATACACCGAGGGAATGACCGAACACGTCTGCCCGGCGCAGATACCGCCCGAGATCGAGGCGCTGTGCCTCGACTATGCGTTGCGCGCGCACCGCCTGCTCGGATGCCGCGGGACGAGCCGTTCGGATTTCCGCTGGGACGACGAGCAGGGCACCGAAGGTCTCTTCCTGCTCGAAACGAACACCCAGCCGGGAATGACCCCGCTCAGCCTCGTTCCGGAGCAGGCGCGCCACTGCGGCATCGATTATGCAGAGCTGGTAGAGATCGTGATCGAGGACGCGCTGGTCCATTTCGGCAAGCTCGAAAGCCCAACGCGCACGGGTGGCGGCTGATGGCGCAGACGATCCGCCGCAACGCGAAGCCCGTCCGGCGCCAGGCCCGCGCCCAGGGAACGCGCACCAAAGTCCGCAAGGCGAAGCAGCAGACCAATTCGTTGCTCGACGCTCTGATGCGCGTGCTGCCGTTTACCGAGGAGCAGCTGCAGAAAGCGTTCCTGGTGGCGATCCTCGCCAGCGCAGTGGCGCTCGCCTGGGTCATTGCCAGCTTGGCCGGCCTCACGGCACTGGCCGGACAACAGCTCGCGCTGGCCGCGGGCGACGCCGGCTACGAGGTGAGCCGGGTCGAGGTCCGCGGCGTCGAGCGGATGAACGAGCTCAAGGTTTACGAGCGGGTACTCGGCGAGAAGGATCGGGCGATGCCGCTGGTCGATCTGCACGCGCTGCGCGGCTCGCTGATGGAGCTTCCGTGGGTGGAGGACGCGCGCGTCTCGCGCCAGCTTCCCGATACGATCGTGGTCGACATCGTCGAGCGCGAGCCCCACGCGGTCCTCGCCCGGCCCGACCGGTTGGTCCTGATCGACGCGTCCGGCCACGAGCTCGAGCCGGTCTCGCGGGCCGATGCCAAGGGAATGCTGCAAATCTCCGGACCTGGCGCGCAGTCGCAGGTCGAAGCGCTCGCGACCCTGCTCGATGCCGCCCCGGCGCTCCGGCCGCAGGTCTCCGCGGCCGAATGGGTCGGCAACCGGCGCTGGAACCTGACTTTCAAGACTGGGCAGGTGCTCGCCCTGCCGCAGGGCGACGAGGAATCGGCCGGCGCGCTGATGAGCTTCGCGCGGCTCGACGGGGTCAATCGGCTGCTGGGCGGCAAGGTCGTCGCTTTCGACATGCGCAATCCCGACCGCATCTACATGCGCGTGCCCGGCCGCGCGCAGGAAGCCATGGAAAGCGGCATCTGATGGCCAGTCAGCCCAAGAGCGGACCTCGTATTGCGCGCGTGTTCGGCGCGGTGAACATCGGCTCGTTCCGGATATCGGCGATGATCGCGGGCCTCACGGAAAGCGGCGAGATGATGGTGCTCGGCAGCGGCCATCGCGCCGCCCAGGGCATTCGGCGCGGCTATATCACCGATATGGCGGCAGCGACCTATGCGGTCCGCGATGCCATCGAGCGTGCCGAAAAGCTGGCCGGGACGAGCGTCGCGAGCGTCTGGATCGGCTGCTCGGGCGCCGGGCTCGAAAGCCGCATCTCACCGGTGGAGATCGAGGTAGGCGGCCGGCGTATCGAGGACGAGGACATCGAGCACCTGCTGATCTCCGCGCAAGGCAGCATCGAGCCCGACGGCCGCATGGTGCTCCACGCTCAGCCGGCCTGCTACTTCCTGGACGGCGCGGAAGGCATCGCCAACCCCCAGGGACTCCATGCCGAGCGGCTCGGGGTCGACGTCCACGTCATGCTCGCCGACGGCGCCCCGATGCGCAACCTGACCGAGGCGGTGCAGAACGCTCATCTCGAGGTCGAGGCCGTCGTCGCCTCGCCGCTCGCCACCGGCTACGCCTGTCTCACCGCCGAAGAACGTGACCTTGGCGTGGCGCTGGTCGAGTTCGGGGCGCAGGTGACCAACGTTTCGGTCTACATGGGCGGCATGCTGGTGGGCCTGACCGCGATCCCGCGCGGTTCAGCCGACATCACCGACGCGATCGCCAGCGCCTTCGGCATTCGCCGCTTCCAGGCCGAACGGCTCAAGTGCGTCTACGGCTCGGCCATCGCCAGCCCGGCCGACCATCGCGAGATGATCCCGGTCAACGGGCCCGGCGACGAGCGCTCCGGGCCGGTCGCGCGCGGCGCCGACGAGAGCAACCGCATTCCCCGGTCCGAGCTGATCAGCGTAATCACCGGCGAGCTCGACCAGCTGGTCAGCGACGTGGGCCGGGCGCTCGAGGCGATGGGTTATTCGGGCCGGCACGGCCGCCAAGTCGTGCTGACCGGCGGTGGCGCGGAGCTCGCGGGCCTCGCCGACTACGCCCAATCCGCGCTCGGCAAGCCCGTTCGGATCGGCCGGCCGCCCGCGCTCAAGGGCTTGCCCGAGGCGCATTCGGTACCCGGATTCGCTACGCTCGCCGGGCTGGTTCTCTACGCCGCGGAGGATCCGATCGACATCCGCTCGGTCGGCTCGCGGTTCCAGACCAGCCATCGCTCGCCGGGATTCGCGCAAGTGATGCGTATCTGGACAGCGATGAAGGAATATTTTTAAGGGTTTGCGACGGTGCTGCGCGGGTTGTGGATAGTTCCATTTACCTTTTGCACCCGCGATTCGCTTTGTGGCACAAGCCCGGCAAGGCATCCCATCCACGCCTCCTCGAGGAGAGCATCGAATGAGCATCAATATCGGCCCGCCCTCGGTGGAGGAGCTGCGCCCGCGGATCACCGTGATCGGTGTCGGCGGGGCCGGCGGCAACGCCATCGCCAACATGATCGAGGCCGAGATCGAAGGCGTCGATTTCATCGTCGCCAATACCGACGCGCAGGCGCTCAACGCCTCCGTGGCGGAACATCGCATTCAGCTCGGACCGGAGATCACTCGCGGCCTGGGTGCGGGCTCTCGGCCCGAGGTGGGGCGCGCCGCCGCCGAAGAGACGGTGGAAGAGATCGAGCGCGCCCTCGAAGGCGTGAACATGGTCTTCATCGCCGCCGGCATGGGTGGCGGCACGGGCACCGGCGCGGCGCCGGTGATCGCGGAGATCGCGCGCAACAAGGGCATCCTCACCGTCGGCGTGGTCACCAAGCCGTTCCTGTTCGAAGGCACGCGCCGGATGCGCTCGGCCGAATCCGGCATCGAAGAGCTGCAGAAGAGCGTCGACACGCTGCTGGTCATCCCGAACCAGAACCTGTTCCTCGTCGCGAAGGCGGAAACGACTTTCAAGGAAGCCTTTCAGCTCGCGGACGAGGTGCTGCAGCAAGGTGTCCGCTCGATCACCGACCTGATGGTTATGCCCGGCCTCATCAACCTGGACTTCGCCGACGTGCGGTCGGTGATGGGCGAAATGGGCAAGGCGATGATGGGCACCGGCGAAGGCGAGGGCGACAATCGCGCGCTCGAGGCGGCCGAGAGGGCGATCGCCAACCCGCTGCTCGATGGCGTCTCGATGACCGGCGCCAAGGGTGTGATCATTTCGATCATCGGCGGCGAGGACATGAAGCTGCTCGAAGTCGACGAGGCCGCGAACCACATCCGCGAGCTGGTCGATCCCGAGGCCAACATCATCTGGGGCTCGGCTTTCAATCCGATGCTCGAAGGCAAGATCCGCGTTTCGGTGGTCGCCACCGGCATCGAGCAGAGCGCCGAGCAGGCCCATTCCGCCAGCCAGCCGCTCAACTTCGGCGCGCGCGCTCCGAAGAAGCCCGTTCTGCCGCTTCCGACCGAGGAAGAGCTGGCCGAAGACGCGGTCGCCACGGCGCCCTCGCGCGAGAGCATGGGCGACTTCACTCAGCCGGCGCGGTTCGAGGACGAGACTGCCGAAGCCGAGCATGAAGACGCCTATGGCTCGCTGCGCACGCCGAGCCCGTACGAACCAGGGGAGGACGGCGAAGAAGAAGGCCTGGTCGAGCCGGCCGAAGACGAAGAATTCGGCGAGCATGGCGGCGGTTATGCCTCCCTCAGCGGCACGCGCATCGAGCGCGACCCCGAGGTCGCCAACGAAGGCGTCGGCGGATGGGACGACGAAGGCGAAGGCGAAGCCGAGGAAGGCGATGCGCTCGAGCTGACCTTCGAGGCCGAAGAGGCCGAGGGTTACGGCGAGGAGGAGCCGACCTCGGCCACTCAGGACGAACTGCTGCTCGACGCCAGCCGCCTCGCCGAAGAAGATGGCCTGGTCCAGGCGGGAACGCCGGGGCGCCGGCGCCGCATGCTCGGTGGCAGCGACGACGAACTGGGCGAGCCCGATGCCGGCGCGACCCCGCCGCCGCAGCGCCGCACGCCGGCGGCTCCGCCAACCGGCGGCAGTACGCTGTTCGAACGGATGGCCAATCTGTCACGCGCCAGCTCGAACCCGAGCGACGAGGACGAGGAGGAAGGCGGTGGCGGCAGCTCCCTGCGCATTCCGCGCTTCCTCGGCCGGCAGAACAACCAGTAGCTTTCCGGGAGGCCATTATCGTGCGGTTCAGCCGCGCCTGGCTATCCGATTGCGCCGTGCTTTCGCCTGCTGATCCTTTGCTGGCCCGCCTCGCGGGCGCGGCCTTGTTGGCCGGTCTGGGCCTGTCGCCCGGCCTTGCCTGGGCGCAAGGCTATGCCCGTCCGGTCGTGCAATCGCTGCCCGACCCCGCCTCTTCTCGGCTGAGCGACGCGCTACGCCGGCTGTCACAGGATCCGCGTTCGGTGCAGGCGCTCGTCGACGCCGGGCAGGCCTCGCTCGCGCTGGACGACGTGGATGCGGCCGAAGGGTTCCTGCGCCGTGCCGAGGCGGTTGCGCCCGGCGATGGCCGCATCAAGGCTGGCCTCGCCTCGGTCATGGTGCGGCGCCGGCAGCCGGTCGAGGCGCTGCGCCTGTTCGCCGAAGCCGAGCAGGCGGGTGAGCCGATGCGTTTCCATGCGGCCGAACGCGGGCTGGCTTACGACCTCATCGGCGACAACACGCACGCCCAAGAGGCCTACCGGGCCTTTCTCGCCCTCGGCGAAGATCCGCTCGTGACGCGCCGGCTGGCGCTGAGCCAGGCGATCGCCGGCGACCAGCGCGGCTCGGAAGCCACGCTGCTGCCGCTGCTCCAGCGCAGCGACTTGTCCGCCTATCGTACGCGGGCCTTTGCGCTTGCGATCCTCGGCAAGACCGAAGAGGCGGTGTCGATCGCCGAAACGATGCTGCCCGATCGCCTGTCCGGCCGGATTGCGCCGTATCTCCGCTACATGCCGCGGCTGACACGCGCGCAACAGGCGGCCGCTGCCAACCTCGGGGTGTTCCCGCAGGCTGCGCAGATCGGGCGCGACGATCCTGCGCTCGCCGCGCTCGTCCCGCCGGCCGCCCGAAGCTCGCCGTCTACCGGTGCCGATGCGCGCCTGGTTCCGAGCGGCGCGCCCCTGGGGTCTCCCAGTAGCGTCCAGGAGAGCGGAGTTCCGCGGCGCCCCGAGATCGTGCCGCCGGCTGCCGCGCCCACGCCCACGCCCACGCCGCAAGTCGTGCCCGTCGCCGAGGCGGTTGGCCCGCCCGCTGCGCCCGAAGCGCCACAGTCTCAGCCTCAGGCTCAGCCTCAGGCTCAGCCTCAGGCTCAGCCTCAGCCTCAGCCCCAGCCCCCAGCAACAGTCGTCGCCGCGCTGCCGGCGGCGGCCGCGAACGTGCCGCAGCCTTCGATCGCGCTCGCGCAGCCAAGCCCTCCGGCACCTCAGCCGGAACCAGAGTCCGCGCCCGAACCGATTGAGCTCGAGCAGGTATTTGCCGATTTCTCTTTGCCGGTGCGTCCGGCCGTCGCCGAAGGCGCGGTCGACATCACCCGCATTACGCCGCGGCGCGAAGTCCCCAAAGTCGAACCCGCCGCCGCGCCCGCGCCGCCACCCAAGCCGGTTCACCCCAGCCGCCACTGGGTCCAGGTCGCGACAGGGCGCGACACCGCCGCGCTCCAGTTCGACTGGCGTCGTATCAAGCGCGAGGCCGGCGGATTGCTCGACAAGCCATCGCCGCACATCGCCAAGTGGGGGCAGACCAACCGCCTCGTGGCCGGACCGTTCTCGAACGCCCGCGAAGCCAACGAACTGGTTGCCAAGCTGAAGGAAAAGGAAGTCGATTCCTTCCGTTTCACTAGCAGCCAGGGTGAAGAGGTCAAGCCGCTCGGCTGACCTCGAGCGGGTGCTCCGCCGACCGCGGACCATCCTCGATTGCGCACCGGTTGTGCACACCTTGCCAACAGGCTTGTCGAGTTTTGCCCAGCCGGTTCTTTAACCGCGATTGCGCTGCAAGCCCGCGTCATCGCATGTGCAAACCCGTTGCAGAGGGATGGGCGATTAATGATGAACATCGGGCGCGAGCCGAACGAGGAAGCGGACGACGCTGCCCCCGTGGAAATGCTCGCCCAGTTGTTCGAGGCGCACGGCTGGCCCTGCGAATTCGTCAACGACGACGAGATCTGCGGTGAGATCCAGGGCAGTTGGGCGACCTACCAAGTGCGCGGCATCTGGCGCTACGAGGACAAGGTCCTGCAATTGCTATGCCTGCCCGAAATTCGCGTCCCCGACGCGAAGCGCAAGGCCGCCTACGAACTGCTCGCGCTGGTGAACGAGCAGCTCTGGCTCGGTCACTTCGATATCTGGTCTAACGGCGGCGTGCTGCTGTACCGCCACGGTCTCGCGCTCGGCGCCGACGGGCTGCTCAGCCTGCCGATGGCCCAACTCGCGGTCGAGAGCGCGGTCGCCGAATGCGACCGGTTCTATCCGGCGTTCCAGTTCGTCCTGTGGGGCGACAAGAAGCCGAAGGAGGCGCTGGAGGCCGCCCTGGTTGATGCGGCGGGCGAGGCCTGAGCGGCCTTGCACCGGCGCTTTCCTATTCGTCGCCGGTATGCCAAGCGCTCTCCGGCAACCGGAATTTCGGGCCCCGATGGGCTTGCCGCCCGTTCCGAAATCCCGATTGCGGAAGATTACACAGCCTTCCAATCTTTTCTTTAGAAAACAGTGGGTTGGGGGAAATTCCGGAAAAACCCAATCGATTAGGCGGATGCAGCAAAGATGACACCAGAGCGGTCGGAAGCGGCGTGAATCGATTCGAGCGCCTTCTTCTCGTCGGCTGCGGCAACATGGCCGGCGCGATGCTGCAGGGATGGATTGCAGGCGGGGTGGCGCCGTCGCGCTTCACCGTCGCCGATCCCGCCGATCGCCCGGCCCCAGAAGGTGTCCGCAAGCTCGACGCCATTCCGGCCGACGGCGCGTTCGACGCGATCCTGCTCGGGATCAAGCCGCAGCTCTTGCCCGGCGTCGCCCCGCAAGTCGAACCGCTCGCCGGGCCCGGGACGACGGTGATCTCGATCCTCGCCGGTGTGGAACTGGCCGTGCTCGCGGAGCTGTTTCCGCGCGCCGACGGATTGCTGCGGGTCATGCCCAATCTTGCGGCTGCGCTCGGCAAGTCGCCGATGGCGCTGGCATCGCGGGGGCTGGACGAGGAGGCGCAAGCCGCGGCTCTCGAGTTCTTGGGATCGCTCGGCGCGCCGGAGTGGATTGCCGAGGAGGAGTTCGACTTGGTGACCGCGCTGGCCGGATCCGGCCCCGCGTTCGTTTATCGCTTCATCGATGCGCTCGGCGCGGCGGCGAGCGAACTGGGCCTGCCCGAGGCCCAGGCGAAGCGCCTCGCGCTCGCGATGGTCGATGGTGCAACTGCGCTGGCCGCAACCTCGCCGCACGATCCGGGCGAACTTGCGCGCCGCGTGGCCAGCCCGGGCGGCACCACGCAGGCGGGCCTCGACGCTCTGGACGAGGGCGACGCGCTTCCCAGACTTCTGGAGAAGACCTTGCGCGCGGCCCGCGATCGCAGCGCTGAAATGGCGGCCGAAGCCCGCCGTAATAGTTAACGCCCCGAGCGTCCGGTTTTCCTTGAAACCGCGGGGATATGCCCCGATATTGAGCGTCAAGCGGCCCGTCTGTGAGGCCGTCAAAACGGAGTTTTGGATCGATGGCAGACTGGAATGACCCCCGAACGACCCGGCAGGGTTTCGGAGCGTCTCCGAGCCTGGCTGGCGACGTCACCACCCGCACGACTTTCGATGCGGGCCTGCGCCGCCACATGCTTTCCATCTACAATTACATGACCAGCGGCGTCCTGCTGACTGGCATCGTCGCCTTGCTGTTCTCGCGCGGCGGGGCCGAATCCCCGGCCGCCCAGCTGTTCATGAGCGGTGGGATTCTCGCCTGGGTGGTGATCCTTTCACCGCTCGCGATCGTCTTCGCGATGAGCTTCGGCGCCAACCGGTTCTCGACCGGCGCGCTCCAGGCGATGTTCTGGGGCTTCGCGACGCTGATGGGCCTGTCGCTCTCGACGGTGTTCCTGGTCTATACCGGCGGCTCGATCGCGGCGACGTTCTTCGCCACCGCGGGCGCCTTCGCTGGCCTGAGCCTGTTCGGCTACACCACCAAGAAGGATCTGTCGGGCTTCGGCAGCTTCCTCATCATGGGCGTGGTCGGCCTGATCATCGCCAGCCTGCTCAACATCTGGCTGCAGTCACCCGGGCTGATGTGGGCGGTCAGCTTCCTCGGCGTGCTGATCTTTGCGGGCCTCACCGCCTACGACACGCAGCGGCTGAAGAACGAGTACCAGTACCTGCGCGGCACCGACTTCGCCGGGAAGGCCGTCATCCTCGGCGCGCTGAGCCTGTACCTGGACTTCATCAACATGTTCCAGTTCCTGCTCAGCTTCATGGGCCAGAGGGAGTAGGGCGCGCGAATCATCGCAAGCCAGATTCGTTTCATCGTGTGCCCGGGGTGCAGATATGCACCTCGGGCATTTTCTTTATCTCGCCGAACCGGTAGGTTAGCCGCTTAATCAGCGCGCAAGGCGAGGGCAGGCATAATCCTGGTCGCGCCCATGAGAGGGGAGCAGCGCAAGAGATGAGTTCCGAACGTCCCGATTGGATCAGGCACACGGCCGTCGCCGCGGCCGTGACCGTGCTCGCCGCTTGCGCGACGCCCCCGCCACCCCCGCCGCCACCCCCGCCGCCGCCTCCGCCGGTGGTCGAAGCCGTGCCCTATCGCCCGATTCCGCCCAGCGGCGCCGAGTACGCGATGTTCATGCCGCCCCTCGGGGCGGACGGGTTGCGTGTAACGGTCAACAGCAATCTCGATGAAGACAGCACGCTGTGGCATTTCCGCTCGGCCTGGAACGTCGCGGCGTTGAATTGCCTCGACCCGGCCAACGAAGGACCGATCCTCAAGGGCTATGGGGATTTCCTCAAGAAGTATGCGCGAACGCTCACGCGCACGAACACCGCCATCGATCAGCGCTTCCGCAAGGAGCATGGTTCGCGCAACGAAGCGGTCAAGGCGCGCGAAGCCTACATGACGCAAGTCTACAACTACTTCGCGCTGCCGCCGGCGCGCGGAGAGTTCTGCAACGTCGCGCTGCAGATTGCGAACGAGTTCGCGCAGACCCAACCCGACGACGCGAAGGAATTTGCCGCGGGCAATCTCCCGCGCATCGAGGCTGTCTTCCAGAACTTCTTCCGCGAATACGAGCAGTATCGCGTCGCATCGGCCGCTTGGGATGCCCAGTACGGCGCCCGCTACGGATCGTCGCAGCCCGGCTACGTGGCGGTGCACGGTGCCAGTGTGCCTACCCTTGCTACCACGCTCGTGAACCTCAACGCTCCGGTTCCGGTCGGGGGTGTTTCTGATCCGACTACGGGCGCCCGTATCCCGTTGGTCGCCGTCCCCGACGAGGGCGTGAACACACCGATCGTGCAGCCCGTGCCCGAAGAACCGGCGGAGTAGTGGGAAAGGCCCGCCGAAGCCGATATTTGTCCTTTCAAGCGGCAATCCAATTCGCTAAGGGGCGCGCTCTTCGCGGCACCTAGGCGTGCCGCATGACACTGAACGGGGCCGTAGCTCAGCTGGGAGAGCGCGTCGTTCGCAATGACGAGGTCAGGGGTTCGATCCCCCTCGGCTCCACCAGTGTCCTTCCTCTGCGAGCGGTTCGACAAGCCTGCCGCGAACGGGCTAGATGAACGCATGCACTTTCTCGACCAGGCCAAGATCTACCTCAAGTCCGGCGCGGGCGGGCCCGGCGCGGTCAGCTTCCGGCGCGAAAAGTACATTGAATACGGCGGGCCTGATGGAGGCAACGGCGGCAAGGGCGGCGATATCGTCATGGTCGCGGTGCCCGGCCTCAATACGCTGATCGATTTCCGCTACACCCAGCACTTCCGCGCCCAGCGCGGAGGTCATGGCATGGGCAAGAACCGCACGGGCGCCAGCGCCCCAGACCTGGTGATCGAAGTCCCGGTCGGCACCCAGGTCTTCGACGAAGAGCGCGAGGAGCTTCTCGCGGACTTTACCGAAGTGGGCCAGCGCGTGGTTCTGCTTGAAGGCGGGATGGGCGGGCGCGGCAACGCCAGCTATGCCACCTCGACCAACCGCGCGCCGCGCCAGCACCAGCCTGGCATTCCGGCGCAGGAAATGGCGGTCTGGCTGCGTCTCAAGCTGCTCGCCGACGTCGGTCTCGTCGGCCTGCCCAACGCGGGCAAGTCGACCTTCATCAACCAGGTCTCGAACGCGCGCGCCAAAGTCGGGGACTATGCCTTTACGACGTTGGTTCCGAAGCTTGGTGTGGTGCGGCACCGGGAGCGTGAGTTCGTGCTCGCGGACATCCCCGGCCTCATCGAGGGCGCTGCCGAGGGCGCGGGAATCGGCGACCGTTTCCTTGGGCACATCGAGCGATGCCGCGTGCTGATCCACCTCGTCGACATCACGGGCGAAGACCCGGCAGAAGCGATGCAGGTCGTCGAGCGCGAGCTCGAGGCCTATGGCGGGAGTCTGGCGGAAAAGCCCCGTCTGATCGCGCTGAACAAAGTGGACCTGGCCGATGCCGAGCTGGCTGAAGGCTTCGCCGCGGAGCTCAGGGCCGCCGGTGCCGAGCGGGTTTTTCCGATCTCGGGCGCGACGGGCCAGGGCATCGAGGCGCTGCTCGACGCGGCGCTTGCGTACTTGCCGGCACGCACTGCTACCGAGAACCCCGCCACTGCGGTTCAAGACGAAGACGAGCCGGATGGGGAGTGGTCTCCGCTCGACTGATGACGGCCGGCGCAAGCTCGGCTAACGCCGCGGCGATGTCGATCGAGCACCTTGCCGACCTCCGCAACCCAGCCTTCGCGCCCCGCGTGGTGCTCAAGGTGGGCTCGGCTCTGTTATGCGGCCGCGACGGGCAACCGCGACGCGACTGGCTGGCGACCTTGGCCGCCGAAATCGCCGAGGCCTGCCGCGAAGGGCAGCAGATCGTCGTGGTGAGCTCAGGCGCAATCGCGCTCGGCGCCGCAAGGCTGGGGCTCGCGAAAGGCGGGCGCGGCTCGCTGGCCGACGCTCAGGCCTCGGCTGCGGTCGGCCAGATCGCACTCGCAGGCCTGTGGAGCGAGCTGCTTGGTGCGCATGGTTTGACCGCGGCTCAGCTCCTTCTCACGCTCGAGGATCTCGAGGACCGCCGTCGCTACCTCAACGCCGCGGCCACGCTCGGCCGGCTGCTCGGCGCGGGCGCGATTCCGGTGATCAACGAGAACGATTCGGTGGCCACGGCCGAAATCCGCTTCGGCGACAACGACCGCCTGGCGGCGCGCGTGGCGCAAGCGGCGCGCGCCGATGCCGTGGTACTCCTCTCCGACGTCGACGGCCTGTTCGATCGCGACCCGCGCGAGGCGGGCGCAAAGCTCCTAACCCGCGTCGACGGCGTGACCGAGGCCGTCCACGCCATGGCGACCGGCGACTCGGCCTCGGGTCTCGGCTCGGGGGGTATGAAGTCCAAGCTCCAGGCCGCCGAGATCGCCACCCGCGCCGGGATCACACTCGCGATCGTCAACGGCACCCACGACCGCCCGCTGGAACGCGCGATCGCCAGCGACACGGGCACGCTGTTTCTGCCCACGCGCCGCGATCGCGCACGCAAGGCCTGGCTCGGTGGGCGTCAGAGGCTCAAGGGAATGCTGGTAGTCGACGCCGGCTGCGCTCGGGCGCTTCATAAGGGCAAGAGCCTGCTCGCAAGCGGCATCTTGGGCGTCGAGGGCGATTTTACGCGCGGCGACCCGGTCGGAGTTCGCGACGAGGGCGGTAAATCGGTCGCCCAAGGCCTAGCCGAATACGATTCCGCCGAGATCGAGCGCATCAAAGGCCGCCGCAGCGACGAGCACGCCACTTTGCTCGGCTACGCGCCGCGCTCGGCAGTGATCCACCGCGATCAGCTGGTGTTGCTTTGACGATTGCGGTCACCGGCGCCACGGGCTTTGTCGGCCAGGCGCTCGTGGAGGAAGCTTGCCGTCGCGGCGCTGCCCTGAAGGCGCTGGCACGGCGTCAGCAGGCGCCGTGCGAGGGCGTCGAGTGGGTTCGCGGCGACCTCGCCGATACAGAGGCCTTGCGCAGGCTCGTAGAGGGGGCCGACGCGGTCCTGCACATCGCAGGCGTCGTCAACACGCCGGATCCGATGGGCTTCCACCTCGGAAACGTGTCCGGCACCGAGGCACTGGTCGAGGTTGCGCGCCGAGCCGGAGTTCGCCGCTTCGTATTCGTCTCTTCGCTCGCTGCTCGTGAACCCTATCTCTCGAGATACGGGCAGTCGAAACGGCACGCCGAAGACGTCGTGCAAGCCAGCGGGCTCGACTGGACCATAGTCCGCCCGCCCGCGATCTACGGCCCGCGCGACCGCGAGATCCTCGAGCTGTTCAAGGCCGCGCGCTGGGGCGTCGTTCCCATGCCGCCTCCTGGCAGAGCGTCTATCGTTCACGTCCACGATCTCGCACGACTCCTGCTCGCGTTGGTTCCGAGCGGGGAAAGTGTGTCCGGCGCCATTCTGGAGCCGGATGACGGCCGAGAAGGTGGTTGGAGTCATCTCGAATTGGCCAAGGCGATTGGCGAGGCGGTGGGCCGGCGCGTCTGGGCGCCCGCCACGCCGCGCGCGGTCATGAAAGCTGCCTCGTGGCTTGACGGTCGCGTACGCCGGGGCGGAGCAAAACTGACTCGGGACCGTGTCGGCTACATGTGCCACCCGGACTGGGTCAGCCGTCCGGACAGGGCTCCTCAGCCCGCGCTATGGCGTGCCGAAATTGAAACGCGACTCGGTCTTGCCGACACCGCGCGGTGGTACCGCCAGCAAGGCTGGTTGTAATCCACCGCAATCGGGGCAGAAGTTTCATTCGTTCCCACTTTCGTAATGGTACGCGGCGCGTTAGCGTACGCTCTTCGAGGCGGTTCTGGCTGCGGCCACAGCCTGCCCAGCCTGGAGGGAATTTAATGCGTCGCCCGCTTTCGACCGCCATCGCCCTTGCAATCGTCGCAACCGGCACGCTCCCAGCGCCCTTATTCGCGCAACAGCCTGCGACTGCTCAGGTCCAGAACGAAAGCGAACGCCTCAACGCCTGGTTCGAAGCTAAGTACGAAGAGCAGCTGCAATTCTCGCCGATCTCGCTGGCCTACCTGGGACGCAAGGACCAGTCGGACCGCTTCGATGACATGTCGATCGAGGCAGAGGACAAACAACTGGCGTGGTATGTCGCTACGCTCGAGGAGATGGAACGGACGTTCGATTACGATGCGCTCGATCCCGCCACGAAGCTCTCCTACGACCTTTGGAAATACGATGTCGAACGTTCGCGGGAAGCCGCAGCGTGGCGCGGTTACAGCTACATCTTCACGCAGATGCAGGGTCAGCACACGTTCCTGCCGACCTTCATGATCAATATCCACCGCGTCGATACGCGTGACGATATGGCGGCCTACATCGCTCGCGTTGGGCAGTTCGACCGGGTCCTTTCGCAGTTGGTCGATCGCGCCCGAAGCAACGCCGCGAATGGAGTGCGGCCACCCTATTTCGCTTACGAATCCGTCATCGAGGAGGCGAAGAAGCTCATCGGAGGGGCGCCGTTCGGAGCTGGCGCCGACACTGCACTTTGGTCCGACGGCAAAGCCAAGATCGCTGCGCTCGTCGAAAAGGACGCCATAACCGAAGCCGAGGCGGAGCAATTGCAGGCCCAGCTCGAGACCGCGCTCAAGACGTCCTATAAGGCCGGCTACGACAAGCTGATTGCTTTCATGGAAGCCGATGCGGTCAACGCCGCCAAAGTCGCGACGGGAGTAGGCGCGCTCGAGAACGGCCTCGCCTTTTACAACCACCGGCTCAAAGCGAGCACGACGACTGATCTGACCGCCGACCAGATCCACCAGATCGGGCTCGACGAAATCGCACGCATTCGCGGCGAGATGGAAGCCATCAGGCAGGAAGTCGGCTTCGAAGGCGATCTGCAAGCCTTCTTCAAGCACATCGAGACGGCCGATTGGAACTTCTACCCCGACACCGATGAAGGCCGCCAAGCCTATATCGGCGACGCCACCGCGGCGATCGAGAACATCGAGCGCGAACTGCCCAACTACTTCGGTCTCTTGCCCAAGGCCGATCTGGTGGTGAAGCGGGTGGAGCCTTTCCGCGAGCAAGACGGCGCGGCCCAGCACTACCAGTCCGGCACTCCAGACGGTTCGCGCCCGGGCGTCTACTACGCGCATCTTTCGGACATGACCGCGATGCCGAAAAATCAACTGGAGGTGATCGCCTATCACGAGGGGCTTCCAGGCCACCACATGCAAATCTCGATCGCGCAGGAACTCGAAGGCCTGCCGCTGTTCCGGACACAGTATGGCCTGAGCGCCTATTCGGAAGGGTGGGGCCTCTATTCCGAAGTCCTGGCAAAGGAGATGCCCAACACCTACCAGGATCCCTATTCCCGGTTCGGTCAGCTTTCGTCAGAAATCTGGCGCGCCATCCGCCTCGTGGTCGATACCGGCCTCCATTCCAAAGGCTGGACCGAGCAGCAGGCCATCGAGTTCTTCCAGGCGAATTCGCCCGAACCCCTGGAATCGATCCGGTCGGAAGTGCGGCGCTACATCGTCTGGCCGGGGCAAGCCACGAGCTACAAGATCGGCATGCTGAAGATCCAGGAGCTGCGAGCGAAAGCGGAAGCAGCGCTCGGCGCCGACTTCGACATCAAGGCATTCCATGACGTCGTGCTCGGCGGTGGCGCTCTGCCGCTCGACCTGCTTGAGCAGCGGATCGATCAGTGGATTGAAACGGAACGAGGCGCCTAGACGTCTCGTTCGTCCAGGGTTCGACTAAAAGGCGGGCTCGTATCCCGGCGGCAGCTCACCTTCGTCGGGACCGTTCGCGGGATTGTTCGGCGAGTGAATGCCGCACTCGACCTTGTCCCAACCACGCCAGCGGCCCGCACGTGGGTCTTCGCCGGGCTTGACCGTGCTAGTGCACGGCTCGCAGCCGACTGAGAGATAGCCTTTGGCCTCGAGCGGATGACGCGGCAGGTCGTGCGCCTCGAAGTACGCGTCGAGATCGGCCTTGGTCCAGTCCCCGAGCGGGTTCACCTTGAGCCGGCCGTCCTCGATCTCGAACCGCGGCAGGTTCTGTCGGGTGACCGATTGGAACGCTTTGCGGCCCGAAATCCACGCATCGAGACCCTGCTTGGCGCGCCGCAGCGGCTCGACCTTGCGGATCTCGCAGCAGCCGTCGGGGTCCCACGACCAGCGCAGCCCGTTCTCGTCCTTGGCGGCAAGCATCGCGGGATCGGGTTGCACGACCGACGAGTTCCTCAGCCCCAGTTGCCGGGTCAGCTCTTCGCGGTAGTCGAGCGTCTCCTGGAACATCTTCAGCGTATCGACGAAGATCACCGGCGTCCCTGGATCGGCTTGCGCCACGAGATGCAGCAGAACGGCGCTCTCGGTACCGAACGAAGATACCACCGCGACGCGGCCGAGCGTCCCTTCCGCGAACAGCTCGCGCAGCATCGCCCCCACCTCGACGCCCGCGAAGCGCGCATTGAGCGCGTCCGCATCGGCCTGGGTGAAGCTCGGCCGGGTATCGATAATGTCGATGGCGCGACTAGCCATCGGCCAGGTCCGGGTGGCGCAGCTTCCAGATCGGCACGGCGTCATCCGCCGCATGCTGATAGACGTGCGGATAGCGATTGAGCACGGACTCCACGTCGGCCGGGTTGAGCGGCACGTTCGGCGCGAAGCTGTCGAACCCGCAGCGACGCATGAACCAGATCAGATCGACCAGCACGTCGCCGGTCGCCTTGATCTCGCCCTGGTAGCCCATTTCGCGCAGGATGCGCGCGCTGGAGAAGCCGCGCCCGTCGCGGAACTTCGGGAAGTCGACCTCGACGAGCCGGACCCGATCCAGGACTGGGCCGAGCCGGCGCACATCATCGCCTGCTTCGATCCGCACCGAGTTCGCATTTGATTGGTCGAGGAAGGCGTCGAGGCTGACGGCGGGTTCGTCAGGAACTGGGTCGTCACGGAAGCGCAGAGTCTCAACCATAAATCGCCTCCTTGAAGCCTTCCATTCCGACACGGCGGTACGTGTCGAGGAACCGTTCGCCGGGCTCCCTGATCTCCCGGTAGCGCTCGATCGCGCGTTCGACCGCGTCGACCACACCCGCCTCGTCGAAGCCGGGGCCGGTAATCTTGGCCTGGCTGACGTCTTCCGCGCCCGAGCCTCCGAGCAGCAGTTGGTAGTTCTCGGTGCCTTTGCGATCGACACCGAGGATGCCGATGTGGCCGGCGTGGTGGTGCCCGCAGGCGTTGATGCAGCCGCTGATCTTGATCTTCAGCTCACCGATGTCGCGCTGACGCTCGGGATCGGCGAACCGCTGGGCAATCTGCTGCGCAACTGGCAGCGAACGGGCGTTCGCCAGCGTGCAATAGTCGAGCCCGGGGCAAGCAATGATGTCCGTCACGAGGTCGAGATTGGCATCCGCCAGGCCGGCCTCGCGCAGAGTCTCCCAGATCGTGTAGAGATCCTGCTTGCGAACGTGCGGCAGCACCAGGTTCTGAGTGTGAGCGACGCGGAGCTCGTCGAAGCTGTAGCGCTCGGCGAGATCGGCGATGACTTCCATCTGCTCGGCTGTGACGTCGCCCCCCGTCACCCCAAGAGGCTTGAGGCTGATGTTGACGATTGCATATCCGGGCGCCTTGTGCGCCGCCACCTGCTGGTCGACCCAGACCGCGAAGTCCGGATCAGACCGATCTATCGCTTCCGGCAGCCCGGCCTCGAACGGCGGGGGCGTGAAGTATGCCGCGATCCGGTCGTACTCGGCCTGCGGGAAATCGTTCTTCAGGGTCAGGATGTGCTGGAATTCCTCCTCCACCTGCCGCGTGAATTCCTCTTCGCCCAGCTCGTGGACCAGGATCTTCATTCGCTGCTTGTGGATGTTGTCGCGGCGCGCGTTGCGGTTCCACACCCGCAGCACCGCCTGAAGGTAGCTGAAGATCTGGTGCTGCGGCACGAAGTCGCTGCTCTTGTAGGCGATGAACGGCGTGCGCCCCATGCCGCCGCCCGGATAGACCTCAAAGCCGATCTCGCCCGCCTCGTTCTTGACGATGCGCAGCCCAAAGTCATGCCAGCGCATCGCCGCGCGATCTTCTTGGGCGGCGATTACGGCGATCTTGAACTTGCGCGGCAGGTAGCTGAACTCGGGCATGAACGTCGTCATCTGCCGCAGCGTCTCGGCCCACGGGCGCGGGTCCATGATCTCGTCCGCTGCGGCACCGGCATAGTGATCGGCGGAGATGTTTCGGATGCTCTCGCCGCTGGTCTGGATCGCGTGCATCTCGACTTCGGCCAGTTCGCCGAGGATGTCGGGCGCGTCTTCGAGCTTGATCCAGTGGAACTGCAGGTTCTGGCGCGTGGTGAAATGGCCGTAGCCGCGATCATAGCGGCGCGCGATGTCGGCCAGCTTACGCAGTTGCCTGCTGTTGAGCGTCCCGTACGGGATCGCGATCCGGAGCATGTAGGCGTGCAGTTGGAGATAGAGGCCGTTCTTCAGCCGCAGCGGCTTGAACTGATCGTCGGTCATCTGACCGGCGATGCGGCGGCGGGTCTGGTCGCGGAAATCCTCGACACGGGCGCGAACCATCGCGTGGTCGTATTGGTCGTATTGGTACATCAGATCACCCAGGTGCCGGCATTCGGATCGGCCGGTTTGAGAGTAAGGTCGGGTCGCACGGTCGGGCCATAGGCGCGAATGCGGTCCTTGATGTGCGCGGGGCGCACGCCGCGGCCGGTGGGATCCGGCTCCGCTTCGATCGCGTAGCCGCCGTTCACCCGGCAGGCAGCGTCTTCACGCGCGAGGATGGAATCGGCCTGGTCGCCGACATCGACCGCGTCTTCGACATGGATGGACCAGTCCTGGCCATCCCACCAGACCACCTGGCCGGTCTTCAGGTTATTGCCGGTCAGTATTCTCATGCTTGCGCCTCCAGCGCGAATTGGGCGATCGCCGCGTCGTCGAGTCCTCGACTTTGGGCGGCGACATCGCCGACGATAATGAGGGCGGGACTCTTGACCCGCTGGGTGTCGACGAGGTCCGGCAAGCCGGCGAGGGGGCTTCGCAGCACGCGCATGTTCGCGCGCGCGGCGTTCTCGATCACCGCCACCGGAACGTCGGGAGAAAGGCCTTCGGCCATCAGCTTCTCGGCGATCATCGGCGCCGTCTTGACGCCCATGTAGATGACCAAAGTGCGCCCGGGACCAGCCAACCCGGCCCAATTCTGCTCGGCGAGACCCTTGCACTGCCCGGCCACGAAGCTGACGACGCTGGCGGCCTCACGGTGGGTGAGCGGAATCTGCGCCGCTGCGGCTGCTCCAAGCGCGGCCGTTACGCCGGGTACAACTTCGACCGGCACGCCCGCCGCGCGGCAGGCTTCGGCCTCCTCGCCGCCGCGGCCGAACACGAACGGATCGCCGCCTTTCAGCCGGACCACATCGCTCCCGGCCAAGGCCTCGCGCACCAGCAGAGCGTTTATCTCGTGCTGCGGCAGCGTGTGGCGTTCGCGACTCTTCGCGACCGAGACAAACCGCGCGGTACGCGCCGCGAGGGTAAGGACCTTCGGGTCCACCAGTCCGTCGTGCACGACCAGCCGAGCGCGGCCGAGCAGCCGGGCGGCGCGTAGCGTCAGCAGATCGGGGTCACCCGGACCCGCACCGACGAGGTAAACTGTGCCCACTTTGGCCATGCCGTGGCAAATGGCGACCCTGTCGCCGCGGCGCCAGCCAGAATGGGTTGGCGGGGTGCTAGGTCAGCTTTATGAGCGGGGCGGCTCGGCGGGTCCGGGCGCGATGACGGTATCCTGGATCGCCGCGATTAGCGCCTGCAACCCTGGGGTTTCGCGCAGGTCGAGTTGGCGCTCGGCGCGATTGGGTAGTTCCACGGCGTGTTCCTGGAATAGCTTCCACACCCGCTTGAGCACGTCGGAGCGGACGCTCGCGAGGCCTTCTTCCGGGTCGTTGATCCAGACTCTGATTTCGAAGGTGGCACCGGCTTCGTGCAATTCCATCAGCCACGCTGCCGGGCGAGGCACTTCCAGCACGCGCGGCGTACTCCTGGCCGCCTCGATCATCAGTCGTTCGGCGAGCTCGAGATCGGCATTGGGCGCCACCGTCAGCGGTACCCGGATGCGCACGTCTCGGGAGCTATAGGACCAGTTCTCGACCTGATTGATCATCAGGTTCTCGTTCGGAATGAGGTATTCCTTCTTGTCGCGGGTGGTGACCGAAACCGCGCGCAGGCCGATCTTTTTCACTTGGCCCACGGTGTTGGTAATCCCGTCGTTGACGGCAATTACGTCGCCCGGCTTGATCGAGCGGTCCATCAACAGGATGATTCCGGCGAGCAGGTTGCCGAACGTCTTCTGCAATCCGAAGCCGAGCGCCAGGCCGAAGGCGCCCGAGAACACAGCCAGTGCGGTCAGGTCGATTCCCAGCAGGTCGATCGTCAGCAGGAACGTCGTGGTCCACACCACGATGGAGACCAGCTTCTGCGCCAGCAGCCGCTGGGCGTTGTCGAAGCCATGAACCTTGCCGATAAGCCAGCAGGCCACCTTGATCGTGAGCCGGGCGAACAGCAGCGCGGCGATAAGCACGGCCAGCGCGATGAGCACCGTCCAGGCCGAAATCCGGGCGTCGAAGAGCGTGAAGCCGAAACGGTCGAGCGCGTAGACCAGGCCCCACAACTCGCTGCCTGGCTCGATGTCCTGTATGATGCGCGCGGCGCTGCTCATGCGGCCGCCATCGCGGCGAAGCCGCGTTCGAGGTCGGCGATCAGATCGTCGGGGTCCTCCAGTCCGATTGAAAGGCGGATGGCGAACCGGTCCTCCGCCTTGGAGCCGGCGGGGGGCCACGGTGTCGCGCTGCGCGCGCGCGCCGGGTCGACAGGGATGACCAGACTCTCGTAGCCACCCCAGCTGTAGCCTATGCCGAACAGTTCGAGCGCATCGATGAAACGCGCCCGAACACCGGGCGAACGGCCCTTGAACACGAAGCTGAACAAGCCGCATCCACCGATGAAGTCGCGCGCCCACAGTTCGTGGCCCGGAGCTCCGGGGAGCATCGGGCAGAGCACGCGCGCCACCTCCGGCCTACCGGAAAGCCATTCAGCCACCTTGAACGCGCTTGCCGTCTCGCGTTCCAGCCGCAGTCCCAGCGTGCGCAATCCGCGCAGCGCCAGCGCCGCGTCATCGGGCGAGACCACATGCCCCAGCGTTTGGCTCTTTGCGCGCAACCGGGCGTGGAGTTCCTCGCCGGCGGCAACCGAGCCCATCATCAGGTCCGAGTGCCCGCCGACGTGCTTGGTCAGCGACATGATCGAGATGTCGCAGCCACGCTCCAGCGCTGGGAAACCCAAAGGACTGGCCCAGGTGTTGTCGACCAGGCTGAGCGCGCCGTGATGGCGGGCGATCTCGGCCAGGGTCGGGATGTCACAGACCTCCATAGTCAGGCTGCCGGGGCTTTCGAGCAGGACAGCCTTGGTCCGTTCTTCGAAATGCCTCGCGAAGCCCTCCACATCGAGCGGGTCGAAGAACCGTGTCTCGATGCCAAGCGGAGCAAGCAGGTTCTTGGCCATGGCCCGGCTCGGCTCGTAGGCGTTGTCGGTCATCAGCAGTGTGTCGCCGCTTTCCAGAACGCCGAGTAGCGCGCTCGCGATAGCGGCGACCCCGCTCGGGTAGAGCAGGGTCCCGAAGGCGCCCGGCTCGAGCTCGGTCAGCGCGTCGGCAAGCGCCCATTGCGTCGGCGAGCCGCGCCGTCCGTAATAGAAGTGTCCATCCTCGTTCGGCCGACCGCGCGCGAGGTCGGCGCTGTCCGCGTAGAGATGCGTGCTCCCACGCCATATCGGTGGGTTGACGACCGGGTGCGTCCACTCCGCGCGACGCCCCGCCTCAACGAGCCGGGTGGCAGTCTTGGGCGGAGCGCCCTCGCTCACGCGGCCGGCCCTGTCGCCTTCGGCGTTGCGGGATCCGCGCCCCATTCGCTCCAGCTTCCGTCATAGAGGGCGGTGTCGCCTTTGCCGAGGCGGTGCATCGCGAAAAGCAGTACCGCCGCGGTGACGCCACTGCCGCACGTGGTGACGACGGGCCGATCCAGATCGATTCCCGCGTCCGAAAAGGCCGCGCGGATGCCGCCCGCGTCCTTGAACGTACCATCCGCGTTCAGTACCTCGCCGAACGGCAGGCTGCGCGATCCCGGAATATGGCCGCTCACCATGCCGGGCCTAATTTCGGGCTCTGCGCCCGTAAACCGGCCTGCCCCGCGCGCATCGACCACCTGTTCCGCGCCGCTCTCCAGGTTGGCCAGCATGTCGGCCTTGAAGCGCACCGCCCCAGGTCCAGTCGACGGCGTCACTGCACCTCGTGGCAAATCTGCCTCACCGCTCGCCAGGGGTCGCTCCTCGGCACGCCACTTGCCGAGCCCCCCGTCGAGGATGGCCACGTCTTCGAACCCGTGCATCCGAAAGATGAACCAAGCGCGCGCAGAAGTTTTCACTACGCTGTCGTCGTAGATGACCACGCGATCGCCATCGCGAATGCCAATTTGTGCCATCCGCTGAGCGAATTGCTCCGCCGTGGGTAGCGCTGCCGGAACCGGGCTCGCCAAGTCCTTGAAAGTCTCGAGGTCGAGGAACCGCGCTCCCGGGATATGCGCTTGCGCGAACTCGGCCTGCGCATCCCGTCCTGCATCGGGCAGGTGCGCCGAAGCGTCGACCACGATCAACCCCGACTGCCCGAGGCGCTCCGCCAGCCAGGCGGTCGAAACGAGATCATCCATGGCCCGGGAGTTAGCGGGCAGGGCAGCCGCGGTAAACTACGCGAACGCTCTTTGCGCGAGCCTGGGATAAATCCGCGGGCCCTGGTCCAGCCGGAAGGGCTGCAAAGCGCCGTTGCCGGGCTGCCCGACCGCGAAGGCGCGTACCACCGGCGCGGCGCCATCCGCTTCGACCCTGAACCGCGCCAATGGCAGCAGGAGCGCTGCATTTCCCTGCCGGATCGGCGTGATCTGCGAGAACGGCACCCGAAATTCGCCCTCGATGACTCGACTCTCACCCGGTTCGAGCCTGTCGATGCGCTGTGTCGCGGCGCCGCTGGAGGGGCCGGAGAGATGCTGTTCGCGGCTCATCGAGGCATGCGCGGCGATCATGTCCGCACCGATGGAAAGCCCGTGCAACGCGGCAGAGCCCCGGTTCGTGACCTGCAGCCGATAAGCCAGCGCGGCGTTCATCAACGTAAGGCTCATGCGCAAGGGCTCGAGGTCTACCTGCAGCGGTTCGACGGGCCCGACCGGGGCAGGTGGCCGAGGAGCCGCCGCGGACGGTTCGGCAGGAGGGGCAGAGGCCGGGGCGATCCGTGGTCGCTCGATTTCCGGCACCTTCGCCGCAGGGCCGGTCCGGTTGCGGCGCCAGACCACTGCCCCGGCACCCAGGGCGGCTAGCACCAGCGCACCGACGAGCCAGGACCACCACATGCCACCGCCAGTTTCCGCGGCTTCAGCCGTGGGAGCGGAGGGCGCAATGGGGCTGAACGTCGAGGTCGGGCTCGGAGCGGTCCCAAAGCCGTCCTGCGTGGCTGTTGGAGCTGGATCGGCCGGAGCTTCGCTTTCCGGCACCGGCACTGCCGGTGTCGCGGTAGCGCGCGGCGCGGGGGCAGGCACCGCGGTCGGGGCGGATGCGGGCGGCGGCGATTCCAGGCGGGGCGGGACGACGATGGGCGGAGCGGCCGTCGGCGTAGGGCTGGGCGCACGGGCTGTGGGCGAGGGCGCCGGCGCCTGGCGCGATTCCGGAACGTCGGGTGCGACCGGGCCCTGTCGATCTGGCGGAGGCTGGTTCTCGCTTGGCGGCGGCGGCAGGCGGAAGTCGCTGACGGCGGCGACGGCCGGCGCGACGGGCGCGGCGAGCATGAGAGCAGTGCCGAGGATCAGAAACGAACGCATTGTTGCCGCAGCGGAAATGGAGGAGCGCGCTGAATAGCCCGTGAACTGCCGTGGGCAAAGCGCCGCCTTGTGCCGAGGGGCCGATGAGGGCAGAGCCGTGCCTCATGAGCGACACCACTCCCCGTTTTCTCGGCCGCGCCAGCGAGCTGCCCGCCAGCCCCGACGCCGCCGAGCTCGACTATGTGCCCAATCCGCGCCCCGGCGCGCTTTATCTCGTGCGCTTCGCCGCGCCGGAATTCACCTCGCTGTGCCCCGTCACCGGCCAGCCGGACTTTGCCCATCTAGTGATCGACTACGCCCCGGCCGAGCAGATCGTCGAATCGAAGAGCCTCAAGCTGTTCCTCGGCTCCTTCCGCAATCATTGCGGCTTTCACGAGGACGTGACCGTTGGCATCGGTGAGCGGCTGTTCGGCGAGATGAAGCCGCGATGGTTGCGCATTGGCGGCTACTGGTACCCGCGGGGCGGCATTCCGATCGACGTGTTCTGGCAGAGCGGCGCGGCGCCCGAGGGCCTGTGGCTTCCCGATCAGGGCGGCGCGCCCTATCGCGGCCGCGGTTGAGCGGGTTGCGAGCATCGCGGCTGTTCGACTAGACGGCGCGCGCACCGAAGCGGCCGAGAACGACTGGGGACCAGCATGCGCATAGTGATGATCGGCACGGGCTACGTTGGCCTGGTCTCGGGAGCGTGCTTTTCGGACTTCGGGCATCACGTGTGCTGCGTCGACAAGGATGCTGGGAAAGTCGATGCGCTGCGCGAGGGGCGCATTCCGATCTTCGAGCCGGGATTGGACGAGCTGGTCGAGCGCAACGTTGCCGCCGAACGGCTCGAGTTCACGCTCGACCTCGCGAGCGCGCTGCCCGATGCCGATGCGGTGTTCATTGCCGTCGGCACGCCGTCGCGCCGCGGCGACGGGCACGCCGACCTCAGCTACGTTTACGCCGCCGCCAAGGAGATGGCCGAGCACTTGCGCCCCGGCA
>JAEZCZ010000080.1 GCA_023433305.1 Pseudomonadota bacterium | reverse complement strand
AGATTGCGCGCGCTCGGCAGCGCGAAGAGCCGGCGCAGCACCGCGCTCATCGGCGGCACGTCGTCCCCTGCGCCGATGTCGTGGCGGCCGCGCGGCGGCTCGGCGATGAATAGCCAGGCGAGAATGCCGAGCAGCACCCCCGGCACCGCGGCGATCAGAAAGGTGAAGCGCCAGTCGAACTCCTGCGCGATCCACCCGCCGCCCACGAAGCCGATGAAAGCGCCGATCGGCGGCGCCAGCATCAGCACCGAAATGGCGAGGCCGCGCTTGTTGGCTGGGAAGTAGTCGGAGATTACCGATTGAAGGCTCGGCAGCCCAATGGCTTCGCCCAGTCCCACGCCCATGCGCGCCACCAGGAGCTGTAACCAGCTACCGGCCCAGCCGCAGGCCGCCGTCGCGGCAGACCACGCCAGCGTTCCCACCGAGATCAGCGACAGGCGTCTCACGCGCTCGGCGAACCGCGCCACGATCAGACCCACGCCGATATTGAGCACCGTAAAGGCCATGCCCATGAACGAGACTTGCGTATCGCTGAGCTGGAACTCGCTCTTGATCGGCTCGACCAGCACGTTGACCACGATCCGGTCGATGAATCCGACCGTGCTGATCGCCATCAGCAGGATCAGCGCCAGCCACGGCGAATCGCGGCGCCACGAAGCAGCCATGCAGGAATTCCTCTCCACTCCCGGAGGAGCAGAATGGCGAGCCGCGAGCCGATTGGCTAGCGAAGATGCGCCCTGAACAAGCTCGGGGAAGTTCGGCTAGGTTTGCCGGTAGTCGGCCGTGACGGTGCCGCAGCTGGCGAGCTCGGCCTCGTGGCCTTCTTCGCGCCAGGTTTCGGCAAGCGCCTGGCTTTCCCAATCCTGCATCGCCGGGTGCGCGAGCACGTCATCCACCCAGGCCTGGCCTTTACCGACGTCGAGCCCGTAAGTGCGGACGCGGAACGCCACCGGCGCATAGAACGCGTCGGCGGCCGAAAACGCAGGCCCCGCCAGCCAGGGTCCACCGAAGCGTTCGGGCCCTTGCTCGAAGATCTCGCGCAACCGCGCGACGTTGCGGCGCAAGCCCAGCGACATCGGCTTGGGCGTCACGCGCACCCCCACGTTCATCGTGCAGTCGTTGCGCAAGGCGCCAAAACCCCCGTGCATCTCGGCGACGATGCATTGCGCGAAGGCCCGCGCTTCGTTCTCTCCAGGCCAGACACCGGAATGCCGCTCGGCGAGGTACAAGGTGATACCGAGCGAGTCCCACACAGTAAGCTCGCCGTCGCTCAGCACGGGTACCTGTCCTGTAGGAGAGAAGCCGCGCAACCGCTCGTAGTTGTCGGGCTCCTCGAATGCCACCACGCGGTCTTCGAACGCAATGCCGAGCGCCTTCATCAGCACCCAAGGCCGCAGCGACCAGCTCGAATAGTTCCGGTTGGCGGTGATCAGCATATAGCCCATGACGTCTCCCTTCGCCGCCGTGCTAGCGCGCTGCCGAGGCCCGCTCCAATCGAATATTGCCGGCCGATCACAAGCCGCACTTATGGCAGGGGACGCCGGGCCGGCGGCTAACCCTCGTACCTCGCCGTGGTCTTTGCGGCTACTTCCTCAGCGCTTACTCCCGGCGCCAGCTCGATCAGCCTGAAGGGGCTGTGGTGGTCGGGGCGCTGGAATACCGCAAGATCGCTGACGATCATGTCGACGACGTTGCGGCCGGTCAGCGGCAGCGTGCATTCGGGGATGAACTTCGCGCTGCCGTCCTTGGCCACGTGCTCCATCACCACGATGATCTTCTTGACCCCGGCGACGAGGTCCATCGCCCCGCCCATGCCCTTGATCATCTTGCCCGGGATCATCCAGTTGGCGATGTCGCCGTTCTCGGACACCTCCATCGAGCCCAGCACCGCGAGGTCGATATGCCCGCCGCGGATCATCGCGAAGCTGGTCGCGCTGTCGAAATACGCGGTGCGCGGTAACTCGCTGACGGTCTGCTTGCCGGCGTTGATGAGGTCGGCATCGACCTCGTCGGGATAAGGGAAGGGCCCGATCCCGAGCATCCCGTTCTCGCTCTGCAGCGTCACGTCCATGCCATCGGGAATATGGTTCGCCACCAGCGTCGGGATGCCGATGCCGAGGTTGACGTAGAACCCGTCCTGCAGCTCGCGCGCGGCGCGGGCGGCCATGTCGTCACGGGACCAGGGCATGGAAACTCCTTCGTTCGACGCCGGGAATGAAACCGGCCGAGTAGGTGGTGGGTTGTGTCAGGCGATGAGAGAACCGACCGAAGCCCGCGAGCAGTCGCTGCAGGCCCTGCTCGCCAGCCTCGCGGCGCGGCGCTACCGCTTCACAACGATTAGCCCGGCCAGCCACGCGCGAGTTCTGGCCCGTCGCCCAGACGCCCTCGCGGGTGACTTGCGTGATGTGCTGGGATGGTCGCTGCCGTTTCGGCGCGGCGCCATCGATCCGGAAATCGAAGCCCTGCTCGATCGGGCCGGCATGCTGAGCTGCGAAGGGGAGCTTTTTCGCTCCGCCGTGCGCGTGTCCTCGCTGGGCGAGCGGCTGTTCATCCATTCCGCCTATCCGACCGAGGCGGAGGATGCCGTCTTCTTCGGGCCCGACAGCTACCGCTTCGCCGCCGCCATCGAGACCGAGCTGGCGCGTCGGCCACTCTCCGAGCGCGCCCATATCGTCGATATCGGCACCGGCTGTGGTGTGGGCGGGATCGTCGCCGCTCTCGCCCAGCCCGATGCGCGCGTCACTCTCACCGACGTCAACGCAGCCGCGTTGTCCTTTGCCCGCATCAACGCAGCCGCAGCCGGGGTGGAAGTAGAAACATTGCGAGCCGAGGATTTGTCCGCGATCGATGATCCGATCGATTTGGCAATCGCCAATCCGCCCTACATCATCGACGCCGCCGGACGCGCGTACCGCGACGGCGGCGATCTCATGGGCGGCAGGATCGCGCTCGACATGACGCGAATGGCGACGGCCCGCCTGGCGCCTGGAGGGCGGTTCCTGCTCTACACCGGTACCACTATCGTCGACGGATGCTCGCCCTTGATCGAAGCGCTCGAAGGTCTCGCCTCGCGCCACGGCCTTCGGTTCGCGTGGCGCGAGACCGATCCCGACGTGTTCGGCGAAGAGCTCTCCAATCCCGCTTACGCCGAAGCGGACCGTATCGCCGTCATCGTCGCAACCTTCCATCGCGGCTGACACGCTCAGGCGGCCTCCTTCTCGCGGGTCGTGACGAACTCGATCTTCTTATCGTACGGCGCACCGACGGTCATGCGTTGGACGTAGATCCCGGGCAGGTGGATGGCGTCGGGATCGAGGCTGCCGGTCGGCACCACTTCCTCGACCTCGACCACGCACACCTTGCCGCAAGTCGCGGCGGGCAGGTTGAAGTTGCGCGCGGTCTTGCGGAACAGGCAGTTGCCGGTCTCATCGGCCTTCCACGCCTTGACGATCGAGAGGTCGGCGAAGATGCCGCGCTCGAGCACATACTCCTGCCCGTCGAACACCTTGGTTTCCTTGCCCTCGGCCACCTGCGTGCCGACGCCGGTCTTGGTGTAGAACCCAGGAATGCCCGCGCCGCCCGCGCGCATCCGCTCGGCGAGCGTGCCTTGGGGGCAGAACTCGACCTCGAGCTCGCCGGCGAGATACTGCCGCTCGAACTCCTTGTTCTCGCCGACGTAGGAGCTGATCATCTTCCTGACCTGCCTGGTTCGCAGCAGCTTGCCGATGCCCTCGTTGTCGATCCCGGCGTTGTTGCTCGCAAAGGTCAGGTCCTTCACCCCGCTCGCCTGGATCGCCTCGAGCAGCCGTTCGGGCAATCCGCAGAGCCCGAAACCTCCGGCCGCGATCAGCATTCCATCGCGGAGCAGGCCTTCCAAAGCAGACGCGGCGTCGGGGTAGAGCTTGTTCATCGATGCACTCCGTTGGACATGCGGTGATTAGGCAGTCGCGCGGCGGCTGTCACGAGGACCGGAACCCGAAAGCACGTCATTCGGCCCTCTCAGGCAATTATTGCAGTGCACAAACTGCTGGCGCGAGGCCGCGGCTCGCAAAGCTCCCGATAATTCCCTTTTAGAACAACGTTAAAATTGTCTGTTGCGTCTCTTGCAACACCGGTTGCACTTTTCGCACTTGCGAAGAATCGGCCCCGGCAGCATATGGGCCGGGCCTTTCAGGCATCCTCTCCCAAACTCCCAAGCCCGGCTGGCAACGGCCGGGCTTTTTTTCGTCCAGGTGCCCGCGCCACGCATTTTCCGGCACCTTCGCCAGACCTGCCAGTTTGCATTCCAAACGGGGCATTCCTAGCTTCGACGAAGCAACGGACGAGAGAAGGCGAAGCGATGGCGGACGCAGACGCGGCGGTACTCGATAAGGACACCATTCGGCTACAGGTCGCCGCGGCACGCCAGGAGGAAAGCGGGCGCGGCGTCGCGCGCATGCCGCGTACGGCTTTTCAAGCGCTCGGCATCACCGAAGGCGACATGGTCGAGATCGAGGGCAAGCGTGTAACCGCCGCCGTCGCGCTGCCCGCCTATAACGAGGACGAGTCGCTCGAAGTGGTGCGGCTCGATGGCCTCCAGCGCGCCAATGCGGAGACGTCCTCGGGCGAGCACGTCAAGATTCGCCGCGCCGAATCGCGTGCTGCGACCCGTGTCGTGTTCGCGCCTGCCCAACGGGAAATGCGGCTGCAGGGCCCGAGCGAGGCGCTCAAGCGCGTGTTCTTCCGCCGTCCGGTCGTCGCCGGAGACCTCGTCGCCACTCACGGGCAGCAGCCGGTCCAAAACATGCCGGCGGACTTGCGCCGGATGTTCAGCCAGCCCGCCTACGCGCTCACCGAAATCCGCCTCCAGGTCGTCGCGACCACGCCGAAGGGCATCGTCCATATCGACGAGGACACCGAGGTCGAGCTGCGCGCCGAGTTCGAGGAGCCGCGCGACGGCCGCGGGATTATCAACTACGACGACGTCGGCGGGATGGACGACACCATCCAGCAGCTGCGCGAGATGGTCGAGCTGCCGCTGCGCTACCCTGAGCTGTTCACCCGCCTCGGTGTCGATCCGCCCAAGGGCGTGCTGCTCCACGGCCCGCCCGGGACCGGCAAGACCCGCCTCGCCCAGGCCGTCGCCAACGAGAGCGACGCGTCGTTCTTCACCATCAACGGCCCGGAAATCATGGGCTCGGCCTATGGCGAGAGCGAGCGGCGCCTGCGCGAGGTGTTCGAGGAGGCCGAGCGGTCGCAACCGGCGATCGTGTTCATCGACGAGATCGATTCGATCGCGCCCAAACGCGGTCAGGTCTCGGGCGAGGCCGAGAAGCGGCTCGTCGCCCAGCTCCTCACCCTGATGGACGGCCTGCAGGCGCGCGCCAACCTCGTCGTCATCGCCGCAACCAACCGGCCCGACGCGATCGACGAAGCGCTGCGCCGCCCTGGCCGGTTCGACCGCGAGATCATCATCGGCGTGCCCGACGAGCAGGGTCGCCGCGAGATCCTCGGCATCCATACCCGGGGCATGCCGCTCGGGCAGGGCGTCGACCTCAAGGAGCTGGCCCGCTCGACTCACGGCTTCGTCGGTGCCGACCTCGCCGCGCTCGCGCGCGAGGCCGCAATCGAGGCAGTCCGCCGCATCATGCCCAAGCTCGATCTCGACGCGCGCGAGATCCCGCCGGAAGTGCTCGAAAACCTCCAGGTCGAGAAGGACGATTTCCGCGCCGCGCTCAAGCGCGTGCAGCCGAGCGCGATGCGCGAGGTCATGGTCCAGGCGCCGACGATCGGCTGGTCCGACATCGGCGGGCTCGACTACGCCGCCGAGCGGCTGCGCGAAGGGGTCGAGCTGCCGCTCAAGAACCCGGCGGCGTTCGAACGGCTCGGCATTCGTCCGGCCAAGGGCTTCCTGCTCTATGGCCCGCCCGGCACCGGCAAGACCTTGCTCGCCAAGGCCGTCGCGAAAGAGGCCGAGGCCAACTTCATCTCGATGAAGAGCTCCGACCTGCTCTCGAAATGGTACGGCGAGAGCGAGCAGCAGATCAGCCGCATGTTCCACCGCGCCCGCCAGGTCGCGCCGTGCGTGCTGTTCATCGACGAGATAGACAGCCTCGTCCCCGCCCGCGGCAGCGAGGCCAACGAACCGCAGGTCACCGCCCGCGTCGTTAACACCATCCTCGCCGAGATGGACGGGATGGAAGAGATGAACTCGATCGTCGTGATCGGCGCGACCAACCGGCCCTGGCTGGTCGATCCGGCGCTACTCCGCCCCGGCCGCTTCGACGAGCTGGTCTATGTGGGCGCGCCGACCGAGGAAGGGCGATTGCACATCCTCGGCATCCACACCCGCGACATGCCGCTCGCCGACGATGTCAGCCTCGCCGCGATCGCCGCCGATACCGAGCGGTACACCGGCGCCGACCTAGAGGACGTCACCCGGCGCGCCGGCATGATCGCCATCCGCAAGCGGGGCGAGGAGGCCAAGACCGTCACCGCGCAGGATTTCGCCGAAGCCCTCGAGGACAGCCGCGCGACGGTGACCGAACAGATGGAGCAGGATTACCAGCGCATGCGCGGCGAGCTGAAGAAGCGCGCGATGGAAGTGCGCCCGATTGGCTTCATCCACGAAGGCATGGTCGAATCGACTCGCGACCGGAAGCACGGACCCGATAGCTAACTGCGAGCGGAACCTCGGTCGCTGTCGAACGGTGCGGGTATTAGTGTGCCTCGTCCCAGTTCTTCCCGGTCCCGATCTCGATGCCGAGCGGCACGTCGAGCTTGACTGCGGGCAGCGCCGCGTCGGCCATGACGCGCTCGATCACCGGGCTCGCTGCCGCAATGTCGGCTTCGGGCAACTCGAACACCAGCTCGTCGTGAACCTGCAGCAGCATCTTCACGTGGCCGAGTCCGGCATCGGCGAGCGCCGGCGGCATCCGGGCCATCGCGCGCTTGATGATATCGGCGCTGGTCCCCTGGATCGGCGCGTTGATCGCCGCGCGCTCGGCGCCCTGGCGCTCGTGCGGAATCTTGGCGTTGATCCGTGGGAACCAGGTCTTGCGACCGAACAGCGTCTCCGAATAGCCGCGCTCGCGTACCTGTTCGAGCGTATGGACGATATAGCGCTGGATGCCGGGGAAGCGCTCGAAGTAGCGGTCGATGATCGCTTGCGCCTCGTCCGCTTCGACGCCGAGCCGTCCACCCAAACCCCAGCGGCTGATGCCGTAAAGGATCGCGAAGTTGACCGTCTTGGCGCGCGCGCGTGTGTCGCGGTCGACCGTGCCGAACATCTCCTGCGCGGTGCGGGCGTGGATGTCCTCTCCCGCGATGAACGCTTCCTTTAGCGGCGGCACGTCGGCCATGTGCGCGGCGAGCCGCAGCTCGATCTGCGAATAGTCGGCCGAAAGCAGCACCATGCCCGGCTCGGCCACGAACGCCTCGCGGATGCGCCGGCCGATTGCGGTGCGAATCGGGATGTTCTGCAAGTTGGGGTCGGTCGAGGAGAGCCGCCCGGTCTGCGCGCCGACCAGCGAGTAACAGGTGTGAACCCGGCCGGTCGCCGGATTGATCGCAGCCTGCAGCGCGTCGGTGTAAGTGCTCTTGAGCTTCGAGTGCTGCCGCCAGTCGAGCACCAGCTTGGCGACCGGGGCGCCCTGGGCCGCGAGCTGCTCGAGGATCGCCTGGTCGGTCGAATACTGTCCGCTCTTGCCCTTGCGACCACCCTTGTAGCCCATCTTGTCGAACAGCACGTCGCCGAGCTGCTTCGGGCTGCCGATCGTGAACTCGACGCCGCAACAGTCCCACACCTCGCGTTCGATGCGGGCAATTTCCTTGCTGAACTCTTCCGACAGGCCGGCGAGGGCGTGGCGGTCGACCTTGATGCCGTGGCGTTCCATTTGCGCCACGACCGGAATCAGCGGCCGATCGACCCGCTCGTAAACGGTGGTCCCGCCCTCGAGCGGCAAACGGGGTTTGAGGACCTTGTGCAACCGCCACGTCACGTCCGCGTCCTCGCCCGCGTATTCGGTGGCCTTGTCGAGCGGTACTTCGCCGAACGGGATCTGCTTCTTACCGGTGCCGCAGATGTCCTTGTAGGTCAGCGTGGTGTGGCCGAGGTGGCGTTGGCTCAGCTCGTCCATCCCGTGCCCGCCGCCAATCCCTTCCGGCGAGCGCCCCGCGTCGAGCGCGAAGCTGATGATCATGGTGTCGTCGACCGGCGCCACGTCAATACCGTTCCGCGCGAAGACGTTGATGTCGTACTTCACGTTCTGCCCGACCTTGAGCACCGCGTCGCTTTCCAGCAGCGGCTTCAGCGCCGATAGCGCGGCGGCCTTGTCCACCTGCACCGGCCGCTCGGCGAACATGTCGCTGCCACCGTGGCCGAGCGGAACGTAGCAGGCGTCGTTCGGGCCGAGCGCCATGCTGAGCCCGGTGAGGTCGGCGCGCATCGCGTCGATGTCGGTCGTCTCGGTGTCGATCGCCAGGATCCTCGCCGCGAAGGCTCGGGCGATCCAGTGCTCGAGCCGCTCCATGGACTGCACGGTTTCATAGGCCGATCGGTCGACGGCCGGCCATTCGGGCAGGGGCTGGCGGTTGCCTTCGGCCGAAGCCGGCGCACCTGCGGTGTCCTGCTTTGCCGGATTAAGCTGCGTCGGCCGGTCGGGACTGCCACGCCCGTCCCCCAGTCGCTTGAGCAGGCTGGTGAAGCCGTGCGCTTCGAGAAACTGGGCCAGTGGCTCGTGCGGGGTCGGTTTGAGCGCGAAGTCTTCGAGCGGGATCGGAAGCGGGCAGTCTTCCTTGAGCTGGACCAACTCGCGGCTGAGCAGCGCCATCTCGCGCCCTTCGATCAGACGTTCGCGCAGCTTGCCCGGCTTCATCGCCGGCGCCGCATCGAGCGCGCCTTGCAGCGACCCGTGGTCTTGGATCAATTTGCTCGCGGTCTTGGGGCCGATGCCGAAGATGCCCGGAACGTTGTCGACGCTATCGCCCATCAGCGCGAGCACGTCGCCGACCAGCTCGGGCCGCACGCCGAACTTCTCGATCACCTCGGGGATATCGATGCGCTGGTTCTTCATCGTGTCAAGCATGTCGATGCAGCCGCCCTCGATTCCGTCGTGCGGCTGCGCGCACTTCCCGACGAGCTGCATCAGGTCCTTGTCACTCGAGACGATCGTCACGTCCCAGCCGCGGCGCGTCGCCTCGATCGCGTAGGAGGCGATCAGGTCGTCGGCTTCGAGATCGTCTTCCTCGATGCAGGGCAGGCTGAAGGCGCGCGTCGCATCCCGGATCAGCGGGAACTGCGGGACGAGGTCCTCGGGCGGCGGCGGCCGGTTGGCCTTGTACTGATCGTAGAGCGCGTTGCGGAAGCTTGTCGAACCCTTGTCCAGGATCACCGCCAGGTGGGTAGGGCCGTCCGCCTTGTCGAGGTCGTCGGCGAGCTTCCACAGCATCGTCGTGTAGCCATAGACCGCGCCCACCGGCACGCCGTGCGGATTGGTCAGCGGCGGCAGTCGGTGATAGGCGCGGAAGATGTAGGCCGAACCGTCGACCAGGTAGAGATGCTGCTTGTCGGCCATGGCCGGGTGTTAAGGTCGATGCGGCTTGCTGGCAATGCGCTCGCCACGGCTTCGCCGGGCGGTGAAGCTTGCCTTGCCACAAAATTGCCATTATTCGTTTCGGCTGAAATTCGCTTCGGCGGTTTCAGGCCTGCTCCCGTGCGGGAGCGCAGCTGAAGGATTGAAAACTATGCGCAAGATCGTTCTCGTCGCCGCCATCGCCGCCGGCGCCCTGTCGCTCGCCGCTTGCTCGGAGAGCACCGAAGACGCCGCCGGCGAAGCCGCCGATTCGGCGATGGCCGACGCCGAAGCCAACATGGAAGCCGCTGGCGAAGCCGTCGATGACGCCGCTGCCGAAGCCGGTGCCGCGGTCGACGCCGCCGGTGACGAAACTGCCGAGACCGCTGCCGAGGTCGAAGCCGACGTCCAGGACGAGACCACGACCGAAGCCGCTGTCGACTAAGCGGTTCCGTCAGGAATCAAGGAAGGGCGTGGTCGAGAGGCCGCGCCCTTTCTTTATGCGCCCGGTGCCTAGTTCGCGGCCACCGCGGCGCCTGCCGAACCGTAACGCGCGTTGGCATACTGTCGGCTCTGGCCGTAGCCATCGTAGAGCGCCCGCGCGATCGTCGCGATGCGGCCTTCGCGGTTGAGGCGCGTTCCCTGGCCGGTGACGTAAATCGCGAGTGCGACCGCATGGCCGTCGGGCCCGGTGATGATGCCGATATCGCTCGAGGTGTTGTTGAGCGAGCCGGTCTTGTGCGCGACCTTCACGCCGGACGGCATCTGCGCAGGGATACGCCGGACGCCGGTGCGGCACCTCTCCATCGCATCGATGATGACGTTGCGGCTTGTCGCCGACAGCCATTGGCCCTGGTAAAGCCCGGCAAGCAGCTTCACCATGGCACGCGGCGTTGCGCTGTCGCGCATGTCGATCCGCACCGCCGGGTTGATCTCGCCGTCGTCACGCACGAGCGTGGCGATGTCACGCGTCAGGTTGAAGCCCGTGATGCCGGCGCGGCGCGCCCAGTCGTTGACCGCGGCCGGGCCGCCCACCGCGGCGAGCAGCGCGTCGGTGGCGGTATTGCTGCTGCGGGTGATCATCAAGTCGATCAGTTTGAGCGCGCTCATGTACTCGCCCTTGCGCACCGGCGCGGCGGCGCTGGAGAAGGGCTTGGAGGCGACCGGAATCAGCAGCGGGAATTCGCTGCTCAGCGAAAAGCGACCCTGATCGACGCCTTCCAGGTACGTCGCGGCAATCGCGATCTTGCTGGTGCTGGCCATCGGGAAATGCTGGTCTCCCAGAATTGCCACTTCCTCGCCGGTGACAAGATCGATCGCTGCCACGCCGATGCGGCCCTGCGATCCGTCCGCCAGAGCCGCGATCTGCTGGGCCAGCGCACTATCGTAGCGGGCCGAGAAATCGTGCGGAGCTCGCACTTCCGTGCCGAGCGCGCTGTCGAACGCGGCTTCGAAGTTGACCTGTTGCGCCTGCGCCGGCGCGGCTCCGAGTGCTGCGGCGGCCAGCGCGAAGCCGGCCGCGACCCGTCCGAGAATCCCGAGTTTCATGTCCAGCAGCCTATCCCCGTCAACATTGTCAAAATCTTAACCACAGAAGAAATCAGGGCAACCGGTTTCGCGGCAAACCGAATCCACCGGGCGGCCAAGCGTGCTTTTTGCCGGGAACTCTGGGTAGTAACCCTTAGCCCGGCTTGCGCAGGCGCAGCACGAACTGATCGGTCTTGCCGCGGATCTCGGGAGCAAACACATTGGCGGTGCGCGGGTCGTCAGGCCGCGAATAAAGGTCGCTTTCGGCCTCGAGAACGAAACCGGCCGCGGTGAGCGCGGCGATAGCCGCTTGCTTGTCGATTCGATGGATCGTGTCCGCGGTCGAAGTGCCGCTGCCGTCCACTGCGCTGTGATCGACCACGAGTAGCGTGCCGCCGGGCTTCAGCGCCGCATGGAGCGCGGCCATCGCCTTCGCCGCGGTGCCATCGGGCATTGCGCCGAGATAGAGGTCATGGAGGTTCTGCACGGTGATGATCGTGTCGAGCGCTTCGGCGAACGGCGGCGCTGCGACCGGTCCACGGAGCGGCGTGACGTTGGCACGCCCAGCAACCGCCGCGTCTTGCTCTTCGCCATAGGCCGGGCGGAAGGCGATGAACTCGTCAGGCTGGAACGCGTAGACCTTGCCTTGCGGACCCAACAGCTTCGACAGGATGCGCGTCCAGTATCCGCCGCCCATGATGTAGTCGCCGACCTTCTCGCCTTCCTCGATTTGCGCGAAAGTCAGCAGCTCGGCCGGAAATCGCATGTCGTCGCGGTCGCGATCGGCGGCGGGGCGTTGCGGATCGGCCAGCGCGGCGGCGATATCCGCCGCCGCCGGGGACTGCGCTGTCGCCGGCAGTGCGCCGGCCGCGGTGGAAAGGGCAATGGCAAGCACCAGGCCGCGCAAGCGTGTCATCGCATCCTCCGTGGACCTTTTGACACATAGTAGCATGCCACGCCTGACCGCAGAACTGCTTAACGCATCAGTAGCACTCGAGCTGCAGTTCGGCGCGGTCGACTTCGCCTCGATCGAGCGCCGCCGGGTCGATGAACGCATAAATCGCGCCCGCATCGCCCCAACAGAAGAACATCGCATCATCGGTCGCCACTTGCAGAAGCAGGAGCCGCAGTTGCGGGCCGGGTTCGGCATCGGATTGAACGCCGTCGTGATACCCGCCCATCCGGTGCGGCCGATTATAATAGAGCGATCGCCACCAAGCCTCGAACTGGGGAAGGGCGTCCTCCGGGACCAAATGCCGCAGTTGCGGGTCCAGGTAATAGGGCACAGCGAGATCCCGCGACGCGCTCGACCACACGTCGCGCGCCCAATCGCCTAGCGAGACCTCGGTCTGCACGGCTCCAATGTAGGAGGGAAGATCGAGCACGCCGCCCTCGTGCCCAATGGTCCAGCGTCGATGGGGTGGGGCTTCCAACAGCATCGCAACGCGTTCCTGGTCGCCTTCGTCGAGCGGTTCGTCGAGCGACCGTTGGCAGAGCTCGGCACGCCATTGCTCGAGCCACTCGCGCGCCTCCGTACGCCAGGCGAAAAAGTCCTCGAGGTCGCGCTGGGTGCGTTCAAGAACGCCGGCCGCGCTGCCGGTTTCGGCCAGAAGCGCTTCGACGGCCGACCGCTCGTTGGCGCGCTTGGCGATGTACGGGCTTTCGGCGAGCCGCTCGGCGAGCACCTCTTCGGTCGCCGCGTCGCCAAGCTCCTCGCGAACGCGCTTGCAAAGCCGCTCACGCGCTTGCTCTTCCGCCAGGCGCGGAACGCGTGCCACCAGCGCAAAGTTGTCGGGTTCGGCGAACCGGGCCGCGGTCTCTTCGCGCATGACGAAGGCCTCGGGATCGGTGGAAAGCCGCGCTACGAGCATGCGCAACCCCTCAACCAGGGCCCGCCGGCTGATCGGCGGCAACTGCGGCAACTGGTGACGATCGCGCTGTATCGGCATCCCCGGATAGAGCACGGTCTCGAACTCTTCGGGCGCGGCCAGGCTGCGCCGCGATTCTATGCGCAACTCGTTCGGTACCGTGACACAGTCCACCGGCCAGCGGGGATAGAGGGCCCTGTTCTGCGTCCAGTCGCACCCGCCGGTATAGACGCCGTCATGAATCGGCCCGATGTCGTCCGGCGGCTGGCGTTCGCTGCCGAGGTCGAGCGTATGCAGGATACGCCAGACGCCGCGGTTGTCCTGCTCGCAGGTGTTGCCGTTCACGAACAGGAGCAGCCAGCCCTTGCGGGGGCCGAGGCCACCCCACAAGTTTTCGGGCAAGTCTGCGCAACATATCTGCGCCACGAAGTGGAGCGGCACCTCGCCTTCGGAGGGTTTCTCGGGGTTCACGCCGCGCGGCCATTCGACGCCGTCGGGCAGCATCGGCAGGCCGCCAAGCCACGATCGGGCGGGCTCGTCGCGTGGGGGGATCTGCCGACGCAGGATGACCGAGATGTCTTCCTCGATGCCGTCAGGCTTGGGGGCAGCCCGCGGACTGGGCGGGATCCAAGCCGCGCGCGGCTCGGGCTGCAGCCATGGGCTGTCCTCCTGTGGCGCCACGAGCGGGCGACGGCGTGGGGACGCTGGCTGATCCTCGTTGCGGTGGGGCGTGTCCGCGGCGTGTGCCTTGCGGCGCCGACGGATGAAAAGGAACACGGTTGCGGCGACGGCCACGAGCCACCAGAACGTTTCACCCATGCGTAGACCCCCCGATCGTGCCGGGTGCATTAGCGGGAAAATGTTAACGTTAAGAAAGCGAGCCCTTACAACCCAAAGGGATAGGTCTCCGGAAGGCCGTGATCGGGCTCGGGCGGGCCGTGGGCGGTGAGGGCGCGGGTCTCGTCGAACCAGACCCACGCGTCGAACTGATCGGGCAGGACGGCCTCGCTGTAATGGCTCCATCGCTCCGTCTCGGGGCGATAAATGACGCCAATGAAGCGCTCGATTCGGGGCTCGAACAGTCTGGAACGCAGGGCTTCGTGCTTCCCGGGCGTCAGATCGACCAGGAAACGTCCGATACCGCTGTCATGGAACTGGCGCTCGTAGCTGTCGCTGCGGCTCGGCAGCACCCGCTTGGTCTGGCGCGGGCTGTCCCAGTCGTCGGCTGCGGTGACGGTGCCGGTGTGGGTGCCGAAACCGATCAGCGCGCATTGCTCGCCCCAGCGCTCGCGGACGAGCTGGCCGATGTTGTGCTCGTCGCGCACGCGGCCCATCTCGGTCGCACGGGCATCGCCGATGTGGCTGTTGTGCGCCCAGACCAGCGCTTTCGCATCCGGCCCGCCTTGCGCGAGCAGGTGGTCGAGCGTGTCGGCCATGTGCGCGTCGCGCAAGTTCCAGCTTTCCGCGCCGCCGTAGTACATGATGCGGTAGTAGCGTTCCGCCGAAGCGACGAGGCGCGCGTTCATCGCCGCGCCAAACAGGCCTTCTCCATCCTCCAGCGCCCGCTCGAGCAGGTCGCGGCACTGCGCGACGACTTCCTGCTCGCACTCGGCATAGCCGCGGCTCAGCGCCGCGCGGCCGTAAGTCGCCGGCTCGGCCTGCCAGGGCGTCAGGCAGCCGTAGCGCTCGCGCGCGACGGCGGCGGCCTCGGGATCGTGCTCGTCGAGGTAGGCGAGCACCGCCTCGATCGATCCCGACATGTTGTAGATGTCGAGCCCGTAGAAGCCGGCCATCCGTTCCGGATCGCGCCGCTCGTTGATCGCGCGCAGATCGTGGATCAGCCGATCGATCTCGGTGTTGCGCCACATCCAGGTGGGGAAGCGCTGGAACGGCGGCGGCGCGTCGGGGCGAGGGGGACGATGGCGGATGTAGCGGTCGATCGCCGCCGCGTCGGGCCAGTCGGCTTCGACCGCGACGATCGTGAAGCCGTGCCGCTCGACGAACCGGCGGGTGATCGCAGCTCGCGCGGCGTAGAACTCCTGCGTGCCATGGCTCGCCTCGCCGAGCATGACGATGCGGCGGTCGGCGAAGCGGTCGAACCATTCGGCAAAATGGGCGTCCTCGTCGGGATCGGGCAGCGGCTCCGCGGCCTCGGCGATGCATTCCGGCAAACTTAGCTCGCGGGCCGGGCGATGGTTGCTCGCGGCGCGGTTGCCGTTCTCCCAGCGGCCATGGGCGCCGATCAGCGGCACGAAACGGACGCCCCCGAGATCGTCCTCGACCCACTCGTCCTCGCCCTTGCGCGTGACGCAGAGCAGCGTCTGCAGGCTCTCGCCGCCCACGGGCACCACCAGGCGCCCGCCGATCGCGAGCTGGCGCTTGAGCGGCTCGGGCACCTTGTCGCCGCCGGCCGCGACGAGGATCGCATCGAAGGGGGCTTCCTCCGGCAGTCCGAGGCTGCCGTCGCCCTCCATGATGGAGAGGTTGTCATAGCCGAGCTCGGCGACGCGCTGCTGCGCCGAGCGTGCAAGGCTGCCATGACGCTCGATCGCGAAGACCTGGTTCGCGATGCGCGACATGACCGCCGCCGCGTAGCCCGACCCCGCGCCGACTTCGAGCACGCGGTCGCCGGGCGAGACGTCGGCGGCCTCGATCATCAGCGCGACGATGTAGGGCTGGCTGATCGTCTGCTCCTCGCCGATCGGCAGGGGTCCGTCCTCGTAGGCGAATTCGCGCATCCGCGCGGGCACGAAGGCTTCGCGCGGGACCGTGCCCATGGCGCGCAGTACGTGGGCATTGCCGATCCCGCGCGCCTTCAGCTGGCGCTGGACCATGCGGTCGCGAAGCTCGGCGGGATCGGCCATTGGCGGCCTCCTCAGAAATGTGCGCAGCCACCCGCGCATCGGGATCAGGCCATGGAGAGCGCTCGCGCGACGGCATCGATCGGCTGATTGGTGAGGTCCTTGGCGACCTCGCCGACGATGCGGCTTTCGAGTTCCTTGTGGCAATGCTGGCGGATCTGGCCAAGCGTCTTGGGATCGGCGGCAATGACGATCTCGCCGATGCCGCCGCGCAAAGCCTGGGTGTTGAGCCATTCGGCGATCGCCGCGCCGTGAGCCAGCTCGTCGATATCGGTGCTGCCGTTGCGCTGGCCGGCGGGGTCCTGGTGCCGCACGCCGGCGCTGAAGTTGGTCAGCTCGAGGTCGAGCTCCGTGACGCGTTCGAGCTTGGGCTCGAAGGGTTGTCCGACATTGCGCATCAGCACGAACCGCTCCCCGTTTGCGAGGGCGACCAGGGCATTGTGCGGGATTTTCATCAGGGGCTCCTTGCAAGTGTCGCGAGCAGAACGGGCGAGGCGCGCAGAGGTGCCAAACGTCCTGGCTTGATGCCAGCAGCTTAATTGCATAACATGTTATGGAAAATCGGGAGGCGTGCCATGCGCGACATTCTGGCGGATGAGGGCGGTGTCATGTTGGGCAGCCGGCTCTAGCGGGTCGCCGAGCGCCTGCAGGCGGGAGCCGAGCTGATTGCGCGCGATTGCGGGCTGCCCACCCAGCCGGCGCAGATGCCCTTGCTGACCGCGCTTTGGCGGCACGGTCCGATGAGCGTGAGCGAGGCGGCGGAGCACGCCGGGGTCAGCCAGCCGGCGATGACCCGGGTCGCGGCGCAGCTCGCGAAGATCGTGCTGGTCGACGGCAACCCTGCGGAGAACGACCGCCGCGTGCGGCGGCTCGCGCTGACCGGGAAGGGGCGCGAGATCATGGCGCGCGCCGAGACCGCGCTGTGGCCGCGGATCCGCGCGGCGGTCGCCGAGGTCTGCGACGTCGATGTGCTGCTCGGCCATGTCGCCGCGCTGGAGGCGGCGCTCGCCGAGCGGCCGCTTCATCGTCGTCCCGGACCTGGCTTCGCGATCCGCCCGTTCAGCGATGCGCTCGCGCCTGCCTTCGCCCGCATCAACCGGCAGTGGATCGAGGCCATGTACGCGCTCGAGCCGGTCGACGAGGCGCAGCTCGCCGATCCCGCGGGCGAGATCATCGGACCCGGGGGCGACGTGCTGTTCGTCGAGGATCCAGAGCTCGGCATCGTCGGGACTTGCGGGCTGCTCAAGACCGGCGAGCGGGAATTCGAGCTGATCAAGATGGCCGTGCTGCCCGAGGCGCGCGGGCGCGGCGCGGGCGAGTTCCTGTTGCGCGCGACGATCGAGCGCGCGTTCGCCCTCGGAGCCGAGCGGCTGTTCCTGCTCAGCAACAGCAAGAGTGTCGCGGCGATCCGGATGTACGAACGCAACGGCTTCGTCCACGACCCGGAAATCCTCGCGCGCCAAGGTGGCGAATACGCGCGCTGCGACGTGGCGATGCGCTACGCCGGATAGCGAAAGGGCCGGGGGATCGCTCCCCCGGCCCTTCCTGTCGCTTTCGCGGTGTGGCGGGGCTTAGAAGCCCATGCCGCCCATGTCGGGCATGCCGCCACCCGGCATCGCGGGCTTGTCTTCCGGAACTTCGCTGATCGCCGCTTCGGTGGTGATCAGCAGGCCGGCGACCGAGGCCGCATCCTGCAGGGCGGTGCGGACGACCTTGGTCGGGTCGACCACGCCGGCGCTCACGAGGTTCTCGTAAGTGTCGGTCGCGGCGTTGAAGCCCTGGGTCTCGTCGGCTTCGCGCAGCAGGTTGCCGGCGACGACCGCGCCGTCATGGCCGGCGTTTTCGGCGATCTGGCGAACCGGGGCCTGGATCGCCTTGCGGACGATGTCGATGCCGCGGGTCTGGTCGTCGTTCGCGCCCTTGAGGCCTTCGAGGGCCTTGGTCGCATAGAGCAGGGCGGTGCCGCCGCCCGGGACGATGCCTTCCTCGACGGCCGCGCGGGTCGCGTGCAGCGCGTCGTCGACGCGGTCCTTGCGCTCCTTCACCTCGACTTCCGAGGCGCCGCCGACCTTGATCACCGCAACGCCGCCAGCGAGCTTGGCCAGGCGCTCCTGCAGCTTCTCACGGTCGTAGTCGCTGGTCGTGGTCTCGATCTGGGCGCGGATCTGCTCGACACGGGCCTTGATGTCGTCGGCATTGCCGGCGCCATCGACGATCGTCGTGTTGTCCTTGTCGATGGTGACGCGCTTGGCTTCGCCGAGCATGCCGACCGTGACGTTCTCGAGCTTGATGCCGAGGTCTTCGCTGATCATCTCGCCCTGGGTCAGGATCGAGATGTCCTGCAGCATCGCCTTGCGGCGATCGCCGAAGCCCGGAGCCTTGACCGCCGCGACCTTGAGGCCGCCGCGCAGCTTGTTGACCACGAGGGTGGCGAGCGCCTCGCCCTCGATGTCCTCGGCGATGATGAGGAGCGGACGGCCCGACTGCACCACGGCCTCGAGGATCGGCAGCATCGACTGCAGGTTCGAGAGCTTCTTCTCGTGGATCAGGATGTACGGGTTATCCAGCTCGACGACCATCTTCTCGGCGTTGGTCACGAAGTACGGGCTGAGGTAGCCGCGGTCGAACTGCATGCCTTCGACGACATCGAGCTCGAACTCGAGGCCCTTGGCTTCCTCGACGGTGATGACGCCTTCCTTGCCGACCTTCTCCATCGCCTCGGCGATCTTCTCGCCGACCTCGCGGTCGCCGTTGGCGGAGATGATGCCGACCTGGGCGATCTCGGCCGAGCCGGACACGTCCTTCGAACGGCCCTGCAGGTTCTCGACCACCTTGGTCACGGCGAGATCGATGCCGCGCTTGAGGTCCATCGGGTTGATGCCGGCGGCGACCGAGGTCATGCCTTCGCGCACGATGGCCTGGGCCAGCACGGTGGCGGTGGTGGTGCCGTCACCGGCGAGGTCGTTGGTCTTCGAGGCCACTTCGCGCAGCATCTGCGCGCCCATGTTCTCGAACTTGTCCTTGAGCTCGATCTCCTTGGCGACGGTGACGCCGTCCTTGGTGATGCGCGGCGCGCCGAAGCTCTTGTCGA
>JAEZCZ010000072.1 GCA_023433305.1 Pseudomonadota bacterium | reverse complement strand
AGCGGGAGGGGAGTATCGGCCGTTCCCCTCCCGCTTGCGGGAAGGGCTAGGGGTGGGCCAGCCTCCTCGGGCGCGACCACTTCGCTCGCCCCGAGCCGCGCGAGCGCCGCGCCGAGCGCATCGGGCGGGCATTCCTCGAGCTCCATGCGGCCGGTCGAGATGTCGCACGAAGCGATACCGCAGGTACCGCGCACCTCGCAGACGGCGGCGAGGACATTCGCGCGGCGGGGTTCGAGGAGCGCTTCCTCGGTGAGCGTGCCGGCGGTGACGAAGCGGACGATGTCGCGCGCGACGAGCGCCTTCGAGCCGCCGCGCTTCTTCGCCTCTTCCGGGCTTTCGACCTGCTCGGCGATGGCGACGCGGCAGCCGGCCTTGATCAGCCGCGCGAGGTAGCCTTCGGCCGAATGGACCGGCACGCCGCACATCGGGATCGGCGCGCCGTGATGCTCGCCGCGGCTGGTGAGCGCGATGTCGAGCACCTGGCTGGCGGTTTTGGCGTCGTCGAAGAACAGCTCGAAGAAGTCGCCCATACGGTAGAACAGCAGGCAATCGCCCGCTTCCCGCTTGAGCGCGAGGTATTGCGCCATCATCGGCGTGGGGGCGGACGCATCGGCCATCGCGCCCGCGAGTTAGCGGACCGCGCCGCCCCGAGTCACCGGTGGGAGCGGGATTTGCTGCGGATAGGGCGCTATTGCTCGATCAAGGGGTGGTGCTTGTCGAGGTGGCGCTTGACGATGCGCAGGTTGCGCGTGTTCGAGCGGAACATGAAGTCGAACAGGTCGCCCGCGACCGGAATCGCGCCGACCGCGCTGTCGAACGCCACGTTGCCCGCCATGCGCCACAGCTTCCACTTCGGCAGGCCGACGTTGTTGGCTTCCCAGATGATGTAGGCGCCGAGCGCCGCCGCGACGACATCGCCGACGACCGGCACGAGGCCGGCGAGCGCGTCGAGACCGATCGGCTGGTTGATGCCGGGAATCGTGAAGCTGCGTTCGAGGAGGCGCTCCATCGCTTCGATGCGCTGGCGGACGGCGGCCGGATCGCGGCCGGTCGGCATCGTCATCGGACGCGGTCGTTGCGGTTGATCCATGCGCGTGTCCTCTCGGGTGTCTTATCTGGGTATGACGGCGAGCGGCGGCAAGGGATGGAACGCCCAGGCGTTGCCGACGAACCCCTCGACGCCGCCGCGCACCAGCGAGAAGCGCAACGGCGAGCCGATCGGGATGTAGAGGTTGGCGAGCGTCAGCTCGGCCTCGGCCTGGGCGAGCAGGCTCGCCTTCACGGCCGGATCGGTCTGGACGATCGAATCGCGGACCAGCGCGTCGGCCTCGGCGGAGCAGAGGCCGCCCGACAGCGAGCAGTGGAACTGGTTGAGGAACCAGCGCGAGTCGGCGTAGCGGGCGACCCGGTCGATCAGCGTGAGATCGGCGTCGTCGCTGTCCTCGGGAACGCGCTCGAGGCGTACGCCGATCGTGGCGAGCTGGGCGTTGAGCTCGCGGAACAGGATGTCGAGCCCGGCCCCCTCCCCGAGCGCCAAGGTCAGGCGCGGCTCATTCCCGCTCGATCGCGCCCAGGCGGCGACGCGCCGCGCCGCTTCCGCGCGGGTTTCGGCGATGGTTCGCCCGGTCCAGCGTTCGGCGATATATCCGGGGTCGGACGGCAGCCCGGGCGCGACCACGCGGGTCGTCGGCACCCAGCCGCCGATGTTGAACGGCCCGATCAAGGCTTCGCGGTCGAGGGCCATGGCAATCGCCTCGCGCCCTTGCGCGGTACCGAGGAACCCTTCCGAGCGGCGCACGCGCAATCCGAACAGGCCGAGCGCCGGATCGATGCGGACCGTGCCGCGCGACAGCGGGCCGGTATCGACGAGAGGAAGCTGCGCGAGGCGGCCGCCGAGCACGACGTCGACCGTGCCCTCGTCGAACTGGGCGATCGCCTCCTCCCCGCTCGCCGCGCGCAGCTCGATGGCGCGGACGTAGCGCTCCCATTCGGGTTCTTCGGGGATGCCCCGCGCCTCGGGCGGCTTCATCTCCAGCACCGCGGTGGCCCCGTCGCGCTCGAGCGTCATCGGACCGTTGCCGGCGCCGTCGTCACCGCCGCGCGCCAGCGTGAGCTCGGGCTGCGCGAGAAGCTGGAGCAGCATCGGCACGGGGGCGGAAAGCCGTATCTCCACAACCCGGCCGGCCATCGCGCGAATTTCCTCGATCGGCGCGAGATCGAGCCCGAGCGAGGTGCCGCGCAGCGAGCGAACCCGTTCGCGCAGCGCGTTGCGGACGCTCTCCGCGGTCAGTTCGCGGCCGTCCGTCCAATCGCCGTCGCGCAGGCGGAAGATGAAGCTGCGGCCATCGTCGGTGACGATCCAGCGATCGGCGAGCGCCGGAATCACATCGCCCTGCGCGTCGAGCGCGACCAGGCCGGCGCCGGTCGCCGCGCGCAAGTGCTGTGCTCCCGGCGAGAGGCGCAGGCCGTCCGCGAACAGGCTTTCAGGCGTGTCGATGACGGCGACCTCGACCGCGCCATCGCCGCCGCCCCCGCACCCGGACAGGACGAGCGCCAGGACGGGAGCGATCAGCCAGCGAACCATCGGCTCTTGCTAGGCCCGCGCGCCAATGCGTTCAACCGCGGCGGGGCGCCGTCAGATCTTGCGCAGGCGCGAGGTATCGTCCTGCTGGTACCCGGGAGCCGTATGGTGCAGGCGGGTGTAGCGGGGCGGCTCGAAATCGGGCGCAGATGGGGCGCCGCTGCCACGCACTTCGGTCGGGTCGATCTCGTCGACGAAGGCGATCCCGAAGCGGTTGTCCTGCTTCCACGCCACCGAGCCTTCCACCCAGCCGATGTTGCGCAATTCGACGCGCACCAGCGCGCCGCGCATCACGCGCACCTCGCCTTCGGCCATCATGCCCCCGGCGGAGAGGTTGCGAACCTTGACGCGATGAAGCGTATCCTGGCCGTCCACCCGCAACTGGGCGAGCAGGAACAGGCTGTCGCGATTGACCTGGCGAGTGTCGACGTTGCTCATGGCTTGGAGCGGCTGGCTTCCCGTATTTGCAGGCGTTTGACAATCCTGCGATCGCCGGCGGTTATCGCGAATCTTGGCTAACCCTTGGTTAACGGCGGGCCGCGAATACCAAAGCGTGCCGAAACGGGTCAGTCGTCGCGCGAAACCTTTTCGCGTCGTTCGTGCGCCTGCTGGGCTTCCACCGTCATCGTGGCGATCGGGCGCGCGATCAGGCGGTTGATGCCGATCGGCTCGCCGGTGACTTCGCACCAGCCGTATTCCCCCTCGTCGATCCGGCGTAGCGCCGCGTCGATCTTGGCGATGAGCTTGCGCTGCCGGTCACGCGTGCGCAGCTCGATGCCCCAGTCGGTCTCGCTCGAAGCGCGGTCGTTGAGGTCGGGCTCGCGGATCGGGCCGTCCTGGAGGAGCTGGAGCGTGTTCTCGGCAGCGCTGAGAATCGACTTCTTCCATTCGAGCAGCAGGACCCGGAAGTAATTGAGTTGCTGCGGCGACATGTACTCTTCGTCGTCGGACGGCGAGTAATCCGGATTCAGCGCGCGCTTCGCCTTGGCAAGGATGTCGATATCGTCATTGGGGACTGACGCCATTCACCCACTCCGCCAAGCGAGCCGGCCCAAAACCGGCCTTCTCCCGCGCCGGGGCCCACGCTCTTGCAGCCGCCGGTCGAATTGGCGCGGCCTATAGGGGCAGCCAAAATCCGGCACAAGCCGCAATCGGGAAACTCCGATCGACAGGCCTGCCGAATGGCTTCCCACGCGCAAAAAAGCCGCTTGCGGAAGCGGTTAACGATTTTGCCGGCGCGTTAACCATTTCTTGACCGGGCGAGCCGAAACATCGCGCCATGGCCGGGGTGGGGGACCGCGGCGAGAGGAGAACCGATCATGGACTTGGTCAAGATCGAGGAATTCGCGAAGATCCGTCCGGCCGACCCGGAGCTTGCCGACCTGCACGTCGCGCGCTGCCTCGCCGCCGCCGCCTCGGGCGAGATCGAAGCCTACTACGACCTGGGCGTTATCTTCTCGACCGGCGGCCACGGCGTCGCCGCCGACCTGATCGAAGCGCACAAGTGGTTCAACCTTGCCGCAGCCGCGGGCCACGAGGAAGCGGCCTGGTGCCGGGCCGACGTGTCCGACGAGATGAGCGCTCGCGAAATCGCCGAAGCCCAGCGCCGCGCGCGCCAGTGGCTTGCCGAGGACGTACGCCGCGCCGCTTAAGCTTTCCGGAACGGGGTTCGCTCGCCGAGAAAGAGCTGGTCCTGCGCGACGCCGGCGCGTTCGCGTTCGAGGAATTCGGCGACGGCCGACCTGAAGCCCGGGTCGGCGACGAAATGCATCGAACGGGTCTGGACCGGTTCGTAGCCGCGGGCGAGCTTGTGGCCGCCCTGCGCGCCCGCCTCGACGCGGGAGAGGCCGCGCTCGATGGCGGCGTCGATGGCCTGGTAATAGCACAGCTCGAAATGAAGAAACGGCTTGTCCGCGAGGCAGCCCCAATAGCGGCCGTATAGCGCGTCCGCGCCGACGAAGTTGAGCGCGCCGGCGATGGGCCTTCCGTCGGCGAAAGCGAGGACGAGCAGGACCTGATCGCCCATGCGGCGTCCGAACAGCTCGAACGCCTCGCGGGTCAGATAGGGATGGCCCCATTTGCGCGAGCCGGTGTCCTGATAGAACAGCCAGAACGCATCCCAGTGCTCGGGCCGGATGTCGCCGCCCGAGAGGCGGCGAATCCGCACCCCCTCCTGCGCGCCCTGGCGCTCCTTGCGGATGGCCTTGCGCTTGCGGCTCGAGAGTTGAGCAAGGAAATCGTCGAAGGTTTCGTAGCCCCGGTTGTGCCAGTGGAACTGGATGTCGCTGCGCGCCAGCCAGCCCGCACGCTCGAACAACGGAAGCTGCGCGGGTTCGATGAAGGTCGCGTGCGCGGAGGAAAGCCCCTCGCGCCGGCACAGCGTTTCGGCGGCGCGGAGCAGCGGGGCGGCATAGGCCTCGCTCGAAAGCAGCAGCCGCGGGCCGGTCGCGGGCGTGAACGGCACGGCGATCTGGAGCTTGGGATAGTAGTCACCGCCGGCGCGCTCCCAGGCGTCGGCCCAGGCGTGATCGAACACGTATTCGCCTTGGCTGTGGCCCTTGAGGTAGGCGGGGAGCGCGGCGAGAAGGTTGCCCGAGGGCCCTTCGATGACCAGCGGCGCGGGGCTCCAGCCGGTGCCGGGGCCGACGCTGCCCGAATCCTCGAGCGCGGTGAGGAAGGCGTGGCTCACGAACGGGTTGCCGCCGCCCGCGAGCGCGTCCCACTCGCCGGCCGGGAGCACGCCGACCGAGGGCACGATTCGCGCGATGAGGTCGCCGTCCGCCATGCGCTCTAGCTAGGGCTTGGCGAGCGCGGATGCGACCCCTTCGGCTTCGGCGATCCAGCCGTCGGCATATGCGATCGCGCGTTCGCGCAAGGCCGGTGTGTTCACCGTCCAGGTGAGAACAGGCCGTCCACGCGCGCGGTGTGCTGCGACGAAGCGGCTTGGCAGGTCGCGGACGTCGCAGGCGATGAAGTCGGGCTTCGCACGCCAGGCGGCAAGACGCAGGCGGAGCGGCCCGCGCCAGCTCCGGTCGAGGCTCTCGCTGACCACCAGCCCGCGCACCGTGGCCGGGGCATGGCGCGCGAACCAGTGGCCGACGCGCGGGTCGAAGCTCATCACCGCGTGGCGGCCGGGATAGCCGTCGAGATCCTCCTGCACCGCGCGGCACAGCGGCTCGACGGGGATGTCCCGGCGGCTCTTGAGCTCGATCAGCAACGGCGCGCGCCCTGCCACGAGCGCCAGCAGTTCGGCGAGCGACGGGATCGTGTCGGAGGAGCCGCTCAGACGGACCCGTGCCAGATCGGCAAGGGTCCGGACGGCGACGGGACCGGCCTGGTCGGTCAGCCGGTCGAGCTCCCAATCGTGGAACACCGCGGCGCGGCCGTCGGCGGTGCGCTGGACGTCGCATTCGATGCCGAGCCCGGCTTCGACGGCAGCCCTGAAGGCGGCGGGAGAGTTCTCCACTCGGCCCTGCCCGTGCAGCCCGCGATGGGCATAAGTGACGCCGCGCAGCCAGCCGACCCGCGCGAGATCGGGCGCGGAGCCGAGCGCTTCGTCAGGCAGGCCGGATCTCGACGATCGCGTCGACCTCGACCGCGGCGCCGAGCGGCAGCACCGGGACCCCGACCGCGCTGCGCGCGTGCTTGCCCGCCTCGCCGAAGACTTCGGCCATCAGCTCCGACGCCCCGTTGGCGACCTTGGGCTGGTCGGTGAAGTCGGCCGCCGAGTTGACGAAGGCGCCGAGCTTGACCACGCGCGCCACGCGGTCGAGCGAGCCGAGCGCGGCCTCGAGCTGCGCGAGGATCATCAGACCGCAGGCGCGCGCCGCGGCGGTGCCCTGTTCGAGCGAGACGTCGTCGCCCAGTCGCCCCGTCACGAGACGGCCATCGACGAACGGCAACTGGCCCGAGACATGGGCGAGCTGGCCCGACACGACGACGGGAACGTAAGCGGCGACGGGCGCTGCGGCCTTGGGCAGCTCGATGCCGAGTTCGGCGAGGCGTTGGGCGATGCTCATGGCCGCTTCCCATGCAACGTTTCGAGCAGCCACGGCAAGGCTTCGGTCCAGGTATCGAGCCGGGCATGGGCATGGCCGGCCTGGTGCGCGCACTCGATGTGCGGCGCGACGCTGGGCTCGCCACAGAAGTGCAGCCGCGAGACGGCCGGTGCAACCTCGGCGGCGGAGGCGTGGTGGTTGGCGATGTCGTCGATGAAGATCGCGCGGCTCGGCGCGTATTCCTCGACGATGCGCCTGAGCGCGTGACCCTTGGGTCCCTGGTTGGTGAACACGCGCGCCTCGATGCCGTGGTCGCGGAGCTGGCTGGCGCGGCTCGCCTGGTAATGGTCGGCGAGGTTGGTCAGGACGACGACATCGGCCTCCCGCGCGAGCTCGGCCATCGCCGCGGCGGCGCCTTCGATGGCCGTCTGGCGATGCATCTGGGTGTCGAAGAACTGGTTGAGGTAGCTCCACTTCTCGGCGTCATCGAGCGCAACTGGGCTGCCGCGGCGGCGGAACGCCTGCGCGAACGGATTGCCGTCGAGCGCGAAGTCGATCGCATGCGCCTCTCCCAGCCAGTCGCGGAAGTGCCGCACCATGTGGAGCAGCACTTCGTCGCAATCGGTGACGACCAGGGGGCGGCTCATGAGCCAAGCCCCTCGCGCATCGCGGCAAGCTCGGCAGGCGCGACGCCGAGCGATTCGGCGGCGGCGACGAGGTCCGGCTCGTGCGCGCAGAGGAAATCGAGCACCGCGCGCTGGGTCGAAAGCTCGGCGGCCGAGGCGCGCAGCGTTTCGGGTGTCAAACCGGTCAGCGCGAGGAAGCGCTCGGCGCGCGGTGTGTCCGAAAGGACCCACGCCAACGCCAGGAGAGCCGTGCCGGACGCATCCTTAATCGAATCTTCAAACCTGTTAATAATTGTCAGGCATCCGTTAACGGGTTACAACGTTGCAAAAGCTTCCATGGGGGTGGGAGCATGGGGGGCGCAATGCAAAAGAGAATCCTCGTTGTCGAGGACAACGATTTGAACCGGAAGCTTTTCTGCGATGTGTTGCAGGCGAGCGGTTTCGCCGTCGAACCTGTAGCCGACGGAAACGACGCCATCGAGAAGGCGCGGAGCTTTTTCCCCAACCTGGTGGTGATGGATATCCAGCTCCAGGACATCTCGGGGCTCGACCTGATCGCCGACCTCAAGAAGGACGAAGTGCTGGCCGACGTGCCGGTGCTGGCGGTGACCGCCTATGCCGGCAAGGGCGACGAACAGCGCATCCGTGACGTCGGCGCCGAGGGCTACCTCGCCAAGCCGGTCTCAATCGGCCCCTTCATGGCCGCGGTGAAAGGCCTCGTCGGGGTGGCCTGAACCTCGACCTTAGGGCTTGGAAGCGGGTTCGCTGGCGGCTGGAGCGGTCTCGCTCTTCTGCGTTATACCATTGTCCGGCAAGCGAGGCTTCGCTGCCTCCTCGTCGGCGATTCCGCGCTTGAAGCTGCGGATTCCCTTACCGAAATCGCCCATCGTCTCGGCGATCTTCCCGCGCCCGAACAGCACCAGCACGACCAGCGCGACAATGATCCAGTGCGCCATCGACAAACCACCCATGCCGGCGACTCCTTTCGGTGCGGGAATTAGCACTTCGCCGGGACGGGGCGAAGCGATTCGAGCTGCGCTTAGCCCAGCACGCGGCCGGCGAGTTCCAGGCCAAAGGCGGCGATCGTCAGCACCAGCCCGAGGATGAACAACCGGTAGGCGTAGCCGAGGTAGCGATACTTGCGGCGCTGTAGGACCTGGCCGTTCTGGTAGATGTCGTGGAGCATGAGGCGGAACACCGCCTCGTCGGTGTGGAGATCGCCGAGCACGTCTTCGGTCCACTCGTCCTCTTCGCGGTCATGGAAATGGCCGAAGAACAGCTTGTTGAGCGGGCCGTCGCCGCGCGGCTTGCCGATCGAGGGCATGATCGCGCTCGCCGCGCAAAGCGAGCTGAGGAAGGCGAAGACGGCGAGGATCGCGAGTGGCCACGGCAAGTCGCCAGCGAGCGAGCGGCCGACCGCGATCGAGAACACCAGGAAGGTCGCGCCCATCAGGATCGAGGCCTTCTGGTCGGCCATCTGCGACAGCCGGAGCGTGTTGTTCATCGCGGTGCGCAGCGCGTGGATGGCTTGTATCGAATAGCTCGCCGCGCGTTCGGATTGCGCCGGTTGATCGGCCATCGCTGCCCCCGCCCTTTCTGCCGCAAAGGCCCCCTCGACTGGGCTCGCGACAGGCTTGCCATCGGGCACGGCGCTTGACAAGCGGCGCGCGGACCCGCTTTTCGGGCGCCATGACCAAGGCAGGCGGCGCCCGCGTGCCGATGATCGGGGAATTCCAATGGACCGCCAAGCCGTCGACAGCCGCATCCGCGCTCTGATCGAGCCGTTCAACAAGAAGAGCGTCGAGATCGAGGACGGCACGACTTTTGCCGGAGACCTCGAATTCGACAGCCTGACGGTGATGGATTTCGTCGCCGCGATCGAGGACGAGTTCGACATCATCATCAGCATGAACCAGCAGGCCGAGATCGAGAATTACGGCCAGCTCGTCGATGCCGTATGCGAGCAGACGGACAAGTAGGCGCATGAGCGAAGGCATCAGCCAGGCCGACCGGCCGCAGCAGATCGCAGGGGAAACCCGCGACCTGTTCAGCAAGTTCGACGAGGTCATCCAGACGCGCGAGACGCTGCTGGCGAGCGGGGTGGAAGATCCGTTCAGCCTGGTGATGGAGCAGGTGCTTTCCCCCACCCGCGCCATCTGCAACGGCCGCGACACGATCCTGCTGGGCACCTACAACTACATGGGGATGACCTTCGACCCGGACGTGATCGCCGCGGGCAAGGAGGCGCTCGACAACTTCGGCTCGGGCACCACGGGCAGCCGCGTGCTCAACGGCACCTACCAGGGGCACAAGGAGTGCGAGGCCGCGCTGCGCGAGTTCTACGCCATGGACCATGCCATGGTGTTCTCGACCGGCTACCAGGCCAACCTCGGCATCATCAGCACGATCGCCGGCAAGGGCGACTACATCGTGCTCGACATCGACAGCCACGCGTCGATCTGGGACGGCTGCGCGCTCGGCAATGCAGAAGTCGTGCCGTTCAAGCACAACGACATCGAGGCGATGGACAAGCGGCTCGGCCGCATCCCCGAAGGCGCGGGCAAGCTGGTGGTGCTCGAAGGCGTCTATTCGATGCTCGGCGACGTCGCGCCGCTCAAGGAGATGGTCGCGGTCGCCAAGAAGCACGGGGCCATGGTGCTGGTCGACGAGGCGCACTCGATGGGCTTCATCGGCGAGCACGGGCGCGGCGTGGCCGAAGCGCAGGGGGTGATCGACGACGTCGACTTCATCATCGGCACGTTCTCCAAGTCGGTCGGCACGGTCGGCGGCTTCTGCGTCTCCAACCACCCGAAGTTCGAGATCCTGCGGCTGGTCTGCCGCCCTTACGTGTTCACCGCCAGCCTGCCGCCGAGCGTGGTCGCGACCGCCGCCACCAGCATCCGCAAGCTGATGCACGGCGGCGAGAAGCGCGCGCACCTGTGGGAGAACTCGAAGCGGCTGCACGGCGGGCTGACCGAGCTCGGCTTCACCCTCGGTACCGAGGAGCCGCAAAGCGCAATCGTTGCGGTGATCATGCCCGACCTCGAGCGCGGCGCGGCGATGTGGGAAGCGCTGCTGAAGGAAGGCCTCTACGTCAACCTGGCGCGGCCTCCGGCGACGCCCGCGGGCATGACCCTGCTGCGCTGCTCGTTGTGCGCGGAACACTCGAGCGAGGAGGTGGAGACCATCCTCGGCATGTTCGAGCGCGCGGGGAAGGCGGTGGGAATCATCTGATCGGGCCCGACCGGCTCAGTTGATCGAGATCACCCCGTCCACCGCGCGCCATTCGGCGGGGCCGATCAGGTGCTTGTGCGCGACGCGGACCGAGTGGAGCACGGCTTCGACCTCGCGGCGCCAGTAGGCGAGGAAGCGGTCGAGCTCCGGGAAGCTGGGGGCAAGGTCATATTGCTGCATCACGAACAGCTGCAGCAGGCTCGGATGATCGGGCATGAAGTAGTGAATCTCGACGGTGGAGAGGCCGTAGCCCTCGAGCTGCCGAACAAAATCGCCGTCACCCAACCGCTTACCCATGGACGCATTTCCTCCTTCAGGACGAACCGCGATGAGCAAGATCGTCGCACAGGAAGGGTTCGCGTTCGATGAACGGGCGGCGGGTTTTCCACGGGTTGGGTTTGGGGCGAGAGCCCGCGCCTTCAGCCGGAGTGCGTCTCCACCAGTTGCACGAAGCCTTCCATCCAGCCGTTGAGGAAGTCGCGGCTCGCGGAGCCGATCTGGCCGCCTTCGACGAGGCCGTCCCGCCATTGGATGAAGGCCTCGGGCTGGCCGAGCGTGGGCATGTCGAGATAGGCGAGGACGTTGCGCAAGTGCTGCTGCGCCATCGCGGTGCCGGCGGCGCCGGGCGAGACGCCGATGACGCCGGCGGGCTTTCCGGCCCAGGCGCTGTCGCCGTACGGGCGCGAGGCGTGGTCGATCGCGTTCTTGAGCACGCCGGGGATCGAGCGGTTGTATTCGGGGGTGACGAACATCACGCCGTCGGCCGCGCGGATCTCGCGCTTGAGGCGGACCGCCTGCTCGGGCGGACTGGCATCGTCGTCCTGGTTGTAGAGCGGCAGGTCGCCGATCTCGAGGAAGGCGAAGGCGTGCCCCTCGGCGGCCGGGAGGCGGGTCATCGCCTCGGCGAGCTGGCGGTTGAACGATGCGGCGCGCAGGCTGCCGACGACGACGGCGATATGGGCCATGGAATTCTCCTTCGCCTGGCGAATGGGCGGCGGGGAGAAGGGTTCCGGCGGTCGGGGTAGCGGAGGCGGATCAGGCGACTTGCGCGGCGGCCTGGCACTTGTCTTGCGCTTGATCGCCCTCGCCGCCGAGCAAGGTCAGGGCGAGGAAGCCGCTGATGACGAGGACCACGAAGCCCGCGGTGACGAGCCCGAGGTACTTGTCGATGAAGCGCTTGATCGGGGCGCCGAACAGGCGAAACAGCACGCCGACGATCATGAAGCTGATCGCGCGGCTCACCAGGCTGCCGAGCAGGAACAGCACCAGGTTCATGCCCATGAAGCCGGCGGTGATGGTGAGCAGCTTGAACGGGATCGGCGTCGCGCCCTTGGCGACGAACAGCCAGAAGCCGTATTCGTTGAGATAGCAGACCGCGGCCGGGAAGCTCTCGGTGAGGCCGAGCAGCGCGAGCAGCTCGGTGCCGACGGTGTCGTAGAGGCCCCACCCGATCGCGTAGCCGAGCATCCCGCCCAGCACCGAGGCGCCGGTCGCGATGGCGGCGAAGCGGATCGCGCGCTGCGGCTCCGCCAGGCACATCAGCCCGAGCAGCGGGTGCGGCGGGATCGGGAAGAAGCTCGCCTCGATGAAGGCGAACATCGCCAGCCACCACTCGGCATGGGGATGCGAGGCCTTCGCCATCGTCCAGTCGTAAAGGCGCCGCAGCATCGGACCCAATCCCCTCGCCTCGTCATTGCGAGGGACCGCAGGTCCCGCGGCAATCCAGAGCGTCATCGCGATCCGCCCTGGATCGCTTCGTCACTTCGTTCCTCGCGATGACGAGGAGAGAGCGAAGTATAAGAGCCACGCGGCCCGCGCAACCCGTCTCTAGTAACCGTATTGGCACTTTTTGCTTGACATCGTGACGCTATTGTGGCACAAATCAGGAACATCGCGATAGTGCGATTCGCCACTGGGCGGTCCGGGAGGGCCGCTCTTTTCGTTTCCGCCGGCGTTCGGAGCCGGTGACAGCCCCATGTTTCGTCATTGCGAGCGACCGAAAGGTCGCGCGGCATTCCAG
>JAEZCZ010000006.1 GCA_023433305.1 Pseudomonadota bacterium | reverse complement strand
GCGATGAGCGAGGACATCCGCGTGCTGATGGTCAAGCTCGCGGACCGGCTGCACAACATGCGCACGCTCCACTTCATCAAGAGCCCGGAGAAGCGCAAGCGCATCGCCCGCGAGACGATGGACATCTACGCGCCGCTCGCCGAGCGCGTCGGCATGTACGAGTACATGCGCGAGATGCAGCTCCTCGCGTTCGAGCAGCTCGAGCCCGAGGCCTATGCGACGATAACCGGGCGGCTCGAGCAGATCCGCAGCACCGAGGGCGGGCAGGTCGATGCGATCGCGCTCAAGATCAAGCAGGCGCTCGCCGAAGCGGGGATCAAGGTCGAGGTCTCGGGGCGCGAGAAGCATCCCTATTCGATCTGGCGCAAGATGGCCGAGCGCCACGTCAGCTTCGAGCAGATCACCGACATCATGGCGTTCCGCGTGCTGACCGATAACGCCGACGACTGCTACCGCACGCTCGGGGTGCTGCATCGCACCTGGCAGTGCGTGCCGGGCCGGTTCAAGGATTACATCTCCACGCCGAAGACCAACGGCTATCGCAGCCTCCATACCTCGCTGATCTACGAGAACTCGATGCGCGTCGAAGTGCAGATCCGCACCCGCGAGATGCACCGCCTCAACGAATTCGGCTTCGCCGCGCACTGGGCCTACAAGCAGGGCGACCGCCCCGACGGGCAAGTCGGCTGGCTGCGCGACCTGATCGAAATCGTCGATGCCAGTCACGATCCGGAGGAGCTGCTCGAGCACACCCGGCTGGCGATCTACCAGGACCGCATCTTCGCCTTCACCCCCAAGGGCGCGCTGTTCCAGTTGCCCAAGGGGGCGACACCGGTCGACTTCGCCTTCGCGGTCCATACCGATCTCGGCACTCACACCGTCGGCGCCAAGATCAACGGACGGCATATGCCGCTGCGCACCCAGCTCAATAACGGCGACGTGGTCGAGATCATCAAGGGCGCCAATGCCGAGCCGCAACTCTCCTGGTTGGGATTCGTCGTCACCGGCAAGGCGCGGGCCTCGATCCGCCGCGCGGTGCGCGCCAAGGAATTCGCCGAAGTCGCGGAGATCGGCCGCAAGCTGTTCGAACAGATCGCCGAGCAGGTTCCGGCGAAGATCGGCAAGAAGGCGATTGCCGCGGCGGTCGAGCGGCTCGGGTTGGAGGACGACGACGAGCTGATGCACGCGATCGGCTCGGCGCGGCTGACCGACCGCGAGGTAATGGAAGCGCTGGTACCCGGCAGCACCGCCGACTTGCCCGAGCATCCCGCGCAAACGCGCGCGATCTCGATCAAGGGGCTGACTCCGGGCATGGGCTTCACGCTCGCCGAGTGCTGCCATCCGGTGCCGGGCGATCGCATCGTCGGGCTACGGGTCAAGGGCGAGGGCGTGGTCGTCCACGCGATCGATTGCCTCGAGCTGGCAAGCGGCGTCGATGCCGACTGGGTCGACCTGTCGTGGGGCGAACGCTCGCAGGGCGCGGTCGGCCGGCTCAGCGTGGTGCTCTACCACCGGCTCGGCACGCTCGCCGAGATGGCCAACATCTTCGCCAAGGGCCATGCCAGCGTCGTCAAGCTCAAGCAGACGCAGCTCGACGGGCCGTTCCACACTTACGAAGTCGAGCTCGAGGTCCATGACCTCGCGCACCTGACGCGCATCCTGAGCGCGCTGCGCGCGAGCGACGCGGTGGCGGAAGCCGAGCGGATCTAGCTCGATCTCGGTCGGGATACGCCGGCCCGGGTCACCGCCGCCTTTCGGACTGAAACGGCGAGCGCGGAGCGTTCTGGCGGAACTGCGGGGGCTTGGCCCCGGTGCCCGGCGAGGGGGGTGTTGACGCCGTTGACACGGTTCTGGGAGAAAGTTCCGGCTCCTGCCCGACTTCGCCCTCTGCGCCTGCTTCGGAGGTGGGCTCGAGCGCGGCGTCGACGGCGGCTAGCGCAGCCGCACGCCGCTCATCGAATATCCGGCCTGCCTCGGCCGCTGCGCGCTCGACTGCACGTTCGCGGGCCCGTTGCGCGGCCTCCTCGGCGAGCTCCCGTTGTTCCAGCTCCTCGGGGGTGTACTTCTTGCCGTAATCGCGCCAGTCCTCGGGCGGAAGCTTGTCCAACTCGGCCTCTCTTGCCTCGTCCTTGGCCATCTCCACCGCGATCTCGCGGCAGACCGGTACGCCGTCCGCGTCGGCGAGGTCGGCCGGGCATGCCGCACCCATGAGGACGGCAAGGAGCTCGTCGAAGCGCTCGGCGTCCTCCTGGGCCGCCGGGTCTTGCTCCACCATCCGGTCCAGCCGGGCGAGATGGGCGAGAAGCAAGCGGCTGTCATAGCGACGGCGCGTGCCGGCGAGCTCGCCGCGAAACCAGACTTCTTCCTCGATCCCGTCGATGGCCCGGTCGGTCAGGACCTGCTCGGCAGAACGACGGGCAAGCGCGGTCGCCGCCGCCCAGGAGCGCGCGAAAACGGGATCGCGGCGCCGCTGGCGATAAGCGGTCTCCGCGGACAGCCCGACTTGCGCGCAGGCAACGCGGACGTTGCCCTTTTGCGCGAGGCATTCGAGGAAGCGGACCTTGACCGCGCCGGTCCATTGGCTGGCGGGATGGGTGGAAAACGTTTCGGGGGAAGGGTGAAGCATGATCCGCATCTCCTGTGAGAACAAAACGCGAATCAGGCCCATTAGGCATCGTTGAGCGAATAGGAAAACGGTTTTTGTCCGGCCATCGGGGAGCGGGCCCGGCAGGCGCTCAGCGCAGCTCGAGCTCGATTATGACTTCGTCGCCTTCCTCGATTCCTCCTTCGGCGCGGCGCACGCTCGCCTTAACCGCCATGAACCAGCTCTCGCGGCCCTTCTGCGGGAAGACGGACGTGTCCCAGGTGCTGCGGCCCAGACGCGCGGTGACCTTGACCGAGCCGAACCCGCGGCGCTTGCCAAGCTCGAGCCGGCGGACGAGCTCATGCGCGGCGACTTGCTCGGCGGCGTGGGGTGGGAGGATCACGAAACCGACCGAGCTGTTTTCGGACTCGTCGGTCCAGATTTGCAGCGGAGCGGTGAAGCGCAGGGTCTCGGTCATGGCGCGCTGCTCGCCTCAAACCATTCCGTCACCCTGAAACGCGTCCAGGGTGACGGAAAAAGGGAAGCGGGAAGAAAGGAGCGGTGGGCTCACTCCTGCACCCGGCGGATCGGCACCTGCACGTTGCACACGTCGACCCCACCGGCGGGAACCTTGTAGAACGCGTCGCTGCGGTTGGCGCGGACGTGGACGTACTGCGCGAAGCTGTCGGTTTCGCTGGCGAGATACTCGAACTTCGGTTGCTCGGCCGCGGGCAGCTCGTCGCCGAGCCGGACCGAGAGGATCGCGACGCGCAGCGCGGGGTCGTCGTAGACCCCGGCCTCGCCCTTGCCGCGGGGGAGGGTGGAAAGGTGCTCGATGCCCTCGATCACCCGGCCGACCACCGCGATGTTGCGATCGAGCTGGCGCGGGGCGTGGCCGATCACCGCGTAGAGCTCGGCGCCGGTGCCGGTGTCGGGCGAGAGGTCGCGGGCGACGCCGACCGAGGCGTAGCAATGGACAGGCCAAGTCTTGTTGTCCCGGCTGCCAAGCGCGATCGGCCATCCCTGATGATGGAGGGACATGGCGCTGTAGGGATCGGACCGTAGCTGGAAGAAGGCGCTTGGCAACGCGTCGAGATCGACCTCGCCAGGTCCGCGGAGCTGGCCGGCCAGTTCCCTGATTTGAGCACCAATCTCCGGTGTTGGATCGATCGAATACTCGCTCTCCGGCACCACCCGCAGCCCCTCGGGCAGCGGCTTGGCCTCGCGCTCGTCGTCTTCTCCGTCACCCCATTGCGCGACCCAGTTGTCGACCACGCGGTAGACGCTGGTGCCGTCCCACCAGTGCGCCTTTGCCAGCGCGCGGATGTTGTCGACCCAGCCCTGGCTGAACGGCGGCGGGATGAGCTGGATCACGACCTTGCGCGGGTTGCCATTCGCGTCGGGCGCCAGCGTCATCACCAGCAGGTCCGCCGGATCGATCGCGCGCCAGTCCGAAGCGGGCGCTTCGGCGACGATCGAGGCGGGGGTGGGTAGCTCCGCCTCCTGCGCGGCGAGCGGTGCGGCGAGGGCGAGGACGGCGAAAGCGAGGGACGGGCGCTTCATGGGCGAAGTCTGCCAGCGAGTTGACGAAGCGGGAAGGCCAAATCCTTTCCGGTACGGGGAGGTGGCAGCCGCGCAAGCGGCTGACGGAGGGGGCCCGCGTCGTGGCGCAGCGCTTGCGGCGGGCCCCTGCCACCACCCTTCGGGTGGTCCCTCCCCGTCCCGGAGAGGATCTGGTCAGTCGGTCATTCTTCCACCGCATCCTCGAGCGCGTGCATCGTCTCGTCGCTGAGGCCGAAGTGGTGGCCGACTTCATGCACCAGCACGTGCGCGACGAGGTGCTCGAGCGTCTCGTCACCGCGCGCGATCCATTCGTCGAGGATCGGCTGGCGGAACAGGCGGATGCGGTCGGGCATCGTGCCCGAATGGCCGATCGACTTCTCGTGCAGCGGGAGGCCCTCGTAGACGCCGGTCAGCTCGAACGGGTCCTCGATGCCCATCTCGGCGAGCAGCGCCTCATCGGCGAAGTCCTCCACGCGCAGCACGACATCGCCGAGATGCTCGACGAATTGCGCCGGCAGCCGCGCGAGCGCGGCGCGGGCGAGCGCTTCGATCTCTTCGGCGGAAGGGGCGGGGCCGATCGTACGGGTCATCGTTCGCGGGTAGGCCCACGCGCGCGCGCTTGTAAAGCCGGCCCCCGCTCGCTAGGTGCGCGCCCTTGCCGGGCTTTCGAGCCGCACGGCATGCGGAGCGGTGGCCGAGTGGTCGAAGGCGCACGCCTGGAAAGTGTGTATACGGCAAAACCGTATCGTGGGTTCGAATCCCACCCGCTCCGCCACCTTGCCCTCAGTGACACCCGGCAGGTTCAAAGGCCTCGATGCGCTCGTTGATGCCGTTGCCGGCCGTCGCATGAAGCGTTGACCCTTGCCGCGCGGCGCGGGCAACATCCTGGCGTGAAGCCAAGGAGGAAGCGGGGCGGCATGAACCGGATTTTCGAACACATCGCGGGGCGGGTGGCGGCGATAGCCGGCCAGCCGTTCGCATTTTCTCTCGCCTTCGGCGTCATCGTGATCTGGGCATTGTCGGGCCCGGTGTTCGGCTGGTCGGACACCTGGCAACTGGTGATCAACACCGGAACCACGATCGTCACCTTCCTGATGGTCTTCCTCATCCAAAGCGCGCAGAACCGCGACGCTTCGGCGATCCAGGCGAAGCTCGACGAATTGATCCGCGCCGGCGGAAAGGCGCGCAACGAGTTCATCGGGATCGAGCACCTGTCGGAAGCGGAACTCGTGGCGCTTCGCGCGATGCTCGAGCGCATCGCCGGCGACGAGGAGAGCCATCACCGTGCGATCGAGCGCCTCATCGCGCGGCGCTAAAGGGCTTTCCCCCGGCGATGCCGCGAAGGCGTTTGGCGGGGGCCCTCACTCGGTATGAGCGAGTTCCTCGGCCATGATCGCTTCGGCTTGCTCGATCATCATGTCGGTCAGTCGCCGCAGCGTGGCGACGTCTTCCGCGCTCATCCCGGTGGTCAGTCGACGGTCACGCTCGATCGCGCGCTCGACCATGCGCGCGAACAGTTCGCGGCCCTGCTCGGTCAGCCGAATCTCGATCTCCGGCCCGCCGGGCTTGCGCTCGCGGCTCAGCAGCCCCCGGGCGACCATCGCCTTCACGGCGCGGCTCATCTGCCCGCGGTCCTGCAGGTTGAAATCGGCCAGCTCGCTCAGCGACAACGGCGCGAACTGCCCGACCTGGGTCATGATCCGCCAGTCGAGCTCGGACAATCCGAACTGCCGGCGTTGGGCGAGGCCGCCTCCGCGGCGCATCAGGCTGAACAGGCCGATCAGGCGCATCGTGACGAGTTCGGCGAGCGGGGTGCTCCAGTCCCGCAGAGTATGCGGGAGCCTTACGTCCCCCTGACCCGCCCCCGACGATCCGCTCATTCCACTTCTCCGAACCCCACCCGGCGAACGCGGCGCCTATCCTGAACGCTGCGCGGCCCTTTCATCGTGCACCGAAAAGGCCTTGGCGATGGAGACATAATTCGAACCGTGCGCTGGTGCCAACCCACGTCACGGCCGCTTACGCATTTCGGCTAGAGATACAGCGTCTGTCCGTTTTCATCGATCGGATTGCGATCGTTCTCGGCGCACTGGAACTCGATCAGCGCGCCGTGGCGATCGCGGCGGTAGCGGACGGTGACCTCGAACGGCTCCTCGAGCGCTTCCGGATCTTCCATGCGCATCTCGTTGACGAGCACGTTGGGATCGTCGGGCGAGAGGTAGATGCGCTCGGTCAAGCGGAACTGGTCCGAGTGCGGCATGCCGGTGTCGAGATCGAGCTCGTCGGAAATGCCGATCGTGTCGACGACCAGCGTGTCGCCTTCCCAGCGGCCGATCGAATCGCCCATGAAGGTGGGATCGGGATCTTCCTTGTGCGCGCGGCCGTCGGTCCAGATCGTGCGCGTCTGCATCCACGCTTCCTGGTTGATGGTGACGCGGCCGGGCGTGAACAGGAATTCGTAGGGATACTGGCCGAGCCGCATGATCCGCGGCATGCCCGGGGGGCTGCAGTTGGAGCGGGTGCGGGGCACCACGCCGTCGTTGGCCGCGACCTGTGCGCGCCAGGCCTCGTAGCGCTCGAGATACTCGCCCTTGAGCTTGGGCACGACGGGCGCCTCGCGCCGGGAGGCGCCGCCTTCGACGAACCAGATGCCGCCCCAGTCGGGGAGCGCGTCGAGTTCGTGGTAGTGGCCCTTGGGGTTGCCCGCGCCGCCATCGGGCGCGACGCCCTCGGGCGGCGGCGATTGCGGGGCGGCGCCGAGCTGGGCGCTGGCGGGAAGGGCGGCGCAGAGCAGGAGCGCGGCCGCCACGGCACGGATCGTCATCGGTGGCTCAGCTCACGTCGCCGAGCGTCTTGCCGTCGGGCAGCCGGACTCCGGCGTAGGCGCCACCCTTGGCGCCGCTGCGCAGCGGATGGATCCACAAGGTGATCTTGTCGCCCGGCTTGAGCGAGGTCCGCTTCCAGCCTTCCTGCGCCAGGTTGTTGGGGCTCGTCATCTCGATCGCCCAGCGCTCCGGCCCGCCGCGCGCGGCCGCGTCGATCTCGATGAACGCATGCGGGTTCTGCCACTTGAACTTCACCACGGTCGCCTCGAGCGCGACGGTCTTGTTCATGTCGAACATCGAGTAGCTGTGATGCGCGAGCGAGGGCAGCACGGGTAGCGTTGCCAGCAACGCGGCGGGCAGAACGAGCTTTGCCAAGGTTTTCATTGCCGTCTCCCTTAAACTTGCGGCACGTTGACGGGCGTGCCGTCCTTCGGCAGGCCGGAATCGAGCACTTTCCCGTCGGCTTTCCTGAGATCGAGGAACAGCCCGCCCGGATGCCCGTCGCGCAGCGGGGCGATGCGAACGCTGATCTTCTCGCCGGCTTTCAGCGACGTGCGCCGCCAGCCCTGCCGGGTCAGGTTGTTCGGGCTGTTGAGCTCGATCGCCCAGCGCTGCACCTTGCCGCCGGTGGTCACGTCGAGCTCGATGAACGAATGGGGATTGGTCCACTGGAATTCGCGCACCGTCCCTTCGAGCGTCATGACCTTGCGCTGGTCGAACATCGCGAAGCTGTGGTGCGCCAGCGCGGGCGCGGCGACGGCCAGCATGAGCCCTCCCGCGGCGATGGCGGTGCGTAGCCCGATCATTCGCTTACTCCTTCGATATCGCTCTGCCCGCGATCCTCGGCGTTCTCGCGGCCGAGGTTGGTGCCGGGCAGGTTGGCGTTGTACTGCAGGATGCAGTTGGCTTCGTTGATGTCGGTGTAATCGGCGCGGTTGTAGCGCTTGACCGACTTCCATTCGCCTTCCCACATCTGCGGGTCAATCAGCTCGTACTCGACTTCCATCGTCTTTCCGCCGTTCACCAGGCGGATGCGCTCGATCAGCTCGAACTGGTCGGAGATCGGGATGCCGAGGTCGATGTAGTGGTTGTCGGTCTCGAAGTAGGTGGTGTGCACGACCAGCGTGTCGCCTTCCCAGCGGCCGATCGATTCGCCGTTGTAGCTCGGCACGACCAGATCCGGATCGCTGTGCTCGCGCCCGTCGAGGAAGATCGTGCGGACCGAGTTGTTGAAGCCCGAGATGACGTAGATCGCGGTCGGAAGCTGGATGAACGCATGCGGCCACACCCGCGTCATCAGCATCGGCATCCCCGGCGGGTAGCACTGGCCGATCGCGTCGCGATAAGTCTCGCCGCGCGCCTGTGCCTTGGGCTGCTCGATCAGCGCTTCGCGCCCCTCGGCGCCGAACTTGGGGTACGGCGGCCCGAACATGTAGTCGGCGAAACCCTTGGAGAGGTCGACGAACCAGGTGCCGGTCACATCGAACGGCGCGGCCGGGCGGGCTTTCGCGATGTTCTCCGGCGCGAGCGCCCCGAGATAACCCGGATGCTTCGGCACCATCTGCTCGAGCCGTTCGGGCGACAGCGGCGTCAGCGGGCGATTGACCTGCGGCTGCGCCGGCAGATCGCCTTCGGCCGGATAGGCGTCCTGCGCGGCAAGCGGCGTTGCGGCCGACAGCATGAGCAGGGCAGCGCCCGTGAGGAGCCTCGATACCAGCACATCCACTCCTTGATCCTGGTCGATGTGTCCTCGACCTATTTGATTAAGTCAATAACTAATGTGTTCAAGAGCCTAGCCCCGTCGCTGCGAGGGCGAGACTCCGTCTGAAGTCAGAAGTCGTACTGCAACGATAACCCGACATGGCGAGGACGGCCACGAACTTCTGCCAGCGCCGAACGCGGCGCCCGGGCCACCGGGTGGAGCCGGCTCGGCGGCCCGCCCTGGTCCCAATATCCGCCGCCGAAACGCTGGCCATAGGTGGCGTAGGTGTTGTCGAGGAGATTGTTCGCGAACAGCGTGACGGTGATCGGCAGGTCGGACGGCTCGAACTGGATCCGTGCGTTGACCAGGTCGATCGCGGGCAGCGTGTAGGCCGAATCGGTGCCTTCGCTGGGATGGGTCGCCTGCTCGTCGGTGTACGAATAGTTCAGGTTGAAGGTGAAGTCGCCGATCGCGGCCGCCAGGCGATAGTTCGCCCCGACGTTGAAGGTAATCTCCGGCACGTCTGGATAGAGGTTGGGGCCGCCGTTGGCGGCTTCGTCCTTCAGGTCGTAGCGGATGTAGGCTCCGGCCGCGTCGATGTAGAAATCGTCGGTCAGCGCCACCTGCATGTCGAGCTCGCCGCCGTAGAGATCGACGTCGCCGGTATTGATCACCCTGATCTCGAAACCCAGCGGGCAGCTCGGGCTGGTCGTGCAGGCCACTTGCGTGGCGGCCTGGCGGTTGGTCCACTTCATGAAGAAGCCGGTCGGATTGAAGCGCAGCCGGCCGCCGAGCGCCGTGATCCGCAGGCCGGCTTCGTAGTTCTTCACCTTCTCGGGCGGGATCGTGCGGATGAAGTCGCCGCTCTGATCGGGGCCGGGGACCCGGTCGATGATCGAGAAGCTGTATTGGCCCGCCTTGTAGGCCTTCGAAACCGTGGCGTAGGCCATGACGTCGGGGGTGAAGTGGTAATCGATCGTGCCGCGGTAATCGATCTCGTCCCAGCTATCGTCGCTCTCGACGAAAGTGGAGGTCGTTCCCGGCGCGGGCACGAAGTTGGCCGAGGCATGCTCGGTCTGCTCGTAGTCCTTCTTATCGTACGCGAAGCGCAGGCCGCCGGTCAGGTTGAGGCGGTCGGTGGCGTGCCACGTGCCGCTCAGAAACGCGCCGTACGAGTTGGAAACCTGCTGCGTGAACGTGTCGTTGAGCCGGAACAGCCCGGCATCGCCGTCGCCGTTGGCCTGATCGGGAAATGCGCTCGTTCCGCGGCGGTTGAAGGTCAGGCCCGGGCTGCTCGATTTCTCGTGGAAATAGTTGACCCCCCCGACGAGATCGACCGCCCCGCCGAACAGCTGCGCGTTGAGCTGCAGCTCCTGGTAGAAGACCTCGGACTCGACGTCCGTCGAACGGTCCTCCGTGCCGAGCAGCTGGTAGTCGACCGAAGCCTCGTGATCGAGCTTGGCATAGCCGCTGACCGAGGAGAGCTGGAGCGCGTCGCTGAGCTCGTACGACATCCTGAGGTCGGTCTGCCAATAGCGGTTGTGATCGAACTGCTCGCAGGCGGCGTCGAAGTCGGGATCGAAATCGTCGAGCAGGCAGATGCTCGGCGCGGTGTAGTCATCGATCACGATGCGCGGATCGTTGTAGGGCGCGAGCGGAGCCTGGCCCGCGCGCTTGAAGGAATCGTTCAGCCAGTCGCCGAAGTTGCCTTGCAGCACGCCCTCGATCCCGGGCCGCATGTCGAACTCGGTGAAAACGAGCGGCGTGCCGGTCGCCTTGGAATCGCTGTAGAGGAATCCGGCGGTCGCCTCGAAGCGCGACGACGGCTGGAAACGCAGGTTGGCCCGGCCGATGTAGTCCGTCGAGCCGCCCAGCTCTTGCGTGCCGCGCTCGACGAATCCCCCTTCGTGGAGCCGCGCCCCCTGCACGCGGAGCGCCAGCGTGGAGGAAATGGGCACGTTCAGCGCCCCCACCACGTCGAAGCGGCCGAGGTTGCCGGCAGTGACCTTGGCGTAGCCGTTGAGATCGTCGAACTCGGGCTGGCGCGTGAAAATTCGGATCGCGCCGCCGGTTGAATTGCGGCCGAACAGCGTGCCCTGCGGGCCGCGCAGCACCTCGATGCGGTCGATGTCGAGCACGCGCAGCACCGAGCCGCTGGTGCGCGGAACGTAGACGCCGTCGATATACAGCCCGACGCCGCGCTCGCTGGTCGCCCCGCCGCCGCCGGAAATGCCGCGGATCGAGAAGCTCGGGATCGCGCTGCCGTTGCCGCGCGAGGGGGTGATGTTGAGGTTCGGGGTGAACGAACCGAGGTCCGCGAGGTCCTCGATTCCCTTCGCGGCGATGATTTCCTCGGTCACCGCGACGATCGAGATCGGGGTGTCCTGGAGGTTCGTCTCGCGGCGCTCGGCCGTCACGACGATCGCCTGCCCGAAGGCGTCGGAAGCGCCGCGATCCTCTTCCGTAGCTTCCTGGGCCGCGGCGGCCGGCGCCAGCGCGCAGGCAGCCACGCCGGCAAGCAGATACGCGCTGCAGGCTTGAGCGAGATTCACCCTCATTCCGTCTCTCCCCAGATTGCCCGCTACCTTTGCTGGCGGCTAGGCGGCGGCCTGATCGGCCCGGGCGAACCATACGTTTGATAAAGTCAAAATCAAGCGGATTGCGGTGATTCAGCGGCGAGGGTGTGGATGCGACGCGGAACTATCTGGGCGCGCCCTTAAATTTCGCCGGGCCGCGCCGTAAGGGGAGTATGGCCGAGGGCGCTCCAACTTCATCCGCGTCCGTCTTGCCGGCATTTCGCTGGCTGCGGTTTGGCGGGAACGGCGCTTCCGGGCGCTCTCGATCCGCGCCCGAGACCGGCTCGGTGACGCGGCTGGCGCAAGAGGGGCGGCGCGAGCTGCTCGACGAGATCGCCGCCTTCCTGCTGGCCAACGACCTCGCGGTGAATCCCGCCAACCTGACCATCGCCTGGAATGCGTTCTCGGGCACGCTGCCCAACTTGCGGCGGCGCATCGACGAGCGGACGCGGGCGGGCGAGAAAATCCAGCAGCCGTGGCTCGACAAGGTGGCCGCCTCCGCCGACCAGGAGCGCGAGCGCGACATGCTCCGCCTCGCGATGGACGAGCTGAACGAGAGCGTGACGCGCTTCACCCGCACCACCAGTGCCGCGCGCAGCGCGACCACCGCGTACAATACCGCGCTCGACCGCCATGTCGTCGAGCTGGGCGAGCTCGGCGAGCAGGCCGAGGAAGGGGACATGGTCCAGCGGCTCGCCGCGCTCGCCGAGGAAATGGCGGAGCGAACGCGCGTCGCGGAGGCCGAGCTCAAGAGCAGCGAGCAGGAAGCCAAGGCGCTGCGGCGGCGGCTCGACAAGGCGCGCCGCGATGCCGAGCGCGACCACCTCACGGGGCTCCCGAACCGCCGTGCCTTCGAGGCCGAGCTCGAGCGGCAGCATGCCGAAGCCGGTGCGAGCCACGAGGCGCTCTGCGTCGCGTTCTGCGACATCGATCACTTCAAGCGGATCAACGACCGCCACGGCCACGACGCGGGCGACCGGGTACTCAAGCTCATCGCACAGATCCTGGCCAAGAGCTCCGACGACAACTGCCACGTCTCGCGCCATGGCGGAGAGGAATTCGTGCTGCTGTTCCGCGGCCTGAGCCCGTCGGAAGCCAAGGCGCGGCTCGATGCGGCGCGTGAGGACCTCGCGGGGCGCCGGCTCTTCAACCGCGAGAACGACGAACCCTTCGGGCAGATCACCTTCTCGGCGGGGCTCGCCGACGTGTTCGCGCACCCCGATCCGCGCGAGGCACTGAAGGCGGCCGACGGCGCGCTCTACCGGGCGAAGGAAACCGGGCGCAACAAGGTCGAGATAGCCTGACGCGTCGCCGCCTCCGGGGGGCACGCCCGGGTCAGCGGTTCTCCATCGCCTTGGCGATATCCACGAAGTCCTGGCGCACCTGGCCCAGCATCTCGCTGTCGAACGCCACGACGCTGTCGAGGATCGCCTTCTTCGCGGCGCTGTACAGCTGCAGCAGCGCGTCGGCGAGCGGGGCTGAGCGATCGACCCCCATGTCGAGCGCGGTGACGGACGACAGCGCGCGTGTCAGCGCCTTGCTCCGCGCGGCGGGATCCTTGCGCTCGTGCGCGATGATCGCGAGCCCAAGGCCGCCGATCGCCTGCTCGTAGCACAGGCGCACCAGGTCGGCCGGATCCGCGCCGCCTTCGACGCGGGCGTCGATCTCGCTGCGGCGATAGGCCTCGCGCGGGTCGGTAAAGGCGAGCATCGGACGGCCTTAGTCCTTGCCCGCGTTCCAGGCGTCGATCTGCGACTGCAGGAAGCTGAGCGTGGACTTGGACGCGCTGATGCGCGTGTCGGCCTTGGCGAAGCGGGCGACCATGTTGGCCCGCAGCGTTTCCTGCTGTTCGGCCAGCTTGGCGGCGGCCTTGGCGAGGTCGCCCGACTTGGCCTGGTAGCGGGCGATCGATCCGCCCAGCGAGCCGGGGTTGCCGGTGGTCGAGGCGTTCCGAGCCAGCTTGTCGAAGGTCGAATAGACGCCGAACAGGCCGGTCGTGAACATCGCCGCGGCGCCGTCGGGATCGCGCTCGAGCGTCGCCTGAAGGCGCGCGGCGTCGAGCCGGAAGGTTCCGTCGCGCTGGATGGCGAGGCCGAGGTCGGACAGGGTCTTCGGGGCGCCCGCCGCCGCGCCGGGCATCACGATTTCGCCGGCCAGCGAGGAGAACGCGCGCTGCAGCGCGCGGGCGCCCGGGTCGCGGGCGAGGTCGCCGCTCAGCGGATCGGTCGCCGCACGGAGCTCGCCCGCCACTTCGTTCAGCGCGGAGACGAGGTCGTTCATCGCCGTGGTGATGTTGCCGGCCGGGCTGTTGAAGCTGATCTGGGTCGGTGAGCCGATGTTCGTCCCGGTCAGCTTGAGCGAAAGGCCCGGCGCGACCTTGCCGACGTCGTTGCTCGCGCTCGTCATCGCCAGTCCGTCGAGCTTGTACGAGGCATCGCCGGCGGTCGCGGTCAACCGGGTCGGGTCTCCGCCGCTGGCGGGATTCCACGCCAGCGCGGCGAGGCCCTCTTCGCCGACGACTTCGCTCGCTTCGACGATAAACCCGTTCTGCAGGCCGTCGGCGCCTTTCAGCACGAGCTGCGCGCCCTGGTCGGTCTGCGCCACGTAGGCCGTGATACCGGCGCCCTTGGCGTTGATCGCGGAGGCGATCTGAGAGAGCGTCGACCCGCTGGCGATGTCGACGGTGACGGCGGCCTTGCTCGTGTCTTCGGTGAAGCTCGCGCCGGTGGTGGCACCGAACCGGAAGGTCAGCGTGCCCGCGCCGATGGCCGCGGTGCTGTCGGCATACGCCGGGCTCGCCAGCGTCTGCGCCTTGGCGAGCGAGAAGACTTCGAGAGAGTAAGTGCCCGATCCCGAGGTACCGACGGGGCTGGAAGCGGTCGCGACGCTCGCGTTGGCAACGCTGGGGCGCGACGAGAGATCGCCCGTCCGGACACGGTCGCCGAGCGCGGTGGCAAGCAGCGAAAGCGAGTTCTTGATCGAGGACGCGGCCGAAATCTGCCGATCGAGCTGCTCGCTCTGCACCGTCAGGCGGTCGTTGCGGAGGGCGAACTGCGCGACGGCGAGGTCGTTCGCGAGCTGGACCATGTCCACGCCGCTGCCGCCGCCGAGCGCGGTCACGATGGATCCGATCTGGCTCATGGACGGGAGAACGACGCGATCGGGGAGGGGTTAAGTGGCAAGGCGGCCCTCCGCGTCGAAACGCAGCTCCACGGGGACCTCGATCGGCGGCATCGCGGGCCGTTCGCCGCGCTTCAGCGAATAGACGAACGCCAGCACCGAGGCGATCGCGGCGTAGAGCTCCTCGCGGATCGTCTGGTTCTCGCGGGTGGTGAAATAGACCGAGCGGGCGAGCTGCGGCAGCTCGATCATCGGCACTTCCAGCTCGCGCGCCAGCTCGCGCATCGCCAGTGCCTTCTCGCCGCGGCCCTTGGCGAGCACGATCGGCGCGGAAGCGCGCTCGGGATCGTAGGCCATCGCCACGCTGAAGTGGCTCGGGTTGGTGAGCACGAACTGCGCCTCGCGCATCGCGCCCGAGACGCTGCCCATCGCGATCTCGCGCTGGCGCTGGCGGCGGAACGCCTTGGCCTCGGGCGATCCCTCGGCCTCCTTGTTCTCGTCGCGCATCTCCTGGTGGCTCATCTTCAGCCGCTTCATGCGCCGCGCCCACTGCACCGGCACGTCGACCAGCGCGATCACGATGAGCCCGCCCGCGAGTGCGAACAGCAGGCTGGTCAACGCCCCCCATCCGGCGGTGAGCTGCTGCGAGAGGTTGCCCTTGCCGAGCCCGGCGATCGTCTCGAACCAGGCGCTGCCCCAGAAGAAGGCGATCGCGCCGAGCAGCACGATCTTGAGCAGGCCCTTGCCCATCTCGATCAGGCCGGTCATGCCGAACATGCGCTTGAGGCCCGAGAGCGGATTGATGCGCGAGCCCTTGAAAGCAAGGTTGCTTCCCACCCAGCGCCCGTCGCTGAAGCCGAGCTGCGAGGCGACCGCGAGCAGGATGATCGGCAGCGCCAGCGAGGCGATCGGCGGCAGCATCAGGTACAGCACCGAGATCAGCGTCGGCCCGACGTCGAAGTTCATCAGCGCGGCGCGGTCGAACGTCAGGCTGGCGCGCAGCAGGCCGGCCAGGTCTCCGAGCATCCACGGCCCCGCGAACGAGAGCCAGGCTGCGCCGAACAGGATCACCGCCGCGGTCGAAAGCTCGCGCGAACGGAGCACGTCGCCCTTCTTCGCGGCGTCGGTGCGCCGCTTCTGGGTTGGCGCGAATGTCTTCTCGCCGGCGCTCTCGCTCATCGCAGCACGACGCCTTCGACCTGCTCGAGCGACAAGCTGACGACTCCCGCCAACTGGTCATAGATCACCGGCGCGGCGAGGATCAGCGCGGTGATGCCCGCCAGAACCCCGGCGGGAAGGCCGAGCGCGAACAGGTTGAGCGAGGGCGCCGAGCGGCTCAGCACGCCGGTCAGGATCTGCACGAGCAGGAGCACGAGCGTGACCGGGAGCGCGATGCGCACCGCGGTCTCGAACATCGAGCCGGCGAACGACGCGATAACGGCGAACCGCTCGGCGCCGAGCCAGGTCTGGCCGGGCGGGAAAGCCTCGTAGCTTTCGACCACCAGGCGCAGCCAGTGGAGGTGCGCGCCCATCGCCAGGAAGATCAGGATCAGGACGATGGAGAAGAACTGGCCGAACGCGGTGATCTGTCCTCCGCCGTTCGGATCGGAGGTCACCGCCATGCTCATGCCCATGCCGCCGCCGATCAGCTCGGCCGCGATGGTCGGTGCCGCGAAGGCGATCTGGAGGATGAAGCCGAGCGCCAGCCCGACCACGACTTCACCCGCGATCGCGAGCATCCCGGCGAGCGAGAACAGCGCCTGCGGCGTGGCGACCGCCGGCATCCACGCGGCGACGAAGATCGCCACCGCGCCCGTCATGCAGACGCGCACGGTCACGGGTATCGAAGCGGCTCCGAAGAACGGCGCCGCGAGCATCGCCGCGCCGATACGGGTCATCAGGAAGACCACGCGCCAGAAATCCTGCTCCAGCGCGCCGAAGCCGAAATCGAGCGCGATCATCGCCCGGTCCGGGCAATCTCGGCAAAGATTTCCTGCATGAAGTCGCCGAGCAGCGTCATCATCGAGGCGCCGAAGATGACCAGCACGATCGCGATCGCCGCCAGCTTCGGCACGAAGGTGAGCGTCTGCTCGTTCACCGAAGTGGCGGCCTGGACGAGGCCGATCACCAGGCCGACGGCGAGACTCGCGAGCAGCACCGGGGCGGCCACGAGCGCGGTGGTCCACAGCATGCGGTCGGCGAACGAGAGCAGGGTGGGGAGCTCGTCCATGGCTAGACGAAGCTCGCCGCGAGGGAGCCCATCAGCAGCGCCCACCCGTCCACCAGGACGAACAGCAGCAGCTTGAACGGCAGCGAGACGAGCATCGGGCTCATCATCATCATGCCGAGGCTCATCAGCACGCTGGAGACCACGAGGTCGATCACCAGGAACGGCAGGAACAGCATGAATCCGATCTGGAACGCGGTCTTGAGCTCGCTGGTCACGAAGGCAGGCAGCAGGATCGAGAACGGCACATCGGCTTCGGATGCGAACTTGGGCGCGTTGGCCATGTCGGCGAACATCGCCAGGTCGGTCTCGCGGGTCTGGCGGATCATGAAGCTGTGGAATTGGTCGCCGGCGGCGGAGATCGCCTGCTCGGCGCCGATCTGACCGGCGGAGTAGGGCGCTATCGCCACGTCGTTCACGCGCTCGAGCGTCGGCGCCATCACGAACAGCGAGAGGAACAGCGAAAGCCCGATCAGAACCTGGTTCGGCGGCGACTGCTGAAGGCCGAGGGCCTGGCGCAGGATCGCCAGCACCACGATGATGCGCGTGAAGCTGGTCATCATCAGGATCAGCGCCGGCAGGATCGTCAGCAGCCCCATGATGAGCAGGAGCTGCAGCGAAAGGCTCAGCGGCTCACCGCCGGCACCGCTCATGGTGCTGAATGCGCGGTCGAGAGCGCCGGATACCGCGGGCTCGGCGGCGGCCGTCGCGGCGGCCTGCGCGAACGCGGCCTGCGGCACCGCCAGCGCGGCCAGCGCGCCAAGGGAAAGCAAGCGCTTCATGTTATTCGGGGTCCTGGGGCTGGCGGGCCGGAGCCTCGGCCAGTCGAGTCAAGCCGTTGCGCGAGGTGGACACGAGGATTTCGCGCCCGTGGAATTCGATCACCGCGAGGCGCATCGTCGGCGACAGCATCGTCGTCTCGACGATCTTCACCGCGCGGCTGCCGCCCTGCGCCATGCCGAACTTGCCCTGCATGCGCTGGGCCAGCTTGAGGCTGCCCCAGATCATCAGCCCGATCAGGGGCAGCAACAGGATAAGCTTGAGGATGTACCAGAACATCAGGCGATCGCTTCCACGCGGGCGGCGTCGCTGGCCTGGACAGCGGCGGGGGAAGGCTGGTCGACGCCGACCAGTTCGATGATCCGCAGGCCGAAGCGGTTGCCCTCGGCGACGACTTCGCCGCGCGCGATCAGCTTGCCGTTGACCTTCACGTCGAGCGGCTCGTCGGTGAGGCGGTCGAGCATGACCACGCTCTCTTCGCCGAGCGCGAGCACGTCGCGCAGCGCCATGTCGGTGCGGCCGAGCTCCACCGTCAGGCGGACGTCGATGTCCTGGATCAGGCCGAAGCCGGGAGTGGAGGCGTTCACTGGAAGTCCTTTCGGGAAGCGATGGCGTTCGTGATTTGCAGGGCGACGCGGTCGTCGAGCTCGCCGACGGTGCCGCGCGCCACGATCGTTCCGCCGACCCGCAGCGGAACCGCGCGGGCGACGGGGATCGGAATGGTCTGGCCGGGCGCGAACGTCGCGACGCGGCTCAGCGGCACGCGCATTTCGGTCAGCACGGCTTCGAGCGACAGCGCGATGTCGGCGAACGGCGCGTCGAGCGGGCCGGCGTTGCGGCTCGGGGCGCGGCGGCGCGTATCGGTCGAAGGGAGGATCGCCGAAAGGCTGTCCGCCCTCGCGGCGAGCCGCAGCGTCAGCGAGCGCGCACCCGCCTCGAACACTTCGAAGGTGAGGGCGACCAGCGCCTCGTTCTTCTTGAACGGCGCGAGCGTGGCATAGGAATTCGAACGCTCGAGCACGGCCAGCGCCTCGCCCGGAGCGATCGCCTCGGCGAGCAGGTCGGCGAAGCCGTGCTCGACGCGCTGCGCGAGCAGGTCGGCCGACAGGGGCAGCGCGGCTGGGAGCTTGGCGCCGATTTCGCCGGTCCCGCCGAACGCGCGGTCGAGCTGAGCCAGCAGGGCGCCGCCGTCGATCGAAAGCAGCAGGCGCGTCCGGCCACCGCCGATGGCCAGCAGGCAGTTGGCCGCCAGCGTCCCGATCGCTTCGCCCAGCTCGGCGCCGCTCTGGCGCTCGACGCCCGCCATCCGGACCTCTGGCGTCGTGCCGCCACCGAACGACGCGAGCGCGGGGCCGAGCTGGCGCGCCAGCCGCTCGCCCAGCCGCCCGAACTCGGGCAGCAGGTCGGCGGGCTCGGCGCGCTGCCGGAACAGCGCGTCGCAATGGTTCGCGGCGAAGCCCGCGGCCCGGATGGGACGTTCGGGCTTCACTGGACGATGAACGAGCGGAAGTGGACGTTGTCGACGCCGCCGAAGCCTTCGTTGGTCGTCAGCACGTCATTGATCGCGGCGGTCAGGCGCTTCTGGAGCTGCGCCTTGCCGGCCGGGCTGTAGATCGATTCTTCGTCGGTATCGGCGATCTCGACCAGCAGCCGCGAGCGGATCGCGAGCTGGTGCTCGTCGAGCCACATCAGCACGCGGCCGTCGTAGCGGGTCGAGGCGGCCAGGCTCATCTGGACCATGCCGTCCGAGTTGCGCAGGTTCGAGGTGAACTCCTCGGGGAAGCTGTAATAGGCGATGCGGTATTCGCTGCCGCCTTCGCCGTGGACGGATTCGACGGCTTCCTTCTCGCCCTTCGCAGGGGGCGGCGCGTAGGGATCGTCCTCACCCTTGCGCACCAGCTCGGGCTTGTCGTCGCCCTTGGCCTTGGCCTCGCCGACCATGCCGCTGGCGAACAGCGCATAAGCGCCGCCGCCACCCGCGCCCACCAGCACCAGGCCGAGCAGGAGCTTGAACATCAGCCCCTTGCCCTTTTTCGGCTTGTCCTCGCCGTCCTTCTTCTTGCTCATCTAGTCCTCGGAAAATCGAAAAGTTGTCTGAAATCAGGCGAAGACGCCTGGGCGGGGATCGTTCTTGCCCTCATGGCCCGTCGCGGAACGGCCGGTGCCGCGCCGCTGGTTCGTGTCGCGCTCCTGGCCCGGCTGGCTGCGCTCGCCCGAAGCAGCCTCGCCGCCGGTCGCGGAGCCGCGCTGCTGGGCGAGGGTGCTCGGCCGGGCGCCGTCTGCGTCGGACCCCGTGGCCATGCCGCGATCGGCACCGACGGCCGCGGTGACGGCGCGCTGCAGCTCGGGATCGGCCGCGCGCAGCTCGGCGGAAAGCCTTCCGTCCGATGCCTGCTCGAAGCGGATCGAGATTTCGCCGAACTCGGCATGCTCGACCGCCAGTGCGGCCTCGGCCGGCATCAACGCCTCGCGCGCGGCGACAAGCCGGTCGAGCGCTGCGTTGATGTCGGCGGAAGAGGGCGTCGCGGCGGAAGCCGTGGCGACCGGCATGGTCTGGGCGGATGGGGCCGGCGCGGCGTCGACGGCGGTCGCGGTCGATGGGGCGGCGTGCAGCACGGGTTGCAGCGGCGCTTCGGCGCGGATCGGTTCGCCGCGCAGCGGCTTCGTGGGAGCGCTGGCCGCGATCTCGGCCGCGGCCGTAGCGATGGCGGTCGGCGCCGTCGCGGCTTCGGTCTTGGTCGCCACCGTGATCGCCACTGCCGTCGCGGGTGCGGCTTCCTTGGCCTGCGCAGGGCTGGCCTTGCCCGCGGGCTTGGCCGATAGCGCGAGCGCCGCTGGTGGCAGGGCTGCTCGTGCGATGTCCGCGGCAACCCGGTGCGGCTTTTCAGCCAGCTCCGGGAGCTGCTGCGCCAATCCGGCGAACGGCGCCAGCGCCGTCTGAATGTCGATATCGATGTCCGTCAGCTTGGCCGACGGTGCGTCCTGGGTGTCGGACGTCGCGACCTTGGCCGTCTCCGCCTCTGCCGCTTCCGGCAAGGCAACCGGCAAGATCTTGCCGGCCGGGCTTGCCGCTTTGGCCGTCATTGCCGTTTGGGGGTCGAGCTTCGCGCCGCCGGGGAAGGCGGAATCGCCCGGCAAAGCCTCGGATTCCGTCGCTCCGCGCAGCTTCAGCGGCAGGGTCGTGAACAAGTCCGCGAAGCCGGGCAACCCGGGCGCGTCCACGCTCTCACCTGGAAGGGCGGTGCTTGCCACTACCTCGGACGCCGCCGTGCCGCTCCCGTTCTGCGAGAGGTTACTCAGCAGCTCGGCGAACCCCGGCATGGGCGAGGCCGCTTGCCCCTCTCCCGCGCCCGACGCGGTGCTGAGCGTGGGGAGGGCGGTGGAGAGCAGGAGCGAGGAAGGAGTGGAAGAGAGCATCGACGATCCGTTCACCATGTTGCCCTCTGCTCTATTCAAGGTCCGTGCCAGATGGCCTCGCGACCGGTGGTTCGTGCCGCATCGCGCGCTCGCTGAGGCTGGCGGCGAGGCCGCGGTGCTTCTCTTCCGCGCGCTTGTGGCGGCGATCGGCCGAG
>JAEZCZ010000100.1 GCA_023433305.1 Pseudomonadota bacterium | reverse complement strand
CACCGATGCGCCGCTGTCGGAGCGGCGCGCCGCGCTCGACCGGTTCATGAAGAGGGCCTCGAACGAGCAGTTGCTGCTTTCGCCGTTCACGACCCAACCGCGCGACGCGGAGGCATGGCTCGCGGCGAGCGGCGGCTCGCTCGACGGCATCGTCGCCAAGCGACGCGACGAGCCGTATCGTTCGGGCGAGCGCGCGATGATAAAGGTGAAGCAACATCGCACCGCCGATTGCGTGGTGGGCGGTTACCGATTGTCCGGTGGCACAGTCGGCTCGCTGCTGCTGGGGCTCTACGATGCCGAGGGGTTGCTGCACTACGTAGGCTTCACGTCCTCGTTTTCGGCTTCGGAGCGCGACGCCTTGCTGCCCGTGCTCGACGCGTTGCGCGGCCCATCGGCCTTCACCGGCAGTTCACCGGGCGGAACGAGCCGCTGGAGCCGTGGGCGCAGCAGCGAGTGGGTCCCGCTGAAGCCCGAGCGCGTCGTCGAGGTCGTCTATGACCAGGTTACCGGCCAGCGCTTCCGCCACGGTACGACTTTCCATCGCTGGCGCCCGGACAAGGCGCCGCGGCAATGCACGATGGAGCAGCTCGCGCACGAACTGCGCGCGGCCGCTTTGGCGAAAGTGTTTGAACCGGGTTAACCCGGCAATTGGATGAGCTCGATTTCGTGGCCTTGCGGGCTCTTCAGCAGCGCAATCTTGATGCCGCCGGCTTCGAACACCCCGGTGATCTTTTCCGCCTCGCAAGCCAGGGCGCGATCGTGACTGGCCTGGATGTCGTCGCAAACGAGGCCGACCGGGCCGTGACCGTTTCCGACAGTCACGTCGCGCCCGTCCTTGTATTGTACCAGCATCAGGTTCGGGCCCGAGGCCTGCCCCGGCGACGCGAGAATGTGCTCGAGGAAATCCGGTTCGTCGATCTGGCCGGTCACCGAGAAGTCGAAAGCTTCGCTCCAGAAAGCCCTCGCTTGCTCGAGATCCGGCACGTTCAGTTTGAAGAACCCAAGGCGGGCGGGCGGAATCGTCATGCGGCCGGTGTGCACGCCGCGTGCGGCTTTGCAATCCTGGGGCCGTTGCGCCAAACGCGCCGACATGATCCGCCGTGCATTGACCAACACCGGCTGGCTGATGGGCGCGCGGGGCATCAACGCCGTGCTGAGCCTCGGCTACCTGGCGCTGGCCACCCGCGCTTTGGGGATCGAAGGCTTCGGCCAGTTCATCCTGGTGGTCGCGTTCGCGCAGGCCATTGCCGGGGTCGCTTCGTTCCAGACGTGGCAAGCGGTGGTCCGCTGGGGCCAGCGACGCGAGACTGTGGGCAATTCGATTGGTTTCGCGCTCGCGCTCGATCTTCTTTCCCTGACGGTGGGCTCGGCGATTGCTGCCGCGCTGCTTTGGCTCGGCGGCGAGTGGCTGCCGGTCCCTGCGGAGCTGCGTTGGGAGGCTTTCGCCCTTACGGTCGTGTGGCTGCTGGCCGCACGTTCCACTCCGACCGGGATCTTGCGCCTCCACGATCGTTACGCCCAAGCCGCCGTGGCGGACTCGACGACATCAATCGTGCGCATCGTGTGCTCCCTGTTCGCCGCCTTCCTCGCGCCGACGACACCGGCATTCCTCCTCGCCTGGGCCGCCGGAGAGCTGGCGACGGCAGCGGTCTATTGGCGCTTCGCCCTGCGGCTGGAGCCGCTCTCGGTTCGGGCCATCAGCCTGCGGCGCCTGCCGACGGCCGAGACGGGGGCGTGGGGGTTCGTCTGGGGAACGGGACTGTCGGGCATGCTCCTGATTGCCTCGCGGCAGCTGATCGTGCTGCTGGTGGGTGCGCTCGGCGGGGCCGCGATGGCCGCGATCTATCGCGTTGCCGCGCAGCTTGGGGAAGGGCTCCTGAAGCTCGCCCAGGCCCTACTACGCGCGACTTATCCCGAACTCGTGCGCGATCCGGAGCAAGCGCGGCATATCGCGTCTCGGATCGGCAAGATCGCCCTGTTCACCGGGTTGAGCGCGGTGGTCCTGGCCGCGCTGGCCGGGCATTGGCTGATCGTGGCGATTGCCGGTGGCGAATACGCCGCCGCCTACGCGCCGATGATCGTTCTCTCGGCGGCGGCGGCCATCGAACTCGCCGGCGCGACCCTCGAGGCGCTGCTCGTGTCGCGCGGCCACGCCTTGCGCAACTTCCTGTTGCGGGCCATCCCGACGGGGCTGGCGGTTGCCTCCTTGCCATTCCTGGTGCCATGGGCGGGCGCGAGCGGGGCCGCCGCCGCGGTGTTTGGCGCGAGCCTCCTGACGGTGGTCGGCCTCGTGTGGGCAAATCGAAAGCGCGCCTTAGTACCCTAACATCTTGGTAACGCTACCGGCAGCGCCTAGTCGATTGTTGCGTGTTCGCATCAGCCGATAGAGAATTGTGTTATCCGGGGCGGGGTATTCGCTTGACATAGCCGAGGCCCTCGCTAGCATTCGGCCCGGCATCAGTAGCTGCATCCCTAAATGGTAGCGCTACCAAAGAAATAAGGCCGGTCGCTCGGTCTTGAAACAAGGGCTGGCCGGTTGGCCAGTATGGGGAGAAACGAAATGAGCACTCTCAACAGTCGAGCTGTTTCCACGCGTTCGGGCGGTAAGCGCATGTTGCGTGCCGCGCTGATCGCCAGTGTATCGGCCGTTGCCACAGGAACCCTGGCGGTCCCGGCGTTCGCGCAGGACACCGCCGCCGCGGAAGAAGAGAACACCATCGTCGTTACCGGCGTCCGCGGCGCTCTCGAGCGCGCGATGGACATCAAGCGCGATGCCTCGGGCGTCGTCGACGCGATCTCGGCCGAAGACATCGGCAAGTTCCCCGACACCAACCTTGCCGAATCGCTGCAGCGCGTTCCGGGCGTGTCGATCAACCGCGTCAACGGCGAAGGCTCGCAGGTCACGGTCCGCGGCTTCGGCCCGCAGTTCAACCTCGTGACCGTCAACGGGCGGCAGATCGCCACCTCGTTCGTCAATGCGCCGGGCGGCGATCAGTCGGTCGACTTCGCCCGCGCGACGAGTCGTTCGTTCGATTTCAACAATCTCGCTTCGGAAGGGGTCAGCCGTCTCGAAGTCTACAAGACCGGCCGCTCCGCTATTCCGTCGGGCGGTATCGGTGCGGCGATCAACATCGTCACGATCCGGCCGCTCGATGCGGCGGGTGAAGGTCTGCGCGGGAGTGTCGGCGCCAAGGCGCTGTACGACCTCAGCAACGAAGACTTCCGCATCGACCCCGAGTTCTCGGGCGTCGTGACCTGGAGCGACCCGAACGAGATGTTCGGCGTGTCCTTGTTCGGCGCCTATCAGAAGCGCAAGAGCGCCGCGGCTAGCGCAACGTCGAACGATTGGAACGTCACACCGTTCTCGTCATTCCCAGGTCGCGGCGCGGCGACCGTTGTCGATGGTGCCCCGAGCGATCCCGACACGCTCGTGGCCGTCCCCAACGACAGCCGTTACCACTATTCGGAATCGGAGCGCGAGCGCATCAACCTGTCGGGTGCGGCGCAGTTCCGCCCGATCGATACGCTGACGATCACGGCGGACGCCCTTTTCGCGCAGAACGAGCTTTCCGAAGAGCGCACCGACCAGGGCAACTGGTTCAATCGCCCGTTCGATCGCATTACTTTCGATACCAACGATACGGTTCCGACCGCAATCTACATCGAGGAAGGCGCCGGGTACGGCACCAAGGACATCGGTTTCGAGCAGCAGTATCGCGCGACGAAGACCGAAATGCAGTCGTACGGCTTGAACGCAGAATGGGATATCGGCGACAGCTTCACGCTCACGCTCGACGGTAACCACTCGGTCTCCAACTCCACCCCGAACTCGGCCAACGGTGCCAGCTCGACGCTTGTCGGATTCGGCGCCCCCGTGGTCGACGCGCATTCGGTCGACTACTCGGGGAAGGTTCCCAATCAGAGTTGGACGTTCAATGACAGTGGTGCCGGAACGGATGGCATTCTCGGCACGGCGGACGACCGTGGCAACAACAATGGTGTTCTGGACATCGGCGATCTCGGCACGCAAGTGCAGCGCACCAATGCTGCAAGCCAGCGCCACCGCCTAAACCAGCTCAGCGCCAACCTCGGCTGGGATTTCGGCGGGGGCAGCCGGTTCGATGTCGGCGCAAGCTACATCGACTCACGGATGACGAGCGCCCGCGTCCAGACCCAGCAAACGCTCGGCGACTGGGGCATCAACAACGTGGGTGACGTGCAGGAGATCGCCGGCGACCTCGTCGAGCAATTCTGCATGGCGTGCCAGTTCGATCACTACACGGTGACCGACGCGGACATCGCTTTCCGTGGGAACGCGGTCGATCTCTATCAAGCTTTCGCCTCGCACTACGAAGGGCTCGGAAATCCGATCAATGTAAGCGGAAGCGACTTCGACCGAGTGGAGGAAAAGATCCTGTCGCTCTACGCCCAGCTAACGTGGGACGGAGAACTCATGGGCCGCCCGGCGGGGCTCGTGGCGGGCGCTCGCTGGGAGAATACGAAAGTCGATTCCTACGCCCAGTTCAACCAGCCCGACGTGATCGAGTGGGATTCCGACAACGATTTCACCCGAGTGCTGCGCCTCGTTCCTGAGACTCTTGTCGAGCGAAGCGGTGAGGGCGAGTATAATAATCTCCTGCCATCGATCGACTTCCGCATCGAGCCGGTCGACGATGTCGTTGCCCGTGTTTCGTACAGCAAGACGATCGCGCGCGCGGACTACGGGAACCTGTTCGCCTCTGAGTCGGCCAATCCGCCGAACCGGCCGACAGCCCTGGGTGGCGTGACGGGCGGAACAACGGGCAACCCGGGCTTGCTGCCACTGGTGTCCGATAACTTCGACGTTTCTCTCGAATGGTACTTCGACCGGTCGAGCTACATTTCGGCTGGTTTCTTCGCCAAGAAGGTGAAGAACTTCGTGGGCATCGGCCAGGTGCCGATGGAACTGTTCGGCCTGCGCGATCCGACTTCTGGAGCTCCGGGCACGCGTTCGGGCGATGCCCTGGCCGAGATCGAGGCGCTGGGCGCGGTCGTAAGCGACGTGAGCCTGTTCAGCTTCGTCGCGCTGATCGACCAGAACGGCGGAGATGTTGACGCGGCGCGGACGCAATTCGAAGCTCAATTGACGGGTGCGCCGGGCAACCGTCAACTGAATCAAGCGTTTGTCGACGAGCTGCTGGCTGCTCGAGATGTCGTCGCCAACGCCGATGATCCGCTGTTCCAGTTCAATGTGAACACGCCGATCAACAACGAGGAAGGCAACATCCACGGCTTCGAGCTGCAGGGTCAGTACTTCTTCGGCGATACCGGCTTCGGTGTCTCGGGCTCCTTCACCAAGGTCTACGGTGATGTGAACGTCGACATCCTGTCCGATCCGAGCGCGAACACTTATGCTCTGGTTGGTCTGGCCGACAGCTTCAACGTCACGGGCATTTACGAGAACTACGGCTTCTCGGCCCGCGTGGCGTACAACTGGCGCGACAAGTTCCTCTCCGCGGTAAACCGTGGTGGTGGTCGCAGCCCCGTGTTCTTCGAGCCGTTTGGCACGCTCGACGCCAGCGTCAGCTACGACATCACGGAGAATGCCACGGTCTCGCTCGAAGCGATCAACATCCTCAGCGAACCGATCCGTTCCTACGGCCGTGACAAGAACCAACTGTGGTTCGCCCAGGAGCAGAAGCCGCGCATCTTCCTCGGTGCCCGCTATCGGTTCTGATGCGGCCCGAAACCGAATAATGAGGGAGAAAAGGCCGCTGCTTGCAGCGGCCTTTTTTCTCTGGCCTTGTGACGGATCCCGGCCTGTCACATAGCTGGTTCCGACAAGGAGGGATGGTCGCTCGGCCTCGCCAATGACCCAGGTTTTGCTCAACAACGTCGACCACCACGACCTGCGCGTAATGGAGCGCAGCGGTGCGGATGCCGACGATCAGGTCAACCAGGTCCTGGTCTTTCCCACCGAGTTCGAAAACGTGCAGCGCGACTACCCGATCGTGATCCGCAAGGATGCCGAAGGTGCGCTGCGTCCCGTCGCCTTGCTGGGCCTGTCTCGCGGCGAGAACCTGTTCATCGATCGCCAAGGGCACTGGCAATCGCGTTACGTTCCCGCGCTTCTGCAGCGGGGGCCATTCAGCATCGCCGCGCCCGATTCCCCGGAAGGGGAGCCGATGATCCGGGTCGACCTCGATCACCCACGCGTGTCGCGGAGCGAAGGAACGCCGATTTTCCTGCCCCACGGCGGGAACTCCCGGTACCTGCAACGCATCACCGGCGTGCTTCAGTCGATCTACGTCGGGCATCACCTGCTCGACCCGATGATTGCGGCTTTCGAGAAGGCCGGTCTCCTCCGCCAGGTCAATCTCGAGATGCGGGTGGCTGAGACCGAAGTCTATGCGATTTCGGATGTACACGTCATCGACCGGGAGCGCCTCGCCGCGCTTTCAGGCGACGAGCTCGGCGAACTTCACCGCGCAGGCTTCCTACAGGCGGCTTTCATGGCCGCGGCGTCGGTTGGGAACCTGGACAGGCTGGTCGAGCTGAAGACTAGGCAGCGCGATCCGAGCACTTCAATGACTTCGCAGGAATAGCCGCGCCGACCATGTCCGAGGCAATGCGCAAGGTTCAAGAGATCACCGGGGTCACGCCCGACCGCATTCCGCTCGACGAATTGATGGCGGCGCAGCAGCCGGCGGTGTTGAAGGGGGTGGCGAACGATTGGCCGCTCGTGGCTCTCGGCCGAGAAAGCGTCGAGGCTACGATCGCCTATCTCAAGGCTTTCGACGGCGGTCGTCCGATCGTCGGCTATACCGGCGCTCCTGAGATCGGCGGACGGTTCTTCTACAATTCCGATCTGACCGGCCTTAACTTCGAGGCGGCGCGCGCACCGCTTGGCGAATTCCTCGATCGGATCGCAGCCAGCCTCGAGGACGCGGAGCCGCCGGCCCTCTACATCGGGTCGACCGACCTCGATCTCTACTTGCCGGGATTCCGGTCGGAGAACGACCTGGGTCTTGATCCGGGCTCTCTGGGGGGCGAACCGCCCCTGGTCAGCATTTGGATCGGCAACCGGACCGTCGCCACCGCCCATTTCGACACGTCGAACAACCTGGCGTGCTCGCTGGTCGGGCGCCGCCGCTTCACGCTGTTCCCGCCAGAGCAGGTGGCCAACCTCTATCCGGGCCCCTTGGAACCGACACCCGGGGGCCAAGTCGTGAGCATGGTCGATTTCGCCGACCCGAATTTAGAGCGCCACCCGGGCTTCGCGGAGGCGCGCGAGGCCGGGCAGGTGGCCGAGCTGGAGCCAGGCGACGTCCTCTTCTATCCCGCATTGTGGTGGCACCATGTCGAGGCTCTCGAGGCGTTCAACGTAATGGTGAACTACTGGTGGAATCCGAGCCCAGCTTTCATCGATACGCCGATGAACACGCTGCTGCACGGGCTGCTCAGCCTGCGTGATCGGCCGGAAGCGGAGAAGGCCGCCTGGCGCGCATTGTTCGACTACTACGTGTTCGGGCCCGCCGATCGTGCGGGGGCGCACCTGCCCGAGCACGCGCAGGGCGAACTGGCGCCGCTCGACGCCGCCAAAGCACGGCGCTTGCGCGCCAAGCTGCTCAATCGCCTCAATCGCTGATCGGAAGGGGAGGGATCGTCTTGGAAGGGCAGGCTATCAAGAAAGTCGTGATCGCCGGCGGCGGAACCGCGGGTTGGCTCGCCGCGACCGCGCTCGCGCGGCAACTGGGGCCGCTGCTCGATATCGTCCTCGTCGAGTCCGACGAGATCGGCACCGTCGGCGTCGGCGAGTCCACGATCCCGACCTCGCGCACCTTCCACCAGTTGCTCGGCATCGACGAGCGCGAGTTTGTCTGTGCAACCGGGTCGAGTTTCAAGCTGGGCATCTCCTTCGAGGACTGGAGCCGTGACGGGGACCGCTACTTCCACGCGTTCGGCGTCACCGGAACCTCGACCTGGATGGCCGACTTTCAGCACTTCTGGCTCGAGGCCCGCGCGCAAGGGCTGGCAGGCGACTTCGGCGATTATTGCTTCGAGCTCCAGGCGGCCAAAGCGGGCAAATTCTACGCCGGCGAAGGCGGGACACTCAGCTACGCTTATCACCTCGATGCCTCGCTTTACGCCCGGTTCCTGCGCAAGCTGACCGAGCAGGCCGGCATGAAGCGCATCGAGGGCAAGATAGCGCGCGTGCGGCAGGACGCGGAAAGCGGCTTCATCCAGGCTCTCGAGCTGGAATCCGGGCAATCGGTCGAGGGCGATCTGTTCATCGATTGCACGGGCTTTCGGGGATTGTTGATCGAGCAGGCGCTCAAGGCGGGCTTCGAGCCGTGGGGCCAGTGGCTGCCGACCAATCGCGCGCTCGCGGTGCAGACCCATTCGGTCGGTCCCGCCGTGCCTTATACGCGCGCCATGGCGCACAAAGGGGGATGGCAATGGCGCATCCCGCTCCAGACCCGCGTCGGCAACGGTTTCGTCTACTGCAGCGATCACATGTCCGACGACGAGGCGCATGCGCTCCTGCTCGAGCGTCTCGAAGGAGAGCTCGTTACCGAGCCACGCCTGATCCATTTCGGCGCCGGCCGTCGCCGCAAGGTCTGGAAAAAAAACTGCATTGCGCTCGGCCTATCGAGCGGTTTTGTCGAGCCGCTGGAATCGACCAGCATCCATTCGATCATGTCGGGCGTGACGCGGCTGATCCAGTCGTTCCCGTTCGGCGGACTCGACGCAGCGCTGGTCGATCGCTTCAATGACCAATCGCAGCGCGAGCTCGAAGGCATTCGCGATTTCGTCATGCTTCACTACCGGCTGAACGAACGCGAGGGCGAGTTCTGGCGGCGCTGCCGTGAGATGGAGATCCCAGCTTCCCTGGCGCAGCGCATCGAGCTCTTTCGCGAAAATGCCTTGGCCTATCAGGCCTCCGACGAGCTGTTCCGCGTCGACTCCTGGGTCCAGTGCATGCTCGGCCAGCGTCTCACGCCGCGCGCGTATCATCATGTCGCGCGCATGATGCGTCCCGAGCAGCTGCGGGACGCGCTCGGGAACATCAAGGCGAATATCGACGGAGCGGTCGCGAAGCTGCCCGATCACGAGGCGTTCCTGGCCAGTTGGTGCCCGCCGAAGGCGGCCTAGGGATTCTCGTGGGCTTGCGCGACAGCCGGCTGGACTCCGGCGGCAATCATATTACATACCGTCCGATATGGAAAAGCTCGCCGTCAGAGGTCGTCCTCGCGAATTCGACGTGGAGGAAGCGCTCGCCGCGGCCCTGCATGTGTTCTGGGAGAAGGGTTACGAGGGCGCGTCGTTGACCGACCTCACCGAGGCTATGGGGATTACCCGGCCCAGCCTCTATGCCGCGTTCGGCAACAAGGAGGAACTCTTCAAGCGCGCGCTCGATCTCTACGAGAGCGAGAAGCTGGCTTACATCGGCTCGGCCCTCGACGCCCCCACCGCGCGCGGCGTGGCGGAACGCCTGCTCGAAGGTACGATCAACAACATCACCAGCGAATGCCGCGGTTGCCTGGGCGTGATCACGTCGGTGAGTTGCAGCAATCCCGATTCGCCGATCGGACAGGAAATCCGCGATCGTACCAAGTCGGTCCGCGGCGCGATGGTCGCGCGAATTCAGCGTGCGATCGACGAGGGGGACTTCACGGTCCCCGTCGAGGCCGAAGCGATCACGCGCTATCTGATGGCGGTGCTGCAAGGTGTCTCGGTCCAGGCTGGGGCGGGCGCGAGTCGGGCCGAGCTTCAGGAGGTCGCGAAGGCAACTTTGGCGCTCTGGCCGGGACGTTGAAGTCGTTGATTTTGCTGCAGTGCGAAAAAAATATCGGGCGGTATAGAATTATCGCTTGACCTTAACGGCAGATTACATACTTATTGGTACAGAACGCTGCGAGGCGGGCTTAGGCTGACCAACTCGTGGTCTTGCGCCGACCGTTTCGCTTGGCCGCCGCCAATGCCGCACCCGTCTGCCGGGCCGGCATGAGTCTGACTGATCGCATTGCCATTCGGAAAGCTCTCGCTTCCCGAGACGGTGTTGTGCGCCCGAATGCCACGAGGACTTTATCGATGAATGACTTGAGCCCGATCGAGATGGCCGACCTCGAGCCGCTCGAAGGAACGGAGCAGGCGCCCCGTCGTCGTTTGGGGCGTGCGGGTTGGATCGTGCTGATCGTCGTCGCGATCGGCCTCGCGTGGTATCTCCTCAGGGCGGGAAGCGCGCCCGCCGCCGCTCCGCCGGCGCCGGTGGTCACCGTCGCCGCGCCGTTGCAACGCCAGATCACCGAATGGGACGAATACATAGGTCGTTTCGAGGCCAGCCGCAGCGTCGAGCTGCGACCGAGAGTTTCCGGGCAGGTGACTGCCGTGCACTTCCAGGACGGGCAGTTCGTGCGCCAGGGGCAACCTTTGTTCACCATCGACGCGCGCCCTTATCGGGCGGCGTTGGCCGAAGCACAGGCTGGCGTAGCCACCGCGCGGAGCGATCTCGCGCTGGCGCAAAGCGACCTCGAGCGGGCGCTGCGGCTCGTCGCCGACGATGCCGTGGCGAAGAGCGAGATCGATGCCCTGCAAGCACGCGTCACGGCGGCCAGAACCGCGCTGGCAGCGGCCCAGGCGCGTGTACGCTCGCGCAGCCTGGACGTCGAGTTCACGACGGTGCGCGCACCGATCAGCGGGCGCATCTCCGATCGCCGCGTCGATCCCGGCAACCTCGTCGCAGCGGGGGACGGCCCCGCCGCTACGCTTCTCACGACCATCGTTGCCACCGACCCACTGCACTTCGTGTTCGACGGGTCCGAGGGGCTGTTCCTGAAGTCGAAGCGCGAAGGTCTTGTTCGCGGGGCTGAAGTGCAAATCCGCCTCCAGGACGAGACCGATTATCGCTGGAGCGGCACGCTCGACTTCACCGACAACGGGCTCGATCCGAACTCCGGCACTATTCGGGCGCGGGCGCTGGTCCGCAATCCCGACAGCTTCCTGACGCCTGGCATGTTCGGCAACATGCGGATGGCGACCGGCGGCACCGAGAAGGCGCTGCTCGTTCCCGATAGCGCGGTGCAGACCGACCAGACCCGCAAGCTGCTGCTGGTGGTCGGTCGCGATGGCACGGTATCGGCCAAGGAGGTCGAGCTGGGGCCGGTTATCGAGGGTGGGCTGCGCGTGGTTCGCGGCGGCCTCGCGCCCGGCCACCGCGTCGTAATCGAAGGAACCCAGATGGCCATTCCGGGCAGCAAGGTGACCGCGCGCCGCGGCCGGATCGTTCCGTCCCAACCTGCCGCTACCGAGCCGGCGACCGCCGAGGCACCGCCGGGCAGCGCAACCCTGGCCGGCTGACCGCCGAACCCTTCCGTTCGAACGCCTCGATTCCCACCGGAGCCCGAAATGCGCCTGTCCCGCTTCTTCATCGACCGGCCGATCTTCGCCGCGGTCATTGCCGTGATCATCACTCTCGTCGGTGCGATCTCCTACTTCTTCCTCCCGGTGTCGCAGTATCCCGAGGTGGTCCCGCCGACGGTAACGGTGACCGCGGTCTATCCGGGCGCTTCGGCCGAAACCGTCGCCGACACGGTGGCCAACCCGATCGAGCAGGAAATCAACGGCGTCGACGGGATGCTTTACCTGTCGAGCCAGTCGACCGGCGACGGCCGGGTGACGATCACCGTGACCTTCGAACAGGGCACCGATCTCGATGAGGCCCAGGTGCTCGTCCAGAACCGCGTCGCGATCGCGGAGCCCCGCCTGCCCGAGGAAGTGCAGCGCCTCGGCATCGTCACCCGCAAGACCACGCCAGACTTCCTGCTGGTGATCAACCTGATCTCGCCGGACGGCTCGCTCGATCGCGAGTACATCTCCAACTACGCCCAGACGCGGATCAAGGACCGGCTCGCGCGGATCGAAGGCGTAGGCGACGTACAGCTGTTCGGCAGCCGCGAGCTGGCGATGCGCGTGTGGATCGATCCCGGCCGCGCCGCCTCGCTAAATCTCACCGCGGGCGAGATCGTCTCGGCAATGCGCGCCCAGAACGTCCAGGTCGCGGCGGGCACTCTCGGTCAGCCGCCGAGCCCGGGCAGCGCCTTCCAGCTAAACGTCGAGACACAGGGCCGCTTCACCGATCCGCGCCAGTTCGAAAACGTCGTCATCCGCACCGATGCCGAAGGGCGGCAGGTCCGCGTGGGAGACGTCGCGCGCGTCGAGATCGGCGCGCAGGACTATGGAACCTCGGCCTATCTCGACGAACGGGATTCGGTAATCATCCCGGTGCTGCAAGAGCCGGGCTCGAACGCGCTCGCCTCGGCCGAAGCGGTCCAGGCTGCCATGGAAGAGCTGTCCGCCGATTTCCCCGCCGGCCTCGAATACCGCATCGTCTACAATCCGACCGAATTCATCCAGCAGTCGGTTGACGCCGTGGTCGAGACCTTGCTCGAGGCGATCGTGCTGGTCGTGCTGGTGATCGTCGTATTCCTCCAGAAGTGGCGCGCTTCGGTGATTCCGGTGCTGGCGATCCCGGTCTCGCTGATCGGGGCCTTTGCGGTGCTGGCGATGCTCGGCTACTCGCTTAACAACCTCTCGCTGTTTGGGCTCGTGTTGGCGATCGGCATCGTGGTCGATGATGCGATCGTCGTGGTCGAGAACGTCGAGCGCAACCTCGAGAACGGCATGTCCCCCCTCCAGGCCGCGCGCACCTCGATGGACGAAGTCGGCGCGGCGCTGATCGCCATCGTGCTGGTGCTTTGCGCGGTCTTCGTGCCGACGCTGTTCATCGGCGGCCTGTCGGGCGCGTTTTACCAGCAGTTCGCGGTGACCATCTCTGCGGCGACGGTGATCTCGCTCATCGTCTCGCTCACGCTTTCACCGGCACTCTCTGCGCTCTTGCTGCGCAAGCACGAAGCGGTGACGACTGGGTCCGCTTGGCGGCAAAGAATCGACCGCGCGGGCGAAGCCTTCAATCGGGCCTTCGATCGCTTTGGCGAAGCCTACGGCCGCTGGACGGCTCGATTTGTCGCTATGCCGAAGCGCATGATGGCGGCCTACGCTGGGCTGATCGCGTTGACCGGCGCTGCGTTGTGGGTAACCCCGACGGGCTTCATCCCGCAGCAGGATCAGGCATACTTCCTCACCGTGATCCAGTTGCCTCCGGGCTCCGCCACCTCGCGCACCGATGCCGTGATGAAGAAGGTCGCTGAGCGGATGCTGCCGATCGAGGGGATCAAGGGTACCGTCATGCTCTCGGGCTTCGACGGCACTTCGGAGACGCAGTCTGCCAGCGCCGCCGCGGCCTATTGGGTGCTCGACGATTTCGACGAGCGCGCCGCCAAGGGCCAGACGATCGATGCGCTAATCGCGGAGGCGCAGAAGGCTACCGCCGACATCACCGAGGCGCGGCTGATGATCGTCAAGCCTCCGGTCATACGCGGCATCGGGTCCGCCGGAGGCTTCCGCATGATGATCGAGGACAAGAACGGGCATGGCTACCGCGCAATGCAGGAGGTGGCCAACGCGGTCATCGCCAAGGCCAACCAGCAGCAAGGCCTCGCAGGCGTGTACACGTTCTTCGACACCGGGACTCCGCGGGTGCGCGCGGATATCGATCGCGACAAGGCGCAGATCCTCGGCGTCGCGCCTGCGCGCGTGTTCGAGACGCTGCAGGTTTATCTCGGGTCGGCCTTCGTCAACGACTTCAACCTGCTCGGCCGCACCTACCGCGTGACGGCGCAGGCCGATGCACCGTTTCGTGACAGCCCGTCCGACATCGCCAACCTGCACACCCGGTCCGATACTGGTGCGATGGTGCCGATCGGCTCGGTCGCGACGCTGAGCGACACCACCGGGCCGTATCGGGTCACCCGATACAACCTCGCGCCCGCGGTCGCGATCGACGGGGACACGGCGCCGGGATGGTCGTCGGGCCAATCCTTGGCAACGATGGAGCAGGTCGCGGCGGAAATGCTGCCGCGCGGTTACGACTTCGAATGGACGGGGATCGCCTACCAGCAGAAGTACGCGGGCAACACGGCGGCGCTCGTCTTCGCGCTCGCGGTCCTGCTCGTCTTCCTCGTGCTGGCTGCGCAATATGAGAGCCTGGTCATGCCGCTGGCGATCATCCTGATCGTCCCGATGTGCATTCTCGCGGCCATGATTGGCGTCAACCTGCGGGGCATGGACAACAACGTGCTCACGCAGATCGGCCTGGTCGTCTTGATCGCGCTCGCGGCCAAGAACGCGATCCTGATCGTCGAATTTGCTCGACAGGGCGAGGAGCAGGACGGCCTCACACCGGCGCAAGCCGCCGTCCAGGCCGCACGCACGCGCCTTCGGCCGATCCTGATGACCAGCTTCGCTTTCATCCTCGGTTCGGTGCCGTTGGTGATCGCGACCGGCGCGGGCGCCGAGCTGCGCCAGGCGCTCGGCACTGCCGTGTGCTTCGGCATGCTCGGTGTCACCGGCTTCGGTCTCGTCTTCACGCCGACGTTCTACGTCGTGTGCCGCAGCCTCGGCGAACGGATCGCCCGGCTGCGCCGGAGCTCGCGTACCGCCAATCCCCTGACTGTTCCCGCCGAATAGGTGCCAGGATGAACTTTCGACTTCTCGCGCTCTCGACCCTTTCCGCGCTCGCCCTTTCGGGGTGCGCGGTGGGGCCGGACCACGTCGCAATGCCCCCCAGTCCCGCGTCGTCCGGCCCCTTCTTATCCGCCAATGAGCCCGCCTTCGAGCTCGCGCCGCTTCCCGAAGACTGGTGGCGGCTCTACGACGACCCCGTGCTCGATGGGCTCGTGCAGGACGCCTTGGCCGCCAACACGGACGTGCGCCAGGCAATCGCGCGTATCGAGCGGGCGCGCGCGGGTTTGCGCGGCGCACGCGGCGATCGCCTCCCGCAGACGCAGATCGGCGGGGGCGCGGCCTATGGCCGGCTGCCGGAGAGCCAAGTGCCCGCCGGTGCCGAACGAGAGGACTGGTCTTACGACGCCGGGCTCGATGTATCCTACGAGCTGGACCTGTTCGGCCGGATTAGCCGCGGGATCGAGGCCGCCC
>JAEZCZ010000090.1 GCA_023433305.1 Pseudomonadota bacterium | reverse complement strand
CGACTGCCTGGTGCCTCCGTCCCGAGGGCAATTCACATCTCCCTCCCAGTCAGGCATACTCCCGCCAAAATACAGGGAGAGTGCCATGAAGTTCTCGCGCATCGCGGCCGTGCTGGCTGCGCCCTTGCTGTTCGTCGCGCCCCCGGCCTTCGCCGCCGACCCGGTACCCTCCGCCAAAGACTATCCGCCGCCGCCCGCCGGGTGGGAGGTGCCGCGCACCGAATGGGGCGATCCCGACCTGCGCGGCATGTGGCCGGTCGACTACCTCGCCGCCACTCCGCGCGAGCGCCCGGCCGAGATCGGCACGCGCACCGAATGGACCGAGGAAGAATACAAGGAACGCTTCGCCCAGGCCGAGCAGCGGCAGGGCCTCGAGGCCGCGCAGGACAAGATCGGCATCCTCGGCATGGGCCACTGGCGCGAGGACGGGCTGCCGCTGTGGCAGACCTCGATGATCACGCAGCCCGCGAACGGCCGCTACCCTGCGCTGACCGAGGAAGGGAAGCGCGCTGCCGCCGGGGTCAAGAACTCGTGGAATACCGAGGTGTTCGACAAGATCAGCGACTTCGGCATCTGGGACCGCTGCCTGAGCCGCGGCATGCCGGGCTCGATGCTGACCGGCGCCTACAACATGGGCCTGCGCGTGATGCAGAGCCCGGGGCTCGTGGTGCTGGCGATCGAGATGGTGCACGAAACGCGCAAGGTCTATCTCGACGGCCGCGCCGCTCCGCCGCCGGAAGTGACCGAATACCTCGGCTTCTCGCGCGGGCACTGGGACGGGGACACGCTGGTCATCGAGACGACCAACTTCACGCCCGGCTTCAGCAACGGGCCGACGCCGAACAGCGCGCAGATGAAAGTGACCGAGCGGCTGACGCCGACCGGCCCCGACCAGATTCGCTATGAAGCCTGGATCGAAGACCCGGTCATGCTGACCGAGCCTTACAAGATCGATATCCCGTGGCAGCGCAACCCGAACTACGAATTCTTCGAATACGCCTGCCACGAAGGCAACGTGCAGATCCGCGGCTACATCACCTCGACCAGCCCCCGCTTCGAGGCGATGCGGCAGGCGAGGTTCGCCGCGGACGAGCAGCAGCAGGCGTCGGGGCCGGGCGGAGCGCGTTAGCTCGAGCGGCTCTCGCTATAGCTTCTTGTCGTTCGGATCGATCCTGGGATCGCTCTTCAGCATCGGGTCCCAGTGCTCGGCGATCTTGCCATCGGCTATGCGATAGAGGTCGAACCAGGTCGAATAGTAAGTCTCGCCCTTGTCGTCCTTTTCGGGCCGGACGAACGCCGTGGTGACGTAGTCGCCTTCGGCCATCAGGTGGATGAGCGGCAGGTCGAGCACCTCCTTGATCTCGCGCACCGGCCGGCTCGACCGGACATAGTCCACGAGCCCCTGCAGCCCCTGCGCCGCATTGGGGTTATGCTGGATGTAGTCCTCGGCGATGAACTCGTGGGCCCGATCATGGCGTCCCGCCTGCAGGACGACCCGGTACATGTCGTAGACCAGCTTCTTGTTGGCGGCGAGGCGCGGATCAGCGCTGGAAAGGAGCGCGGGGTGGTCCCGCGAAACGACGGGCGGGACAGACATAGTCAACGACTCCTGGGCAAGGGCTGGCTCGGCAAGTACGGCGGCGACGGTTGCAGATGCAATTATCCCGGCAAGGACGACACGCATTTTCTCGATTTCTCCCGCTTCGCAGCACCGTGTGCCAAACGAGGGGTGACGCGGCAAGCGCGAGCCGCTAGTGGGCCGGACAAACGCAATTTCCTGCAGACGGAGAAGTCGCAGCATGCATATCCGATACCTGGCTCTTGCGGGCGCGTCGCTGTTTGTCTCTGCCGCGCCGGCCTTCGCGCAGGACGCGACCGAGACCGACGGGAACGTCATCGTCGTGACCGGGCGCGGCCTGGATGCGCCCCCGTCGGTGATCGCCTATTCGACCATCACGCTCGACCGCGACCAACTCCAGTCCTCGGCATCGGGGCAGATCGAGGACGTGCTGTCCAACGTCGCCGGCTTCCAGCAGTTTCGCCGCTCGGACAGCCGCTCGTCCAATCCGACCGCGCAAGGCGTGACGCTGCGCGCGCTCGGCGGCAACGCCTCGAGCCGCGCGCTGGTGCTGCTCGACGGCGTGCCGATGCTCGATCCGTTCTTCGGGCATGTCCCGCTCTCGGCGCTCTCGCCCAACCGGCTCGACGTGATCCGCGTCACGCGAGGCGGGGGATCGGGGCCATTCGGCACTGGCGCGCTGGCTGGCACGATCGAGCTGGAGAGCCTCGACGCCGCCGACCTGGGCTTGTTCAACGCGCAGGGTTTCGTGAACGATAGGGGCGACACCGAGCTCGAAGCCGGGGTGGCTCCGCAATGGGACAGCGGATTCGCAACCGTGAGCGGCCGGTGGGATCGCGGCGACGGCTTCCGCACCACTCCCAAGAGCCAGTTGACCCCCGCCTCGGTCAATGCCGCCTACGAGAGCTGGTCGGCCAGCGGTCGCGTGGTCCAGTCGATCGGCCCGGACACGCAAGTCCAGGTGCGCGGCCTCGCTTTCGAGACCGATCGGACCTTGCGTTTCGCCGGCGCCGACAACGCGACGCGCGGCGAGGACGTCAGCGTGAGGGTTGTCGGGCGCGGCGAATGGGAGTTCGACGTGCTCGCCTATGGGCAGTGGCGCGACTTCTCGAACATCGTCGTGAGCTCGAATCCCGCCACCCCCAATCCGGTGCTCGACCAGCGCGATACGCCGGCATCGGGCCTTGGCGGCAAGATCGAAATCCGCCCCCCGGTGGGCGGTGGCCACGTGCTGCGCCTCGGCGCGGACTACCGGCGCTCCGAAGGCGATCTGGCCGAGTACCGCTTCAACGCCGGCACGGGTGCGGCCAACGGCAGCCGCTTCGCCGGCGGGACCAACAGCGATCTGGGCCTGTTCGTCGAGGACGATTACACGATCGGGCCGTTCCTGCTGACCGGCGGCGTGCGCGCCGATCGCTGGACGATCCGCGACGGCTATCACCGCAACCTGGCGGCTAGCGGCGCCGTGATCGAAGATTCGCTCTATCCCGACCGCTCGGGCTGGGACGTATCGTGGCGCGTCGGCGCGACGGCAGACGTGGCGCGCGGCGTGCGGGTGCGCGCGGCGGCCTATACGGGGCTGCGCCTGCCCACGCTGAACGAACTGTACCGGCCATTCGTCGTCTTCCCGGTGACCACCAACGCCAACGCCGAGCTCGCCAATGAGCGGCTGCGCGGGTTCGAGGCCGGGATCGACGTGGTGGCGCGCGATGGCGTCGAGTTCTCGCTGACGGCGTTCGACAACCGCGTCAAGAACGCGATCGCCAACGTGACGCTGACGCCGACCGAGCGGGAGCGGCAAAACCTGGACGCCATCGAATCGCGGGGTCTCGAACTCGCCGGCCGCGTGGGCGACGGTCCGCTCAAGCTGTTCGCCACGGCGAGCCTGGTCGATGCCGAGGTCGAAGGAAGCGGCGTCCAGGCGGCGCTCGATGGCAACCGTCCGGCTCAGACCCCCGCGTTTGCTGCAAGCGCCACGGTAAGCTGGGAGCCGCGCGAGGACTGGAACTTCGCCGCTACGCTGCGCCATGTCGGCGAGCAGTTCGAGGGCGACCAGGAAGACGACGCCCTTCCGGCTGCGACGACGGTGGACCTGTTCGCGCAAGTCCCGCTCGTCGATCGACTCAGCGTCATCGCTCGGGTCGAGAACCTGTTCGACGAAACGATCGTTACCCGAAATCAGGGCGGCTCGATGGATCTCGGCACGCCGCTCACCGTCTGGGGCGGGCTGCGTTTCGGCTTCTGACAAAACAAGGGCCGCGCTGGCGCGGCCCTTGTTCATCCAACCGGTTGCTGGTCTAGCGGTTGGTTTGGTTGCCTCCACGGGTATCGCCACCCATGTCGCTGCCCGAGGAACGGCCGCTGCTGCTGCGATCGCTTTCGCGCGGGTCGCGGCGGTCACTCTGCTGTTCCTGTTGCCCGCTGCTTCGGCCGCGCTCGCCTTGCTGATCGCTCCGCTCGCCCTGCTGCTCTTGCTGGAAGTCGATGTCGTCGCCCTGTTCGGATTCGAAGCTGGCGCCCTGGCTGCGCGAGCGGTCCTGTTGCTCCATCTGCCGCTGCCGATCGCGATCCTGGCTCATGCTGCCACCGCTGGTCTGCTGTTCCTGCTGCCGGCTGCCGGCACCGGTGTTCTGGCGTTGCTGGCCCTCGTTTCGGTTCTGGGCGTTCACAGTCGTCTCCTCTCGTTTCCGCATGGCGCGGGTGAAGGACTAACCATCTGGAAACAGCGGGTTTCCTTGCCGCAGCGCACAATCACGTCCAATCGCGCCAGACTCGGGCCGGAGCGAGCGGCGCGGCGATTGTGGCTATCGCCGATGCACCGGTCGGATTAACCCAACACTCAAACAGACCGGGAGAGAGTGATGGCGTCGGCGGCTCTGGCACAGGAAGCAATGCTCGAGGTACGCAACCCGCGAACGGGACAGATCGATTTTGATCTGACAGTGGCGAGCGCCAGCGACGTTGCCGAAAAAGCCGCACGGCTTCGCGCCAACCAGCCGGCATGGGAAGCGATGGGCGTGGACGGACGCTGCGCGGTCATGGCGCGCTGGCTGGGCGCGGTGAAGCAGCGCGCGGCGGACATCGGTGAGGCCGACGCGGTCGACACCGGCGGCTGCCACACCTCGTACCTGCAGGGCTTCATCACGATGGGCAACATCGCCGGCTGGCTGGAGGATGCGCCCAAGGCATTCGAAAGCCTGAAATGGCAGGGCATGAGCAGCTCGATGCCGACGGTGGAGGTCGAAAGCCAAGTCGTCGCCTATCCGATCGTCGGCGTCATCAGCCCCTGGAACGCGCCGCTGATGCTCGCGCTGCTCGACGCCGTGCCGGCGCTGTTCGCCGGTAGCGCCGTGCTGCTCAAGCCGAGCGAAGTCACGCCGCGGGTGATCGAGACGTTGTTCCAGACCGTTCGCGAGGTGCCCGAGTTGGCGGCCGTGTTCGACTACGTGACCGGCCCAGGGCACGTCGGGCAGGCGGTGATCGCCGAGGCGGACACGATCTGCTTCACCGGCTCGGTGTCCACGGGCCGCAAGGTGGCAGTCGCGTGCGCCGAACGGCTCATCCCCTGTAATCTCGAGCTTGGCGGCAAGGATCCTTGCGTGGTGACCGCGAGCGCCGATCTCGAGCGCGCGGCGACGGCGGTGCTGCGCGGCGCGGTCTATGCAACCGGGCAGGTCTGCTATTCGGTCGAGCGGGTCTACGTGCACGAGAGCGTGCACGATGCGTTCGTCGCGAGGCTGGTCGAAAAGGCCGAGGCGGTGCGCCTCAATGCCGACGATCCACGCGCCGGGCATATCGGACCGTTCACGTTCGCGCCGCAGGCGGACATCGTCAAAAGGCACCTCGACGACGCAGTTGCCAAAGGTGCCACGATCCTGACGGGCGGGGAGATCGAGACTATCGGCGGCGGGCTCTACCTTCGTCCGACGGTGTTGACCGGCGTGACCCACGACATGCTGATCATGCAGGACGAGACCTTCGGCCCCTGCATCCCGGTAATGGCTTATTCCGATACCGAAGAGGCGATCGGGCTCGCCAACGACACGCCTTTCGGCCTCACCGCCAGCGTCATCGCGGGCGATATCGAGGAAGCCAAGGCGATCGGCCGGCGCATCAATGCGGGCGGAATCTTCCTGCAGGATACTTTCCTGACGTTTGCCAAGTTGCGCACCTTCGGCTCGGACAGCTTCGGCTGGTCCGGCTACGGGGCACCGCGCATCGGGCCCGAGAGCCTGCGCCGCTTCCTGCGCCGCAAGAGCCTGCTGTCGCAGCACGGGCCGGTCGCCGACATCCAGAACGACCATCATCTCGGGAAGCCCGGCGCATGAGGATCACCGCCGCCGTCAGCCGCGGCACAGGCGACGCGCCGACGCTCGAGCAGCTCGAGCAAGAAGAGCCACGCGCGGGCGAGATGCGCATCCGCCTCGTCGCGACCGGCATCTGCCATACCGATCTGCACGAACATCCCGGGCGCCATTCACCGCAGCCGATCGTGCTCGGGCATGAAGGCGCGGGCGTGGTCGAGAAATTGGGTGAGGGCGTGCGGGGCTTCGCGGTCGGCGATCACGTGATCCTCAGCGGAAGCTCTTGCGGGCAGTGCCCGAGCTGTCGTGCCAACCGACCGACTTATTGCGATCTCGCGATGCCGCTGTGCTTTGGCGGCAAGCGACTCGATGGTTCGACCGCGCTGGCCGATGAGCGTGGGGGGGAAGCCGTTCACTCGCATTTCTTCGGCCAGTCGAGCTTTGCCAGCCATGCGATCGTGCCCGAACGCACTGCCGTGAAGATGGACAAGGACCTGCCGCTCGAGAAGCTCGGCCCGCTCGGCTGCGGCGTGGTGACCGGTGCCGGCGGGGTGATCGAGGCGCTCAAGGTCGGGTTCGGCGATACGATCGCGGTGTTCGGTGTCGGCGGCGTCGGGCTCAGTGCGGTGATCGCGGCGCGGCTGGTCGGGGCGAAGCGGATCGTCGCGGTCGATTTGGTGCCCGAACGGCTCGAGCTGGCGCGCGAACTTGGAGCGACCGATGCGATCCGCGCCGACGAGGACGGCGTAGCGGAGAAGATTCGCGGCGTGACCGGCCGCGGCGTCGATTTCAGCTTCAACACGGCCAACGCCCCGGCCGCGCACACCGCCGCGCTCGAATGCCTCGCCATGAACGGCACCGCCGGCTTCGTCGCCGCTCCGCTCGGCGATTGGAAGCCGCCGATGTTCGCGATGCTGGCCGGCGGCAAGCAGCTTCGCGGCATCCTCGGCGGCGACGCGCACCCGGGCCTCTTCATACCCAAGCTGGTCGAATTCTGGCGGCAGGGCCGCTTCCCGTTCGACCGGCTGCTGACTTTCTACCCTTTCACCGAGATCGCCCGCGCCTTCGAGGACGCCCACTCGGGTAAGGCGATCAAGCCGGTGCTGCTGATGAATGGAGATGCGAATGACGCCTGACCTGCGCGCGAAGCTGGAAAGCCTCGGCCCCGACCTGACCCCGGCGATGCTCGGCGGAACGACGCAGATCTTCGCAGCGATGGCCAGGGGCAGCGATCCCGACGTCGAGGTGACGCGCGACCTCGCCTACGGGGAGCACGAGCGGCACAAGCTCGACGTGTTCCGCAAGAAGGACACGCAAGGCGCGCCGGTGCTGGTGTTCGTCCACGGCGGCGGCTTCGTGATGGGCGACAAGCGGTCGGCCGAGACGCCGTTCTACGACAACATCGGCACCTTCGCGGCGCTCGAGGGCTTCGTCGGGGTAACGATCACCTATCGCCTCGCGCCCGAGCACAAGTTTCCCGCAGGTCCGGAAGACCTGGCCGCGGTGGTGCGCTGGCTCAAGGCCAACATCGCGCAATACGGCGGCGACCCGCACAAGATCGTGCTGTCTGGCCAGTCGGCGGGCGCGGCGCATGTCGCCGGCTATGTCGCGCATCAGGCGCATCACGTGGCCGAGGGCGGCGGCATTGCCGGGGCGATCTTGATGAGCGGCATCTACGACACGCTGAGCTGCGCGCCCAACGAGTTCCACAAGGCCTATTACGGCGAAGATCCGGCAGGCTGGGGAGCCGCCTCATCCATGGCGGGGCTGATCGAGACCGCCATCCCGCTGATGCTGACCGTCTCCGAATTCGATCCGGAGGACTTCCAGCGCCAAGCCACGCAGTTCGTCGGCTCCTGGGGCGAGGCCCATGGCACCTATCCCGAGATGCGCTTCCTGTCGGGCCATAACCACCTCAGCCCCGCGCAGTGCATCGGCACCGGCATCAAGGTGGTCGAGCGGATGGTGGCGGGGTTCGTGCGGCGAGTGACCCGCGTTTAGGCCGCCGCGCTCGCGCACTCGATGCAGAGCGCGGCCTCAGGCCGGGCTTCGAGGCGGCCATCGCTGATTTCGCGCCCGCACTTCACGCATTCGCCGTAAGTGCCATCGTCGATGCGCTCGAGAGCACGGCGGACCGACGCGATCCCGTCGGAGATCACGGCAGCCTGGCCTTCGAGCGATTGGTCGTCCTCCATTTGCACCGCGCGTTCGGAGGAATCCGGGTCGGCCGGCTCGGCGAGGTCCTGCTCGATGCGCTGCAGACGGTCCTCAAGCTCGGCGAGCTGGGCTTCGAGCCGGCGGCGGGCAGCTTGGGTATCGGTCATCGTGGGCTCCTGAACGAAGAGGTTACGCCGCCATCCAGCTACCGTGGAATGCCATCGGCAGCGCGAAGGGCAGTTTGACGGTGGCCAGCGCGGGGCGGCTGACGTCGTTGCCGTCGAGAATCAGCAGGTCGGTGCGCTTTTCGGCGAAGCGGTCGACCACGGTGAGGATGTAGCCGTCGCCTTCGGGCGAGTCCGCGCTGCGCGGCACGAACAGCGGCTCCTGAGCCGCGGCAGCCTCGAGATCGTGGAACCTGAGCTCCTCGGTCTCCCAGTCGATCTGCGCCACGCCCATGCGCGGGAAGTCGCGGAAGGCGAAATAGCCGACGCGGTATTTCTCCATCGCGTAGCGATCGTCCATCTTCGGCATGTCGCCGAGCGCGCCCTGGACCGGGTGAAGCGTGACCGCGTCGGCGTCGGGCTTCGACAGATCGAAGGTGATGCGCGTGATCTGAGTGACGGCCTCGGGCGGCGTCGGGAAATTGCCGTGCTTGTCCTTGAAGAAGCAGAAGCAGTTGCCTGGGCTGACCGGAGTATCGACGTGGACCAGGCTGCCTTCGGTGTAGGCATTCATGACGTGTCCCATCACGATGCCCGGGATATCGAACCAGCGCATCTGATCGGGCGTGCCGTTGCGGGGCATGACGCCCCACTTGCTCGGCAGGTCCGGATCGTACTCGTAATAAGCGCCGCCGCTGCGGATCCGCGCCTCGCTGGCGGTGAGCGGCATGATCGGGAACACCAGGTGCTCGCGCGTCACGCCCCAGTCGTGGCTGAGGCCCGGGAACGGCGTCTGGAACCATTCCTCGCGGATCAGCCGGCCGTCGCGGTCGAATACATGGAGGCTGGCGTCGGTGGTCGGCTCTCCGCGCGCGAACACGCCGTAGCTCCACCATTCGCCGGTCCTGGGGTCGATCTTGGGGTGTGCGGTCAGCGCGGTCGTGCCGAGACCGCCGAACTGCCCGAGCTCTACCGTTTCAAGCGTTTCGGGATCGAGCCGATAGGGGTGCGAATCCTCACGCAGCATGTAAAGCTGGCCGTGGTGGTTGAAGGCGTTGGTGTTGCCGGTGTTGTCGCGCTGCGGGAGGTTCGAGACGCTCTCGTCGTCGGTAAACTTGTTGCGATAAACACCGTAAAGTCGCCGGCGCGCCTCGCGTTCGCGCTTCAGGCGTTCCGTCTGCACGTACCGGCTGCGGAAGCTGACGTGCCCGTTCTCGAACCGGAACATGCTCGCGAGACCGTCGCCGTTGAGGATGATGTCGTTCTCGAGGCTGGGGAACTGCCGGTCGGCGCCGGTACGGTAATAGGCGCCCTCGAGCTCCTTCGGAATCTCGCCCTCGACTTCGCATTCGAATACGTCGGCCTCGAATCGCATCGGCCGGCGGCTCTGGTGTCCGAAACTCGCGTAAGGGTGAAAAATCTCGGGCATCGCTCTCTCTCTTTGTTATCCAGCGAGTTGAACCGTGCCTGCCAAGGTTTGGCAAGAGTGCGCATTGAGGGAGAACAAGAGTGTCGGAGAATCCGTGGCCCAATGGCGTTCCCGAGATCATGCCGGTCGAGGATCGCGCCGAGATCGAGGAGCTTTTCGCGCGCTATGCCTGGGGGATAGACCTGGCGGACGAGGAGCAGGCGATCGCCACTTTCGCCGAAGACGCGGAGTTCGATCACCTGTGGCAGGGCAAGGTGAAAGGCCATGCCGCCATTCGCGAGAACCTGCGCAAGCTGTGGTACGACCGGCAGCATTGGTGGTACGGCCGTCAGCACATGATGAACCACTTCATCATGGACCCGAAGCCCGAGGGTGCGCGGGTCCGCTGTTTCTTCCAGATCATCCAGTGGAACGCGGACTACAACACGAACTTCGTGTTCGGCATCGGCACGCGCGACGACCGCCTGGTCAAGCGGGACGGCCGATGGAAGTTCTACCGCTTGCACGTCAACGCCTGGACCCAGGCCGACCAGATTCCCTGGAAGGGAGAGCGCACGATGCCGATGCGGCCGCGCCACGCACCGCCGCCGGCCGACACGCGCCCGTTCGACTTGCAGACCAGCGATCCCTGGTGATGGGAGGAAGGCCGTCGCCGCCCGGGGGGGTGGTGGGCGGCGACGGCGCGAAGTGCTTCCGGAGCGACCCGGAAGGGCCCGGCCCTATTCTCAGAGTAGTGCGCGGGTATGATCCAAGCTCTTAGCCTGCCCGGCGCGGGCCGCAAGAGGGGGCTTATACTAGCGCACCGCTCCACGCGATGTCGGCGATGCGGCGGCGGCCGTCGCGTCGCTCGAGCTGGACGACCACGTCGATGACCGACGCGGCATAGGCGATCGTGTCCTGGCGGGTCAGGCCGAT
>JAEZCZ010000070.1 GCA_023433305.1 Pseudomonadota bacterium | reverse complement strand
GCGAGAGCCCCGCCGGTGCCGGCCGCGGCCAGGATGACCGCGGGCACGAACCACGAGGGTGGCTTGTTGCGCTTGGGTTTCATGTCGACCTCCGAGAGGCGGGCGACGGCTGCCTTCCGAAAGAACCGTCGCTGCTAACGACAACATGGCGCCTTCATGAGGCGCCGCGATGTCAGATCAGCGGCGGGCCCGTGGGCGCATGGGCACGCATCGGTGGGCGGCGAACGGAGGTATCGGCCGGCCTTTCTGCTGCGCCCTTGCGCTCGGTAATCGGCGCCCGGGGCTCCGCGAGTCCCGCGACGAGCGAACCTTGCGGTTGGTCCCCGAACGTGGAGTCGGCCGGATCGCCCTCAGCAGACTTGCGAGCCCATACGTCGGCGCGCTCCTTGCGTGGGCCGATCACCACCGACACAGTCGCGGGATCGAAGGCGGACCCGATCAGCCGCGTGCGCGGATGGGCGCTGGTCGGTGCCGCCGACAGCACGATGACCAGAAGCATCGCCCATCCCCACAAGGTGAAGGGCATTCGGCCACCGCGGCCTGAAGACGGGTTCCGTCCTACGTGCATCGCGACCCGGAAGGTAAATTATCCCGCCGCCGTTTGCGATCACGAATGCGCTGCTCACGTTACGGGCGAGCGATTCAGGGACGAAGTCCCATCGCCCTGGGTATCGCGGCCTTACTTGCCCTGCGCGCGCCAGCGCTGGACGGTGCGGAGCACGCGCTCCTGCTCGCCGCCGCTCTCGCGCCACAGCTCGGTGAAGCTCGGATCCTCTGAGGCCGGCCGCTTCGATTCCTCCAGGTTGTCGAAGCTCACGCGGATCGGGATGGCGACGCCCTCGCCGCAGATGATGACCTCACGGTTGCGCAGCGCCGGGATCGAATCGAGGAACCCGCGCGCGCCTTCGGGCATCGCGGCTTTCACGAACGCCTGGTCGCGGTCGTTGTTGAGGCGCATCGACAAGATCGTGCCGCACTGCGACAGCACGCCTTCGGCAAGGTCCGACGGGCGCTGGGTGATCAGGCCCAGGCTGATGCCGTACTTGCGGCCTTCCTTGGCGATACGGCTCAGGATGCGGCCGACCGAAGAGCCGTCGGCATTCTTCTCGTTCGGCACGTAACGGTGCGCTTCCTCGCACACCAACAGGATCGGCCGCGTCTTCTCCTCGCGGCCCCAGATCGCGAAGTCGAACACCATGCGGCTGAGCACCGCGACCACGGTCGAGGTGATGTCCGAGGGCACGCCCGACACGTCGATGATCGAGATCGGCTTGCCGTCGCTCGGCATGCGGAAGATGCGGCCGATGAAGTCCGCCATCGTGTCGCCGACGAGCATGCCCGAGAACATGAATTGATAGCGCGGGTCAGCCTTGATCTCGTCGATCTTGGTCTTGAGCCGCATGTACGGCGCGCTCGAGCTCGCTTTGTCGAGCTTGCCCGCTTCGTCCTGGATCATGTTGGTCAGGTCGCTGAGCAGGTACGGGATCGGCGAATCGACGGTGATCTTGCCGAGCGCTTCCGCGAGCCGATTCTTGCTGCGCGCCTTGAGCAGGCATTTGGCGAGGATGTCGGCGTCTTCCTGGCGGTCGTTGCCGCTGGTGGTCAGGAGCACCTCGCAGTGCTCTTCGAAGTTCATCAGCCAGTACGGCATCTGCAGGTTGCCGACGTCAAAGATGATCCCCGTGTTGCGGAACGCCGCCGCATATTCGCCGTGCGGGTCGATCATCACGATGTGGCCCTGCGGCGCGCTCTCGCAGATGCGGTGCAGGATCAGCGCGGCACTGGTCGACTTGCCCGTGCCGGTCGAGCCGAGCAGCGCGAAGTGCTTGCCGAGCATCGCATCGACATAGAGACCCGCGCGGATGTCGTTGGTCGGATAGACGGTGCCGACCTGGATCGCGCTACGTCCATCGGAGGCGTAGATCTGGCGCAAGTCCTCGGTGGTCGCCGGATAAATCAACGCGCCGGGGATCGGGTAGCGGGTGACGCCGCGCCGGAAGCCGTGGATCTTTCCGGTCAGCTTCTCTTCCTTGCCCTCGCCCATGAAATCGATGTTGGCCAGGATGCCGCCGCCGTCGCCGCGCCGGTCCTGGCGCTGGTTGCGGACGCTCGCGAGCAGCCAACCTTCGCTCGTCTTGATCTTGACCTGGCTGCCGACCTGGCCGGCGAGCGCGATCGACGGGTCCTCGTCGTCCATGCACTCGTTCAGGCGCTGCAGGTCGAGAGCGATTTGCGAACCTGAGCCGGCGATCTCGAGCACGACACCGATAGGCTGGCTGGCATTGTCCACCGCGCTGGCTCGGCCGGCCGGAGCGCGGGCCGCGACCGCGCCGGGCTCATCGGCCGGATTGAACGTCTTGAATTGGTGGCTTGCCATGTCGGTCATGCGGGATCGCTCTCTTGCCTGCGTCGGCTTCGCCGTAGGCAATCGAGGTTAAGATCGAGCAAATGTCACCGCGCCTCGGACAGCGCGAAGACTCTCCCGGCAAGCCAGCCCATGGCCAGCGAAAGCGCTACGGCGAACAGCCCGTAGAGGAACGAGGATTGCTCTGCCTGGTCGGCCACGAAGCGCTCGAAGCCGAGCTTCTGCACCTCGACCTCGGCAATCGCCGAGGCGATGACACGCCCCTCGGAGATCGCGAAGGTTTCCGCCGTGTAGCGCCCGGTGATCACGTTCGAGGGCACCGCGATTCGCGCCTGGTAGAGCACGCCGTCGCTGATCGTCACGCCGTCGTGATCTTCGTTGTAGAGACCTTCGCGCTGCCGAAGGTCGACCAGCCCTTGCGTGAAGCGCGTCTGCTCCTCGGGGTCGATCGCACCGCTCGGCGAAAGCTGCAGGAAGTCTAGCCCGAGCTCGTAGATCGCGGCGGTCCGATCGTCGACGATCTCGCTGACGGGGCGCGAGCTCGCGACCGCGAAGAACGATGGGGCTGAACGGAAGGCCGTGCTCTGGGCATTGACCCAGACACCCAGCTTCTTCGCTTTCTCGCGGACTAGAATCGGCTCGGTCGGTCCCTTGAGCACGACGACGATGTCGTACGGCTGTTGGGCCCGCCTGCCCTGCGGATCGAGAATAGCGCCGTAAAGCAGCAATTCGGTGCCGGTGAAGCCCTGGCGCACCCGGATCTCATGCTGCGAGACCTCGGGGACGAGGATCGGATCGCGTTGCCCCGTCAACGCGGTGAAGGCGAGCAGTGCGAGCAGGACGCGGCTCAAAGCGGCAGCACCGAATAGACTTCGTCAGGACGGACCCCGAGCCCAAAGGCCATGCGAAGCGCCACCGCGAGCACCGTCGCCGCCAGGAGCAGGCGCAATATTTCAGGCTTGGCGAGTTGCGCCAAGCGGGTGCCGAGCTGTGCTCCGGTCACGGAGCCCAGCAGCAGAAGCCCGGCGAGGACGATGTCGACAGCCTTGGTCGTCAACGAGTGCATCATCGTCGCCGCGATAGTCACGAACAGAATCTGGAACAGCGAGGTCCCCACGACCACGCTCGCGCTCATGCCAAGGATGTAGAGCATCGCGGGCACGAGGACGAACCCGCCGCCGACGCCCATCAGCATCGTCAGGATGCCGACCACGACACCCATCAGCAGAGGCGCGAGCGGAGAGATGTAGAGGCCGGAACGGTAGAACCGCCACCGCATCGGCAGGCTGGCGATGAGCGGGTGGTGTCGCCGCTTGGCGGCCCGAGGCGGCCCACCCTCGCGCGCCTGCCGCATGGACTGCAGGCTCTCGCGCCCCATCAGCGCGCCAATCGTTCCGAGCAGGAGCACGTAGAGGATGTTGATCACGGTATCGATCTGGCCGAGCGACTGCAGCAACCGGAACAGGAGCGCGCCGATCGTCGCGCCGATGACCCCGCCGGCGACACCCACGGCGCCGATCTGATAATCCACCCCGCCGCGTCGGCTGTGGGCGAACACCCCGGAAACGCTCGCGCCGGTCACCTGCGTCGCGCTCGATGCGGCGGCGACCGTCGGGGGGATGCCGTAGAAGATCAGCAGCGGTGTGGTGAGAAATCCCCCACCCACGCCGAATACGCCCGACAGGACACCCGTTCCCGCGCCGAGCAGGACGATGACCAGCCCGTTGACCGCAAGGTTCGCGATGGGAAGGTAGACGTCCATGCCTCGGCGTAGCCCAAGGGGCCGGCGGATTGAAGTTAGGGTAGCCTAGAAACCCGCAGAAAGCGTCAGCGCGGGCCCACTCGACGGCGCGGCGTCGCCTGCCACGCGAAAACGATAGTCGGCGGAGACGCGGCCCCGCCCTCTTGCGAGCGGGAACGTCACGGCGGCGCTCGGCCCGATGTCGACCCGAGCGGCGTCGCGCTGCGCACCGCCCCAAATGCCTCCACCGGCGCTGAGCTCGGTCTTTCCGACGGCGACAACCCGGCGCTCGGCGCGGATCTGGCCGTCCACGAAAGCGGTGGCATAATCGCCGCCGACATAGCCGCCCTGCAGGTAAATTTCGGCCCGAGCGCCCAGCGGGAGGACAATCGGTGCCAGCTCGGTGACGGCAAACGCCGCCGGGCGTACGCGCGTCGCCGGCGCCGTTTCGCTGACCCTGACTTCTGCCGCGAAACGGAGCGGGACTTTCGGAATCAAACGAGCGGAAGCACCCACCGCCATCTCTTGTTCTGCCGCGCCGGCCAGCGCCGCGCTGGCGCGCAGGTAGGCTTGAGGACGCACGGGGCTCGCGGACGAAAGGCGATATCGGACCACGCCCCCGGCCTGGCTGCGACCGTAGCTTGGACCGTCGGCAACGATGGAACTGGCCGAGCCTTCGCGGACGAGAAGCCAGGCATCCGCCGACCATCGGAACGCTGATGCGTTGCTGCGGGGCGGCGCAGCGACCGGCATCGGAGTGATCAGGGTCGGCGCAGCGGTCGAAAGCGCCGCGCCCTCCGATCTGGAGACGGCCTGAATGGAAGCAGCCGAGTGACGATCAAGTTCGAATGGACCGAAGCTCGCTTCTTCTGCCGTCAGAGAGCCATGGCCCAGAACGACCTGAGTTCCCTGTCCCGCGGAGCCAAGCTGATCCCCTGCCTTGGACCGCAGGACCTCGAGTGCGATCGTGCGCCCAAGCCTGGCTATCGGGGGTCCATTTCGAGAACGCGTTCGCGCGCGAATTGGCGAGCGGCTCAAGCCGGGCAGAGCTTCCGCGG
>JAEZCZ010000138.1 GCA_023433305.1 Pseudomonadota bacterium | reverse complement strand
CTTCGGTGAAGATCTCGGTGATCGCCGCAGCCGTGTGGCCATCGAGCGGCCGGTTCACCGCGATGATGCCCCCAAAGGCGGACACCCGGTCGCAATCGAAAGCTGCCCGGTAAGCCTCCTCTAACGTCGCCGCCTGCGCTACGCCGCACGGGTTGGCGTGCTTGACGATCACCGCCGCGGGATCGCCCCCGGCGAACTCCGCGATGAGCTCGAGCGCGGCGTCTGCATCGTTGAAATTGTTGTAGCTCAGCTCCTTCCCCTGGACCTGCTCGGCCTGAGCCAGGCCGCGCACGTGCGGGCCGAGCGGAGCGTAGAGCGCCGCCTTCTGGTGCGGGTTTTCGCCGTAGCGCAACTCCCCAAGCAGCCGCCCGTTCACCGCCAGCATCTCGGGGAACATCCGTCCCTGGTCGGCGAAGGCGAACCACTGGCTGATCATCGAATCGTAAGCGGCGGTGGAGGCGAAAGCCTTGGCCGCCATGCGCTTGCGGAATTCGAGAGTGGTCGCCCCGTCGTTCTGGGCGAGCTGGTCGAGCAGGACCGGATAATCCTCGGGATCGGTGACGATTGTCACGTAGGCGTGGTTCTTGGCGGCCGACCGGATCATCGCCGGCCCGCCGATGTCGATGTTCTCGATCACCTCGTCGCGTTCCGCGCCGCGCAACACGGTTTCCTCGAACGGGTAGAGGTTAGAGACGAGCAGGTCGATCGCCCCGATGTCGTGAGCTTCCATCGCCGCCGCGTGCTCGGAATCGTCGCGCACGGCGAGCAGGCCGCCGTGTATCAGCGGATGGAGCGTCTTGACGCGTCCATCCATCATCTCCGGGAAGCCGGTCACATCGGCTACGTCGCGCACCTGGAGCCCGGCATCGCGCAAGGCGCGCGCGGTTCCCCCGGTCGAGACCAGCTCGACACCACCCTTGGCGAGCCGCGAGGCCAACTCGACGACGCCGCTCTTGTCGGACACTGAAAGGAGCGCCCGTTTGATCGCGATTTGAGTCATGGTGCGGCCGCCTAATGCCTCGGGGACGGTCTCGCTACCTAATCTTCTTGAGCAGCCACGAGAAGGTGCCTCCGCCACGCGAGACGAGGCCCTGCATCACGAGCTGCTGCACCGGATGCGGGCGGCCCTCGCCGTCGACCCACAGGCTCTCATCGACTTCGAGCGTGCTCTCGCCGGCAACGAACTGCCAGTAGCCGCCGTCGGGCAGAGCCAACGTCGCCCCGCGGCTGCCTTCGGGCACCGACACCTCAACCCCGGGGCCGAGATGGAAGCGGATCGCATAGGGCACTTTGCCGCGCTTGCCGTTCTTGCCGGCCGGTACGAGCAAGTCCTCGCCGCGCAGCTCGGTGCCATCGTCGCGCAGAATTAGAATTCGGCGGTGCACGAGCCCGAACCGCGCGACGTAGCCATCGTGACTCGCCTCGATTCGCGTCGCGCTGCCGCCGGCCTGGAGCGAACGGCGATCTACACCGACTTCGCCCACACCCGCGCCGAGCTTGCCGTTGATCAACACGGCAGTGGAGTTCGCGTCGCCCAGCACCAGCGTCGAATGCGCGGCGGTGGCGCGGAGGCCATGCTCGATCCGGACCGGGACGAGGCCGCCTGCGAATGCGGCGCCGCCGCAGTTCACGATCAGGCGCTGCGGCCCTTCGGAGAGCTCGAAAGCGAGCGTCGAGGCACAGCCATGGCGCGCATGCTTCGCCAGGGGCGGAGGCGCTGCGTCGAACTGGAGCACAGCCTTGCCGGCGACCGCGCGCTGATAGCCCCACTGGCGGGAATCGCGCAGCGGGCGGGCGCGCACCCCGCTCGCGGCGATGAGGGCGGCGAGGCGCTCGCTTGGAACCGCTCCCGATCCTTGCCAGTTGCCGAGCCCGCCGTCGCCGTGAACCAGGGCCAGGAGCGGCGGGACCAGCAGTTGCAGCATCGCCTCGACCACCTCGGGCGGATCGCGCCGCGTCGCACGGTAGCAGGCGACGAGATCGGTCAGCAGCGCGATCGCTTCCATCTGGCCGAGCGGGCTGCGCGACAGCACGCCGCCGTCATTGCCGATGAGTTCGCCAAGCGTGCGCGCCAGGCCGGCCTCGCCGAACAGGCGGCGCGGCTTGCCCTCGGGAAGCAGCAGTCCGGCCGCCACGATCGCGCACCAGCCCGCCAACGCGTCCGCCTTGTCCTCGGCCTTGCCGTGGTTGCGGTCGAGCCACCGCGCCGTGTCTTCGAACGCGGCAAGCGTGCGGACGCGAAGCTGTTTGTCTCCGCTCGACAGGACAAGGGGGGCGCGGACCAGCCAGCCGAGCAGGCGGTGCCCCGCGTGTCCGACCTTCCACGCGACGCCCTTGCCGGGCTTTCCGTTGGCATCGAGCCACAGCGCCAGCACGCGTTCAGCGGTCTGCGCGCATTGCGGGCGCGGCGCACAGGCGTCGAGATCGCGCAGCCAGGTGAAGCCGTGCAGCATGCGCTCGAACGATGGCGCCAGCTTGGCCACCGGCGAGAAATCGACCTGCGCGATCGGGACCTTGACCCCGTGGACGAGGAAGTGCCCCGCGCGCAGCGCCGTTCCGGAAACGGGATCGCCCTGCAGCGGGCTTTCGACCGTCGCCAGCATGCGCGACTTGACCGGCTTGCGAAATGGCGCGACCAGCGAGTGGCCCGACATGCCAAGCCGATAGGCGAAACGGAGCAGGCGGTCGCCGGTGGACACCGCGGGCGGATCGAAATCTGCCAAAGCCAGCGCGCGGCCGGGCTCGATCAGTTCGGGCCGGACGAGCGACGGATCCTCGACCAGCGCCTCGCGCCGGTCATTCTCGAGCGGAATGGCCATCGCGTCCGCGCCTTCGCTCGCTTCCTCGTCGACGGGGCGCGCGCCGGTCACAAAGCGATTGCGAGCCGCGATCTCCGTCATGCGTCCCCCCGCAGCGCCGCGATGTTGGCGGCATAACGCTCCGGCCCGCCCGCAAAGCTCGACGATCCGGCGACCAGAACATCTGCCCCGGCCGCGACACACTGACGCGCCGTTTCCGCGTTGACCCCTCCGTCGACCTCGAGCCGGATGTCGCGGCCCGACTTCTCGATCATCTTGCGCACCGCTTCGATCTTGCGAAGCTGGCTGGCGATGAAGCTCTGGCCGCCGAAGCCCGGATTGACGCTCATCACCAGGACGAGGTCGATGTCATCGATCAGGTAGTCGAGCATCTTGGCCGGCGTCGCGGGATTGAGCGACACGCCGGCCTGCTTTCCGAGCGCCTTGATCGCCTGAACCGTGCGATGGATGTGCGGCCCAGCCTCGGGATGGACCGTGAGGATGTCGGCGCCCGCTTTCGCGAACGGCTCGATCCACAAGTCGACCGGCGAGCACATCAGGTGCACGTCAAATGGCTTGCCTGTGTGCGGCCGCAACGCGCCGACGACCCCGGGCCCGATCGTGAGGTTAGGCACGAAATGCCCGTCCATCACGTCCACGTGAATCCAGTCGGCGCCCGCCTCGTCGATAGCGCGCACTTCCTCGCCGAGCCGGGCGAAATCGGCGGAGAGGATCGAAGGCGAGATCAGCAGCGGTTGCATGGCACCGACCAGGCACTACCCGCGCGCGAATCGGTTAACAACGCGAGCCGGCCCATTATCCACACGGCGCAAGTCCTTGGTGCGGCAGGCGGAGCCGGGCACAGGATGTAGTGAATCGACAGCCCCCGACGGCCAGGGTTCACCACAAGTTCACGGCCCCCTTCTACATGCGACCAGCAAGGGGCAAATCGCAGCCATCGCGTGCAACGCCGGTCTCGCCCTTGGCCGTCGCCTGCCGCATGCCTACATTTGGAACCGGACCTTCAATGAAACTTCCGACGAGCCTTAGCTCCGCCGCGCAGGCGACGGCCCGAATGGCCGGCTGGACCACACTCGGGATGGCGGCCTTGGCGCTCGCCTTGCCCGCGCAGGCGCAATACAACCAGGAAATCGCCAACAGCATGGCCAAGTGCAGTGCCGGGGCAGGCCCGGCTGTGCGCGTCAACATCACCGACGTAAAGGCATCCTCGGGCAAGATCCGCGTGCAGCTCTACCGCGCGACCAAACGCGACTGGCTCGAGAAGGGCCGTTGGCTCAACCGCATAGAGGTACCGGCCCGCGCCGGCAGCATGACCGTCTGCATGCCGGCCCCGGGCCCGGGAACGTACGGCATCGCGATCCGGCACGACATCAACGGCAACGGCAGCACCGACCTGACGAAGGACGGCGGCGGCATGTCGAACAACCCGAGCATCAACGTCTTCAACCTCGGCAAGCCGAGCCACAGCAAGGTCGCCTTCAGCTTGGGCGACGAGGTCAAGCCGATGACGATCCGCATGCGCTACATGTAGCGCGGCGAGCTCGGGGCGAGCTATTTCGCCGGCCGCTCGCGCCGCCTCGCGCGCCACAAAAGCCACAGCACGCCCGGCGCGGCGAGCAAGGGGAATTTCTCCCGCAGCGGCGTCACCTTCACCGGCAGCCCCGTGTGTCGTTCCACCTTCCAAGCCGCATAACGCATCCCGCCTTCGAACGTAGCGGTCGCGCGCGCCAGTCGCGTCAGGTTGAGCAGCTTGCCAAGCCGGCGCCGCTTGGCCCACCACCTGAGGATGTCCTTTCGGCGAGCCGGCGCAAGCCTGGGTTCGATGTGGCGCCGATCCTGTGCGAAAGGGATTCCGCCCTCGACCAGCGCGACGGGCAGCAATCCGTCGAAGTGGGCGCGGTTGGCGGCGAGGATCGAGTCCTCGCGTCCGGCCGGCTCGACGCGGAACTCCGCCCGATAGGTGTGCCGGAACAGCTGGCGCCAGTAATCCTCCTCGAGGCCACGCGCCGGCCCGAGCGCCACCGCGAGCTGCGCCGCCGTGACGGCTGCAGCTCCGAGAGCCTCGCGCACGCCTGAGGCGGCGCCGGGGCCACGCGACCAGGCCAGCGCGCTCGGCTGCACGAAACGCGCCCAGATCGTGGTATCGAGGGTCTCCCCCTTCGCGGCGGCCACGAACGTCGCCAATGCCATCGTGGCCACCTTGGCGCGCAGCACCGCGCCGTCATGACGTCGCTCGCGATAGGACACGCGCGGCCATATGCCGCGCTCCGCCGCGCCGGGCAGGAGTACGTAGAAATCGAGCACGCCTTCGAGCGAGCCCGTTCGCAAGTTGGAACCGTAGAACAGTACCGCTACCGCACCGGCCTCTTCGCCGAGTTTGGCCGCGAAAGCGCGCACCGCCGGGTCAATCGGCCGGTCGAGCGCCGCGCTCACGCGCGCGGCGAGCGTGGTACTCACGGGACGACGAAGCGCAGCTTGGGACCGAGCGAAAGCCGGTAGCGGCCTGCGGGGAAAGCCTCGCCATCGAGGATGAACCGGTCGGCGATGTCGATCTTGAGATCTTCGGCGTCGGCGACCTGGTATCCGAAGCGACGCATCTTCGGGCTGACCAGCCCCCGAAAGATGAGTGGCAAGCGCAACAGGAGGCCGCGATGGGCCTTGTCGATCACCGCAGCCTGGAGGCTGGTTTCCGAATGGCCGAAGGGGCGCATTCCGGCAGGGAAGCGGGTTAGCGTGGAGGCGAAGATGAGGTGGCGTTCGTCGCGACGGCCGTAGCCGCTATGCGGGAGCTCGCGGCCGTTGCGATCCCACAGGCGCATGGCGGTGCCGCGCCGCCAAACGTTGCCCACCGAACCGAACAGCGTCTGCAGCAGCGCCCAGACGGCGGTGACGCCGACCGCGACGTTGTTGAAGGCACCCTTGGCGTGGGCGCGCTGGCCGAGTTGGATCGCCGCCGAATAGGCTCCCGCGCCGAACACGAAACCCTGCACGCGCGCATCCGCATTGTCGCGCTGCGCCACGACAAGCGGCCGGCGCTGCTCGATGCGCCCAGCCATGGCGGCGTCGAGCGCGTCCTCGAGCGTCCAGCGCGCGGGCAGGCCGAGATCGATCGCGAGCGCGTTGGTCTTGCCGTTGGGAACGATGATCAGCGGCGGCCAGGATTCTCCGAAATAGCTCGCGCCGCAAGTGAGCACGTCGCGCACCGTGCCGTCGCCGCCTGACACGACGATGTAATCGACCCGCCGGTCCGCGAAGCGGGCGAGGATACCCTGGAGCTCGTCGCGCTGGCGCGGGGTCTCGACCAGCAAGGTCGCCCGCCCGCTCCACGCAAGCGGCTCGCCGGGATCGCGGTGGCTGCGCGGGTTGCGGATCACGCCGATCAGCGGGACTTGGCGCACGGGGGCCGCGGCGCCGCTCGGCGGATCGACGGCGGGCCGCGTGACCTGCGGCAAGCGGTCGAACAAATGGACGGTCCCATGCATGGTCGGCGCCTTAAACTCCCGCATCCCTAAGATACTACGGTTCTTCGCGAAAATCCAAACAGTGTCGCCGACCGGCCACACTAGCATTGCGCACGGTCAATGGCCGCGTCCCGCGTCGCATGGCCGAGGGCTAGATGGAGGCGGCGAAGGGGCATGACAAGGGCGCTCGCGCCGGGCGGCGCTGGAACCACGGCAGCCGTCGCGCTAAGGTCACTCCATGCTGGTCGATCGTCTTCTCGAAAAAGCGCTAGACCTCGCGCCCGAAATCGTCGCCCTGCGCCGGGCGATTCACGCCGAGCCCGAACTCGGTCTCGAGACCCCGCTCACGCTCGCCAAGGTGCGCGCCGACCTCGCGGCCTTGCCGCTCGAATGGCGCGAGGGAACCTCGTGCACGGGGGCGGTGGCGACGCTCAAGGGCGCGCGCCAGGGCCCGTCTGTGCTGCTGCGCGGCGACATGGACGCACTGCCGATGCCCGAGGAGACGGGACTCGACTTCGCCTCTACCATTCCGGGCCGCATGCACGCTTGCGGGCACGACACGCACACCGCCATGCTCGCGGGCGCCGCCCGGATCCTCGCCGAACAACGCGACGCGCTCGCGGGCGAAGTCCGCTTCATGTTCCAGCCGGGCGAGGAAGGGTTCCACGGGGCGCGGCACATGATCGAGGACGGGCTGCTCGATCCGCTGCCCGACGCGGCCTTCGCGTTGCACGTGATGCCGAATTACAAGCACGGCGTGCTGGCGAGCCGGCCGGGCGCGCTCCTGGCCGCGGCCGACAAGCTCGAGATCGTCATCGAAGGCCGGGGCGGACACGCTTCGATGCCGCACTATGCGCGCGACCCAGTGCCCGTCGCCTGCGAGATCGTGACGGCGATCCAGACGCTGGTGACACGTCGCTACGAGGCGACGGAAGCCCTCGTCGTCACGGTCGCTCAGATCGACGCCGGCAGCGCGCACAACATCATTCCCGACCGGGCCAAGCTGACCGGCACGATCCGCTCGCTTTCTCCGGAGAGGCGCGAGGCCGTCCAGTCCGACTTGCGCCGCCTCGCCGAAGGCATCGCCGCTGCGCACGAGTGCGCCGCCGAGGTCAGCGTCACCCCGGGCTTCCCCCCCACGATTAACGATCCGCGCGCGATCGACCTGTTTGAACAGCTCGCACAAACCCTACCCGGCGGCAGCTTCGAACGGATGCCCGTTCCGATCATGGGAGCCGAGGACTTCTCCTACGTGCTCGAAAAGGTCCCCGGAGCGATGGCCTTCCTCGGTGTGGCCCCCGAAGGCAGCGACTGGGCGAACCGCAGCGGCATCCACTCGAGCCGCATGGAAGTCGACGAGGCGGCTCTTCCGCGCGGCGCCGCCATCCTCGCCGGCTGCGCACTGCGCTTTCTCGAAAGCGGCTGGCCTGATTAACGCTTGGCGCAGCCCCCGCGTATTGCTAACCGCCGCCGGCCCCGTGGCACCGTTTCGGGCACCCGTAGCTCAGCTGGATAGAGCGCTGCCCTCCGAAGGCAGAGGTCACAGGTTCGAATCCTGTCGGGTGCGCCATTCCGCAAAAGAGACAGACATCCGCCGTTTTCGCCTTCACCCGACAGGATGAAGGTGCGAGCAAATGGTAATTGCCGGATTATTGCTGGTCAGCTTTTGAGTGGCGAGCCGGCGAGCGGCAGCGCGTCGATGAGCCGATTGCAGCGTTTCAACCTTCGCGAATCTCAGCTGCTTGCGGCATTTCGCTAACTTTGAGGTGCCCGGTCGATCGCCCCTGAATCCAGCAAGGGGGCGGCGTCGCTTAGGGCTACTCCGAGAATGTCGGCGAGGCGTTCAAGCCCGGCCAGGATCATCGCCTGTTCCCATTCTGCCAACGAGGCGAAATTCTCGGTGAAGCGTGCCTGGAGCATGTCGGGAGCGGTCCGCACGGTGTTTGCGCCGGCTTCGGTGGCGGTCAGGTAGACGCGGCGTTTGTCATGTTCACCGCGCTGGCGGCCGACGAGCCCGCCGGCTTCGAGCCGGTCGACGATGTTGGTAATCGTCGCTTGGGAAAAGTGGAGCGCCGCCGAGAGCTCGGTCGGCGTCGTGTCGCCGCGCTCGCCGATCTCCTGCAGGACGAGCAATTGCGAGGGAGTGAGACCCGTCGCTGCGGCGAGCTGCCGGTTGCCCACTTCGGACGCGCGCAAGATTCGCCGCAAGGCTCGCAGGGCGGCGATGGTTAGATCTTGATCCACCGTCCTTGGCTAGCCCTCGGGAGCCTCTCCGCCAAGCCAGCAAAAAACTTGTTCGATACTCGAAGGGTATATAAGGCTTCTCGGAAGGAATTCCGCACCGGGCATGGGCTCTGCCGGTTGAAATCTCCCTGGGAAGCTTTAGATACTGCGCTCATCCGATCACGCCAGAAAGACGATTCAGGGAATAGATTATTTCAATTTCAGAATTAAATCGACGTTCGCCGGGTTCGGTGAAGGAGGGGATCTTACGCAACCAAGCGGAAAATGCCTCGGCCGCTCCACGATTCCGTAAGCCGGACGCGGCGGACGCGCACAGAGTGACCCGCCTCGTCGATTCCTCGCCGCCGCTCGATACCAATTCGGCCTATTGCAACCTCCTGCAATGCAGCGACTTCCGCGAGACGTGCGTGCTGGCCGAGCGCGGAGGAGAGTTGACCGGCTGGATCTCGGCCTATCGCCCGCCCGTCGCGCCTGAGGCCCTCTTCGTCTGGCAAGTTGCGGTGGCACCGGAAGCACGCGGCGAAGGGCTTGCGCTGCGGATGCTCGACGAGCTGCTCGCCCGGCCCGCCGCTGCAGGCGCATCGGTCCTCACCACGACTATTACGGCGGACAACGGCGCCTCGTGGGCGCTGTTCGAGGCGTTCGCGCGCCGCCACGGCGCGACCCTGACCAAGTCACCGCGCTTCGAGCGCGAAGCGCATTTCGCCGGCGCTCACGAAACCGAATGGGAAGCGCGCATCGCGCCGCTTCCGGCAACACCCCAGTAGAAACGGAGCCATCCCCATGACCCTTTCTCCCCAGCCGAGCGCGGCTGCGCCCGAGACCGCCATTTACGAGCGCCGCGAGTCGGCCGTGCGCAGCTATTCTCGCTCGATCCCGCGGCAGTTCCATCGCGCCGAAGACGTCTGGCTGCATGACGACGAGGGGGGGCGCTATCTCGATTTCCTCTCCGGCTGTTCATCGCTCAACTACGGCCATAACCATCCGGTCCTGAAGCAGGCGCTGCTCGATTACATCGCCGACGACGGGATCGCCCACGGCCTCGACCTGCACACCCGTGCCAAGGAGGAGTTCCTCGAGGCGCTCGAGGACGTGATCCTTCGACCGCGTGGCCTGGACTACCGGGCCATGTTCACCGGACCTACGGGCACCAACGCCGTGGAAGCGGCCATCAAGCTCGCGCGCAAGGTGACGGGGCGGGAGATGATCGTCGCCTTCACCAATGGCTTCCACGGCATGACCCTCGGCGCGCTGGCCTGCACTGGCAATGCCGGCAAGCGCGGCGGCGCGGGGGTGCCGCTCTCACACGTCGCGCACGAGCCGTTCGACGGTTACTACGGCCCCGACGTCGACACGGCGGCATTGCTCGACCAACGGCTGTCCGACCCGTCGAGCGGGCTCGACGCTCCGGCAGCGATTCTCGTCGAAACGGTTCAGGGGGAAGGCGGCCTCAATGCTGCCTCTCCCCAATGGCTGCGCTCTATCGCGGCGATTGCCAAGAAGCACGGCGCCTTGCTGATCGTCGACGACATCCAGGCGGGCTGCGGCCGCACCGGCGGCTTCTTCAGCTTCGAGGGAATGGGCTTCACCCCCGACATCGTCACGCTGGCGAAGTCGCTCTCGGGCATGGGGCTGCCCTTCGCGCTCACGCTGTTCCGGCCGGAGCTCGACGTGTGGTCGCCCGGCGAACATAACGGCACGTTCCGAGGCAACAATCACGCCTTCGTTACAGCGACCGCGGCGCTGCGCCATTTCTGGGTAAGCGATGAATTCAGGAGCGATATCGCTCGCCGCGGCAACCTGTTGGGCGCGCGCCTCGCTCGCATCGCGAAAAGCCACGGACTCTCCACCCGCGGGCGGGGCATGATGCGCGGCATCGATGTCGGCTCGGGCGAAACAGCGGCGGCGATCACCGCGGCGTGCTTCGCGGAAGGTCTCATCATCGAAACCAGCGGCGCGCACGACGAAATCGTCAAGGTGCTCGCCCCTCTCGTCATCGACGATGCGCTGCTCAACGCCGGTCTCGACATCCTCGAGGCCGCCATCCGCAACGAATTGGCGCCGCCGCTCGGCGTGGCCGCCTGAACCAGGAGAAAACACCATGATCATCCGCAAGCTCAAGGAAATCAGGGCAAGCGATCGCAACGTGAAGTCGGAAGGCTGGGAAAGTGCCCGACTGCTGCTCGACGAGGACGGAATGGGCTTCTCGTTCCATCTCACCACCCTGCGCGCCGGAAGCGAACTCAGGATGCATTACAAGCATCATCTCGAGGCCGTGATGGTGCTGAAGGGCACCGGTACGATCGAGGACCTCGCGACCGGCGAAACCCACGAACTGAGGCCCGGCGTTCTTTATGCGCTCAATGAGAACGACAAGCACATCGTCCGGCCCGAGACCGACATCCTGACGGCCTGTGTGTTCAATCCCCCCGTCAGCGGACGCGAGGTTCATGACGAGAACGGCGCCTACCCGGCTCCGGAAAAGGCTCGCGAACCCGAACCCGCCGACTGACCCGACAAGAGAGTCCCATGCACGACATCTATCCCTCCCGCTGCGCCCCGCAGCCCGAACTCCTGCCGCGTCAAGACCCTGTCGTTTACGGCGCATGGCGCGAGGACGCGCCGCTCGACCAGAGGCAACTCGAAAGTTTCGATCGGGAGGGCTACCTGGTGCTTGAGAACATATTTGACTCCGCCGAGCTCGATGCGCTGCAGGACGAGACCCGAAGCCTGCTCGCCGATCCCTCATCGCTCGACAGCGACACGATCATCACCGAGCGTGGAAGCGACGAGGTCCGCTCCATCTTCGCGATTCACGAGCAGAGCGCGCTGATGGCAAGGCTGGCCGCCGACAAAAGGCTCGCCGGGCTGGCCTCGTTTCTGCTCGGCGACGACGTCTACATCCACCAGTCGCGGCTGAACTACAAACCCGGCTTCAAGGGCAAGGAGTTCTACTGGCATTCGGATTTCGAGACCTGGCATGTTGAGGACGGCATGCCGCGGATGCGCGCTTTGTCGATGTCGATCCTGCTAGCGGAAAACACCCCCAACAACGGGCCGCTGATGGTCATTCCGGGCTCTCACCGCACATATGTGACCTGCGTCGGGGAGACGCCCGAAGACCACTATCGGATGTCGCTCAAAAAGCAGGAATATGGCGTTCCGGATGAGCTGAGCCTCGCCATCCTCGCGCACAAGCACGGGATCGTCGCCCCGACTGGCAAGCCGGGAACGGTGATCCTGTTCGATTGCAACACGATGCACGGCTCTAACGGCAACATCACCCCGTTTCCGCGCGCCAACGCCTTCCTGGTGTTCAATGCGGTGTCGAACCGCCTTCAGGAGCCTTTCGGCGCGGACAAGCCAAGGCCACCCTTTATCGCGGACCGCAAGTGTCGGCCCATCACGCCGAGCAATACTCTGCTTTCGAGAGCTGCGGCATGATCGGCGACCACAGCGTGGAGAAGATCGGTGGTACGTCGATGGCTGCCACTTCGACCGTGTTCGACAACGTCTTGATCGGGGGACGAAGCGGCGCCGAGCTCTATGGCCGCATCTTCGTGGTTTCGGCCTACGCTGGGATGACTGACCTCCTCTTGGAGCACAAGAAGACGGGACAGGGCGGCGTTTACGCGCAGTTCGTGCGCAATGAAGGCCGCTGGGGCGACGCGCTCGACCGCGTGCAGGAGGCCATGCGCGAGCGCAATGCCGAGATGTTCATTCGCCGCGAAAGCCGCGAAGAGGCCGACTGCTTCGTGGAAGAACGCATTGCCTCACTCCGCGCGTGCCTGTGCGATCTCGACCGCTTGCGGTCGCACGGCCGCTTCAGCCTGAAGGATCAGCTCGTCACCGTTCGCGAGATGCTCGCCGGGTTCGGCGAGGCGCACAGCGCTCACTCGACGGCGTTGTTGCTGCGCGATCGCGGGGTCAACGCCGTCTTCATCGATCTGACCCTGTGGCGCGAGGACGACAAGATGAGTCTGGATGAGCGCATTCGCGATGCACTGGACTCGGTAGATCTCGCCTCCGAACTCCCGATCGTGACGGGTTACGCCGGCTGCGAAGGCGGAATGGTGCGTCGCTATGCGCGCGGATACTCCGAGATGACGTTCTCGCGCATCGCCGTCCTTACCGGAGCCCGCCGGGCGATCATTCACAAGGAGTTTCACCTTTCGAGCGCCGATCCGAAGCTCGTAGGCGCGCGCGCACGCAAGATCGGGCGCACCAACTACGACGTAGCCGACCAGTTGGCCAATCTGGGCATGGAGGCGATCCATCCGCGCGCCGGGAGAGGCTTGCGGCAGGCAAGAATCCCCTTGAGCGTACGTAATACCTTCGACCGAGAGGATGAAGGCACGCTGATCTGTGGCGATTACGTCTCGGACCGACCGCGTGTCGAAATCGTCACCGGCGTTCGCGACCTCCACGCCCTGCAATTCTTCGAACAGGATATGGTCGGCGAGAAGGGCTACGATAGCGGCATCCTGGAAGCGCTCGCACGCCACGGCGCGTGGATCGTGAGCAAGTCCTCCAACGCCAATACGATTACACACTACCTGACCGGTCCGCCTTCGGCCATCGCTGCTCTCGTCGCCGATCTCGAACAGGCATTCCCCGGCGCGGCGGTTTCGGCCCAGCCGGTTTCGATGGTGGCAGCTATCGGCAGCGACATCTCCGAGCGGGGCCTCGTTCCCCGCGCCTTGCAGGCGCTCGACGACGCGGGCGTCCCGATGATCGCCATGCAGCACCAGATCCGGAACGTGGACGTCCAGTTCATCGTGGCGCGGGAAGATTTCGACGCCGCGGTGCGAGCGTTGCATTCGGCACTTGTGGAAGAGGCGGACTCGCCCGCCGACGATCGCGCGGCCGCGTAGCGCGCGGAACTTTCGGCGGGATGCAGGCTAATGGTATAGTGCTGAGTGCCATAAAGCCTGTCCGCAGCCTCTTGCTTGCCATTTTCATGCTGATGGCCGGCGGGGGCTTCATGGCCAGCCTTATCGCCGTTCGACTGGAACGCGCGGGCAGCAGCGCCTTGATCGTGGGCGTGGTGGGCACTGCGTATTTCGTCGGGCTTGTCGCGGGCTCGCTCAACGCGGGGAAACTTGTCGCCCGGGTCGGCCATATCCGAACCTTTGCAGCCTTCGTCTCGCTCTTTTCGGCCAGCACCCTGAGTTACGCGATTCATCGCGATCCCGTGTTCTGGGGGCTACTGCGTCTCATCGACGGTTGCTGCGTCGCCGCCGTCTATGTCTGTCTGGAGAGTTGGCTGAACGAACGTGCCGAAACCGATACGCGCGGCACCGTCCTGGCAGGCTACATGATCGCGCTCTACGTCGGCCAAGCGCTCGGACAGTTCCTTCTCAATGTCAGTGATGCGAAGCCGTCGCTGCCTTTCCTGGTCGCCTCGATCCTGGTTTCCCTGTCCGCGATCCCCGTAGCGCTCACCCGCATCGCCGCGCCCCCGCCGGTCGAGGCCAGCCCTTTGCCGATCAGAACGCTTTACGGCATTTCGCCGCTAGGCATCGTGGGGGCCACGGTGACGGGTCTTATGCTTGGAGCCTTCTATGCGCTCGGGGCGCTCTATGCGCGCCGGCTCGGCATGGAGCTCTCCGACGTGGCGATTTTCATGAGCACGGTGATCTTTGGCGGTGTAGCGCTGCAATGGCCGCTCGGGTTACTCTCCGATCGGTTCGACCGTCGCCGCGTTATCGTTGCCGCGTTCGCTGGTACCCTGGCAGCCGGCGTTGTCATCGCGCTGATCGGTGAACCAGGCCTTCCCCTGCTGGTGTTTGGCGCCCTGTTCGGCGGTCTCAGCTTCGCGCTTTATCCGCTTTGCGTGGCGCATGCGAACGACCACCTGGACCCCGAGCAGCGGGTCGCGGCGAGCGGCGGCCTCGTCCTCGCCTACTCGGCTGGGGCGGCTGCCGGACCTCTCCTGGCGGCGAGCTTTATGACCGCACTGGGGGTCGCGGGGCTGTTCGTGTTCATCGCCGCAGGGGCCGGCGTAGCGCTACTGTTCGGCCTTTGGCGCCAGGCAAAGACGCTGCCGGTGCCCGCTGAAAAGCAGCAGAATTATCAAATCCTGCCGCGGACAACTCCGGTGTCGGCGACGCTGGATCCGCTCGCGCCGGAAGCGCAACAGGAGGCATCATGACCGAAGACCATGCGCCGCAACCGATCGGCGCCGATATTCCGATCGGTCATCCCGAGGAAACGCCCGCGCCCGTGCTCCGCCGCGCAATCGCGGCTTCCGCACTGGGCAATGCTACCGAATGGTTCGACTACGGCATCTACGCCTATGGCGTCGTCTACATTTCCGCGGCCATCTTTCCCGGGGAAGCCGCCGAAGCGACATTGTTCGCTCTCGCGACCTTCGCGATCTCCTTCCTCGTGCGGCCGCTGGGCGGGCTGTTCTGGGGGCCGCTCGGTGATCGGTACGGCCGCAAGACGATCCTCGCTTTCACCATTCTGCTGATGTCGGCCGCGACCGTCGCGGTGGGCCTGATCCCTTCCTACGAGAGCATCGGCCTTTGGGCGCCCGCGCTGCTCGTCGTGTTGCGCATGATCCAGGGCTTCTCCACCGGCGGCGAATACGGCGGGGCCGCCACCTTCATGGCCGAATACTCGCCCGACGACCGGCGCGGATTCTACGGAAGTTTCCTGGAGTTCGGGACGCTGGCTGGGTTCTCATTCGGGGCGTTGCTGATGCTGGGCTTCTCGCTGTGGCTCGGGGAAGAGGCGATGTACGAGTGGGCCTGGCGGGTTCCCTTCTTCGTGGCCGGCCCGATGGGCCTCGTCGGGATGTATCTGCGCTCGCGGATGGAGGACACGCCGATCTTTCGAGAGATCGAGGCGCATCACGAAAAGGAGCCGGCCGCCTCGACCGAATTGCGTCACCTTCTCACTCGCTACTGGCGACCACTCATCACGATGGGAGGCCTGGTGGTTGCGCTCAACGTCGTGAACTACACCCTGCTCAGCTACATGCCGACTTATCTCCAGCGGCGGCTGGGCCTAACGCCGGACGACGCGCTGGTCGTGCCGATCATCGGCATGTTGTTCATGATGATTTTCGTTCCGTTCGCCGGCGCCTTGTCGGACCGGATCGGTCGCAAACCGATGTGGTGGTTCTCGCTCGTCGGGCTGTTCGTGGGCGTCGTGCCGCTCTACCTGCTCATGGCCACGAGCTTCACGGGCGCCGTCATCGGATTTGCCCTGCTCGGGCTGCTATATGTGCCCCAACTCGCTACCATCTCCGCGACATTCCCTGCGATGTTCCCCACACATGTCCGCTTCGCGGGCTTTGCTATTTCCTACAATGTGGCCACGTCGCTCTTCGGCGGGACCGCGCCGGCGTTCAATAGCTGGCTCATCGGACGGACAGGCGACGAACTGATGCCTGCTTATGTGATGATGGCGGCGTGCATTGTCGGAGCGATCGCGCTCAGCAGGACGCCCGAGACGGCCGGCAAGTCGCTGCGGGGGACGCAACTGCCTGGCGACCAACCGCCGGCCAAGCTCGCCCAGAATTGATCAACCGCGACCGCAAACTGACCGCCACCGGCCGCTAGACAGGAGACTATCATCGATACGCTGATTCAACTGGCCGGGATCGTCGATCCGCGGTGGCAGGCGCTCGTGGGGCTGACCATCCTGATCGTTACTGCGGCAATCGGGTACTGGATCGCCAAGGAAGTCCTGCTGAAGATACTTGGCCGCGTCCTCACTCTCGCCTCGATGGGGCTGGAGCGCGACGCCTTCCTCCGTGCGATCAAGCACCTATCGAACCTGGTCCCTGCCATGCTCGTGCAGACCGGCATCGGCGCAGTGCCATTCGTACCACCTTGGATTGCGATGCTGACGCGAAACATCACGGCGGGTTTCATGATCTTGACCGTGGCCTTGGCGATCGGCGCGGCTCTCGACTGGGTGAACCTGCTGTACTCGCGCCGTCCGGAGGCGGGCAGCCGCCCGATCAAGGGTTACCTGCAGGTGGGGAAGATCGTCGTCTATTGCACGGCAGCTATCCTGATCGTCGCGGTGCTCGTCGACCGATCGCCTCTGCTCCTTTTGTCAGGGCTCGGAGCAATGGCGGCGGTGCTGATGTTGGTGTTCAAGGACACGATCTTGTCGCTCGTCGCCTCGGTTCAGCTTACCTCGAACGACATGTTACGGATCGGCGATTGGATCGAAATGCCGGACCTCCAGGCGGATGGCGACGTGATCGACATAGCGCTCCACACCGTCAAGGTTCAGAACTGGGACAAGACCGTCACGACAATCCCGACCCATCGGTTGATCAGCGAGCCGTTCCGCAACTGGCGCGCCATGTTTGAGTCCGGCGGGCGGCGCATCAAGCGCTCTCTCAGGATCGACCAGAACAGCGTCCGGTTTCTCGATCCTCATGAAGTGGAACGGCTTCGGCGGTTTTCGCTGCTTGCAGACTACCTGACCGCCAAGGAAGCGGAACTGTCAGAATGGAACGCGGCAAGATCCAATCGCAACCACGACGCGGTGAATGCGCGTCGGATAACGAACATTGGGACGTTCCGCGCGTACATCTCCGCCTATCTCCAAGCGCATGACGCCATCTCGAAGGAGATGTTCCTGCTAGTTCGCCAGCTCGAGCCAACAGAAGCAGGGCTCCCGCTAGAGATTTACGCCTTCACTGCAAGCACGGCTTGGGCGACCTATGAAGGGATACAAGCGGACATCTTCGATCATCTGATCGCTATCCTCCCCGAGTTCGGCTTGCGCCTGTATCAACAACCCACTGGGCTCGACCTGACCGAAGGGTGGCAGAAGGTGGGCAGTGGCCCGACCATGAAGGGCGTACCGCTCAGGCATGCAAGTGTGTCGCCATCGACTACTTAATGCTCCTCATGCCGGGCGCGCCATCTTACGCGGCTTCACATCACGTACGTCTGACTCGCCGTCGAGAGCGAGGTTTATGAAGGTCAGCGCCCTTGGAAATGTGGTGCCAGAAGAGGACTACCAACGGCCCTGTACCGCATTGAAATTATTGCCGAACCAGGATGTGGTTTACGATTTGCCCCATGCCCTTGCCCCGGCACCAAATCGGAAAAGTGGTTCGATTCCCGAGTGGCGATCTCGGCCTCCGAACAGATACGGCCGACCCGCTGATTCGGCAAACGTCAGTCAAATTTGATTGGGGGGCACGGGAGAAAGGTGGCGTAATATCAATCATTTAATCAAAAGTGATATGAAGACAGAGCCCGATTTGAATTCGATTGAGAAGCTGCCACTCGAAAAATCGGCATTTTCTCACGTAAATTCAACGATTTGTTCCAGCGACCCGTCGCGTAGGGTGTGCCGGGTCAACCCGGTTTCTGACTGCGTTGTGGTGCCGGCAAACGTGTCCGAATGAACCGAGCGATTTTTGGCGGATTGCTGCGGGATTGAGCGCCGTCAGCGGCATTCGAGCACGTTACGTCGCGCAGATTTCGTTGATGTCCAAGCGCCCGATTTTCCCAGTTTGTTCGCAATTGGGGACCAAATAGCCATCGCCGATATCCCAGCTGTCGACGCGCGCACTCCTGTTGTCGTGGTCACGCCAACCCGACGATTCACTCTGGGCGAAGAGGTGGTCGTAAGGCGGCCGCGTGACGTCGATCTCGCTCCAGCGACCGCTACCAGCCCCGTGGCTCCTAGCCATGCTCGTTATCGGAGGATGAGATGCGACTGGCTTGCGGACATTAGAGAGTCCCTGGAACGGGCGGAGGTTGCAGCGCAATGCGGTCAATGTGCCATTGACGCTGCTCGGCGGTCGAGCCGGGGATTTCGCCCGCGCGACGCAGAACAGCGTTTCCGTCCGAGAGGGACTCGACCCCGGAAGGGGAGTCTCTGAGGAGTTGCAGCGAGATGTCGACATAGGTCGAGCCGGCGGCGACGCCGACCGGGCCGGGCGCTGCGATGCTCGGCCGAAAATCACCGAACCGGCGAAGCTGGGCAGCAAAATCCGCGGCGCGTCCGCCGTCCCACCAGAGGGCGGCAGCATCGTCGTACCGACCCGCCTCAATCAGGGTGAAGTAACGCAGCAACACCCGCCGAGCCGCTTCCGGATTTTGCGGTTCGAGTGGACCTTCGGTTCCCCCGCGCTCCTTCGCCAGATCGCCCTGCCCGCCCGGCGCCGTCCGATCAAGTAGAGCCCGATCATCCGTCCCCGCGCGATGATCCCCGGTGGGATTCTGCTCTGGACCGTTGGAGCAGGCGGCGAGCACGGCTAGTCCGGCCAGTGGCGAAAGGCGCATTGGCCTGCAACGCTCGTTTCCATTGGCGGTTTCAACCTGCAAGCAAAAGGACTGGCAACGCATCCACACCCGCCACGACCAACCAATGTGCCCACAACTTCTGGGTCGTCGCGTCGCCGCCACCGTCATCTTCTTGGCCCGCAATGAGGCCTGACTGTAGTAATCCCTATCGCTGCGGCGCAGGGGGGCGAGGCGCAGCATCGCGCGGCAACATGCGCTCGAAGTAGAAGGGCCTTCCCGGGCATTCTCTGGTAGCCGTGGCTGTCCCAAGGCCTTGCTGCGCCGGAGTACGATCGTCAAAACCATGCACGACGACTTCGCGCGGTCGATCCAGCGTGCCAACCTGTTTCTCGAGTTGCGCGCGTGTTGCACCTTTGCGGAACACAGGCTGAAAAACGCCGGCGCCCGGACGCGCCAGGATCAGGCATGGCCCCTGCTGCCTCAACTGTCCAAATAGCTCGATCGCATCGGTCGTCTCCGCGCGGTCGGCCTCGGACACCAGCAAACCTTCGGCCGTGCGAACCGGTTCGGCCGCGCACGCGCCAAGTACCAGACACGCCGCAGCGCTCGCCAGTGCCCGACGTGTCACGGCGCAAGGAACCCGTTGACGGTATTGACCGTGAACGGTCTATATCCGCGGATCGTTCGCAGCGGTAAAAATGTGTAGAAGCACGTTGTGTTGTTCGCTGGCGAAGTCGAAGTATTCTTGCACGCAACACCGCCGGGCATGTAAGTGCTCTTAACGATGCCCAGTGGTATCACCTGCGAATTGCTGTTCGTCCAAGAAAAAACCGGCCCGCCGCTGTCGCCGGATGAGGCAATATTGCCTTGGGCTGAACTCGAAACCTTGACAACGTTCGAGACGTTGGAATCCGAATAGCTCGTGCTGACGATCACGCCGCAAGTAAGTAGCGTCGTCTTCCCTTGCTTGCAGACATACGACCCCGCGGTTACGAGCGCAGGTGATGCAATCTCGTAATAAGCGGATGTGATTCCTTGAATGTAGTTTCTAGTCCCGTCGGGATTGACGAAGTTCGGGTCATTCTGGATATTGATCACGCGCGCCGTAGTGTGCGTGCCTAGTGCGAAAAACGCGTAGTCGACCGATTGCCCGCTGACGATGCGGTTGTCCGAACTGTAGACCGTACTTAGCACGGGCCCGCCTGACCACCAGTCGCTGAACTCCATGATTGCTGGTGGCAGGCAATGACCGGCGGTGAGTATCGCCTCCCGCGCGGAGCTGTCGCGTACAGGCCACCCGGTCGTGCAGCGTCCGCCGCTATTGTTCCACCACCAACCGCCATAAATAGCCGCAGCGTCCTCAGACACGCCGCCGATCACAAATTCGACCTGCGTCTCTAGACCGGGAGGTAACAACTGACGGTAATTCTCTTCGCGTGCACCTTCGGGAATTGTGATACGATACCGATCAGCCTCGAGATCAAACTCGACGCCAAACGGCAGCTTCGCGTTGCGAAAGACGGTGGAGATAGTGCCGAGTTGCGCACTGATCGTCGCGCGCTCCGCCCGCACCGGCCTAAACACCAAGAATCGGCGCAGCTCGACTGGTGCACTGCTCGTCAGGGCGTTACGATCAATGTCCTTGTTGTAATAAACATGCACCTTGAATGCCGGTGAGTGGCGGATTTGCAGATCAACGAAACCAGCCGGGTTGGTGGCGATCAGCGCCTCGGCATAGCCTGCCGCGGCCTGCTGAAGCGCTAGCCGGTCCCTGGCCTCGCTAACCGAAACTCCCATATCGCTCGCATAGGCTCTTGCTGGATCTGACCCCTTGCCCTTTTGGAGGAGTTCGTCGGAGTAAGGCTGCGGCGCCGGTGCTTCTTGCGCGTAGACTGCGGCGTCTGGCCAGCTGATCAGAAGTACGTATGCAATTCCTGTTCTGAAATGGCGGGTCAAATGAGGCTTCATGATCTGGAATCCGGCGGCCTAATTGTGAAACCTACGGCAAAATCTCGCAGAACCAGAAGGTTTCCGAGTTCCGCGCCGCATTGAGTGCATCCACTGATGCTACTAACCCCGGATGAACCCGCCGTTCTGTTCGACGGTCAAATCGACACGTCACTCCCTTCTAGGTTCACTTGTCTGGGCTTAAGTCGGCTAGCAAAGGCTCTTTCGCACGACGCCGGGGTCGCGTTGCAATTAATGTCTCATGCATGGCGTCTGGTCCGGGGCGTCTGGGACATTGATTAAAGAGCAAGATCGGCGCCTTATCGATGAAGCTGAACCCCATTGGTGCCAACTCTCGCACAGCTGGCCGCATTCTAAATGTTGTTGGGAACCAGCCACTGTGTGCCGGCATATTGTTGCGCGCCATTGCTTAGCGAGAACCGGCCCTTGTTGTCAGGCACGGTGTCAAATGGACCGAACAGACCGTGAAATCCCATCTTACGGCCCTGTCTACCCTTGCTGTCACAGCGCTGTCGGCGTGCGCTACGCTTCCGGTCGCGTCAGCCAACTTCTCACCGGACAGTGTGGTCGTCAATCATTCCGGATCCGCAGTGGCGAATTCAGAGGAGGTCGTGCTGACCGCCAGACTGGCCGGCCAACTGGAGACCATCCACGGCTGCACTGTCGTGGCTGTTCCGGGAGGAGGATATGTGACACCGGTCTGGCCGGCCGGCACCCAACTGACTGCCGACAGTGCTCGGCTTCGGGTGCCCTTCGCACGGCGGACCGTCGAACTGAGCCACGGTCAAAGGGTTTCGCTCGCCGGGGGTGCCGCGCCTGCGACGTTGCTCGCCAGATTGGGTGTGCGCGCGCCGCAAACCTGCCCCGCCGATTACTTTCTCGTTAGCGACATTGGAGAAACCTGATGCGCTTCTTTATCGCAGCCCCATCCCTCGCGCGCCCTGACTTGAACTGACCCGAATTCGAATATGGGCCGCCGCCTCGCCCGAACTCCGGCCGCAGGATATAGGCGCCCTTGCGGAGCTGATCGAGGTAGTCGCTCCACCACTGGTGCATCTCGACACGCTCCGCCCAATAGCGTCCCCGATTGTAGGTCCCGCGCACAGCGTTGGGGTCGGCGTGGGCGAGGGAACGTTCGATGGCATCGGGGTTCCACTTGCCGGATTCGTTGAGTAGCGTGGAGGCGGTCGTGCGCCATCCGTGCGCGGTCATCTCGTCGGACGTGTAACCCATCCGGCGGAAGGCCTGATTGATCGTGTTCTCGCTCATGGGCCGCTTGAAGGTGTGGAAGGCCGGGAACACGAAGCCGCTCGGCCCGGTGAGTGCGTGGAGCTGATCGAGATAGCCGAGCACCTGCTTGGACAGCGGAACCGCATGCGGCTGGCGCATCTTCATCCGTCCAGGCGGGATCGTCCAGATCGCGGCATCGAAATCGAACTCGCGCCATTCCGCCTGCCGCAATTCGCCCGGCCGGCACATGACGTGCGGCATGATCTGCATCGCGATGCGCGTGATCATCGAGCCGGGATACTCGTCGATTGCCCGGAGCAGCTCGCCGATCGCCTTGGGATCGGTCAGGGCCGAGTGGTGCGTGACTTTTGGCGTGATGAGCGCCCCGCGGAGGACCGCCGACGGGTCGTGCTCGGCGCGGCAGGTGGCGACAGCATAGCGGAACACCCGGCTCGCGAAGGAGCGGCACCGGCGCGCGGTCTCGTATTTGCCCTTTGCTTCAATACGACGCAGCGCGCCCAGCACTTCGGCGGCGCGAATCTCCGCGACGGGCATGTTCGCCAGAGGATTGAGCTGCTCCAGCAGCCAGCGCGCCTTCGCGACGGTGACCTCCGCCCGTTGCTCGCCGATCATCTTGTGCTGGATGTATTCGCGCGCGATCCCGCCAAAGGTGTTCTCGGCATTGATCGAGGCGACCAGGCGCTCCCGGCGCCGTTCGAGCGCTGGGTCCTTGCCGTCCTCCAGCAGTCGCCGCGCATCCTCCTGCTTTCGCCGGGCCTGGGACAGCGAAACGTCCGGATAGCGCCCTAGCGCGATGCGCTTCTCCAAGCCCTCGAAGCGGTATTTGTAGCGCCACAGTTTCGAGCCGTTCGGCTCGACCTCGATGTAGAGGCCGCGCTGGTCGGCCTTCTTGTAGCGCCGCTCCATCGGCTTGAGCGCCCGCAGCGCAGTATCGGACAACGGCATGGCAGTCTCCATCCGCAGGCCGGGCCGTCTGCCGGGATTCGCAAGGGTGGGGGCAAGGCCGATTTCCGGCCGGGGGCAAGGGGCTCGATTTGCCCCCAGCTTGCCCCGGATGCGTGCGGAAACGTGCAGACAAATCCGGACCAGTGATGGCCCATAAATGGCAGAAATCCGCCATTTTGTCCACGTTTTCCGGAAGCTCTCGGAAGAACAAATGGTGCCCAGAAGAGGACTCGAACCTCCACGCCCTTTCGAGCGCCGCCACCTGAAGACGGTGCGTCTACCAATTCCGCCATCTGGGCACGGGGTAGGGCGCGGCCTTTAGGGGGATGGGCCGGGCGATGTCAACCGGTTGCTGGAGCCGCCGCGACGGGCTCGGAAGGGGGCCCGGCATCGGCCCGGTGGGTTCCGTACCATGCCTCCGCCCGCTTCGCCGCTAGGCGCCTATTCGCGGACTGGAAGCTGGCTCAGCTTGCTGCCGTCCGCGCGCGTTACCGTCACGTTGAAGCCGCCGCGGCGACCGTCGCGCAGCTTATAGTAGGTCAGGTCGACCTTCTCGCCGGGTGCCAGCGAGCGCTTCGACCATCCGGCGCGCGACAGGTGATTGGGGCTCATGCCCTCGAGCGCCCAGCGGTTGCCGGCCTCGTCCTTAACGTAGAGGAACGTGTGCGGATTGGTCCACATCCACCGTTCCACGGTGACGTTCTTCATTTCGGTCGACGTTCCCCACTCGAACATCGCGGTCGAATGGTGCGCAATAGCCGGAATGGCGACGGCCGCAGTGCCCAAGGCTGCAGCCAGCGCGAAGCGGCGGGTAATCTTGCTCAGCATGGTCCTCTCCTCGGCCCGTCAGCTGGCGCCGCGAGCCCTTGCTGCATCTTTGCCAGCAAAGCCCGGACAGAATCAACCCACCGCTTGACTCGTTGCATTGACGCACCGCAATCTTTCATCGGAGAGAATTTCACGGGAGGGTCGGATGCAGGGATGGGTGAGCCTGACGCGCGCGTTGGCGGGCGGAGCGATGCTGGCGATGGCGACCGCAGCGCCGGCGCAGGATAGCGCGATTCCACGCGCCGACGGGTACGCCGAGCTCGAGCAGCTGCCCGACTGGAGCGGGGTCTGGGCGCCTGACTGGTCGCTGCTGTTCGGGGCCGGCGGGCCGCCCGCGCAGCCCAAGCTCACCCCGGCCGCGCAGTCCCGGCTCGACGCGTTCCGCGCCAAGCAGGCGGCCGAAGGCGTCTCGCAGGAAGCCCAGGCCAACTGCATTCCGCCGGGCATGCCCGGAATCATGCGCCAGCCCTACCCGATCGAGGTGCTGTTCACGCCGAATCGGGTGACGATCTTCGCGGAAACCTACAGCCAGGCACGACGCATCTACACCGACGGGCGGGCGCTGCCCGAGGATCCGGATCTGCTTTTCAACGGCACATCGGTCGGGCGCTGGGACGGCGACACGCTGTACGTCGAGACGGTCGGCTTCAGCGACCTGGCAAGCGATATCGGCGCGGGTATCCCGCACGGGCCGAACATGAAGATCGTCGAGCGAATCTGGCTCGACAAGCCTGACGTGCTGCGGTTCGAGACCACGATCACCGATCCGGACGTCCTCACCGAGCCCTACGTCCAGCAGTTCGCGTTCCGCAAGGAACCCGGCTGGGAAATTCGCGAGTACGTCTGCGAGGAGAATAACCGCCTGACCTCGGGCGAAGGTGGCGCCAACATCGATCTCGGGCTCGACGAGGAACTCGAAGACCCGTTCGGCCCGCTTCCGGAGGAATGAGCCTCGACTCCCTGCTCGCAGTAACCAATTCGCAAGCAGCCGCGCGGTACCGCGAGGGCAATGAACGCCGTTCCACCGAGCTTCGTTGCCGCCTCGCGCGCCACTATCGCCCCACAAGGTGCGAGCGCGACTGGCATGCGCTGGGCGGCTCTGGCCGATGCCGGGAACGTGGTGGCGCAGCTTGCGGGGATCGACGCCGATCGGCCTACGCCCGAGGTGCGCAATTTCCCCGCGCTGATTCGCGACGCCGAGACCTGGCGGCGCGAGCACGCCGAGCGCGGGATAGCCGATCTCGCCGCGATAATGGAGCCCGGGATCGCCGCGCTGCTCGCGGTCAACGCACGCGGCGCCGACCCGCGACCGGCCGCGATGGCGTTGTGGCGCGAATTCACCGCGGCGCGCTGCGCGATCCTGTCGCTGCTGCCGCCCGGCGGGCACCACGGACCTCGCCGACTCGCCTGACAGCCTTCCGAGGCTGCCCTTCGGCGCTTGACCGCGTTCCACCTATGTTCCAACACGGTGCGATGGCCGACTCGCTTGCCCTCGCCCCCAGGCCCTGGAACGCGGAGAGCCGCGCCGCTGCCGTCGCGCGGGGAATCTGCCGTCTGTTTGCCCGCAACGATATCTGGGCGCTCGCCGAAATGCCTCTCCGCAACGGGCGACGCGCCGACCTCATGGGGATCGACGCCAAGGGCCATGTCGTGATCGTGGAGATCAAGACCGCGCGCTCGGACCTCCTCGGTGACGGCAAGTGGCCGGACTATCTCGATTTCTGCGATCGGTTCTACTGGGGTCTGCCGCCTGAGCTCGACCGGGCCTGCCTGGAAGGTGCCGACTTTAGGCCCGACTGTTGCGGCATCATCGTCGCAGATGCATACGACGCCGAGATCCTTCGTCCCTCGCCCAGTCGTCCGCTCGCCGCCGCGCGCCGCAAGGTCGAAGTCGAGCGTCTCGCGCGCACCGCGCTGCGCCGGCAGCTCGTCGGGCTTGATCCGGATTGCGCCGCATGGGGCCAGGGCCACGGCTGACGTCACGACGGTATAGCCCCGCCTTCAGGGAAACCGATCACGCGCGGTCAACGTTGTGCCGTCAGTTCTGCGCGATTTTACGGCTAATTAACTATGTCGCGCCACAAGGCACGCTGACGTGAAGTGGAAGGGGCTTTTCCCTATGGACAGCATGCGCGGCAATTACGGGGCGCTCGCCGAGAACGACGGCTACGAGCCGGCCGACGAGGTTTCCGCCCATCTGACGCCGCCCGCCGCGATCGGCCAGGACGAACGGCGCATGCAAGTGCGCGCCTACAACCATTGGGCGAGCCTGCTGGAAGACCGCAACTTTCCGGCGATCGAGGACCTCGAACCCGAGCAGCTTCCCGATTTCGGCCCCTACAGCGTGCTGCTGGACTTCAGCAGCGGGATCGAAAACCCCGGCATCTCCTATCTTGGCGACAAGCTCGCGCGCGAATGCGACATCGGTGAGGAGGAACTGTCGACACTCTCCGACGTGCCGAGCCGCTCGCTGCTCTCGCGCATTACCGATCACTACATGCAGATCCTGGCAAACCAGGCCCCGATCGGCTTCGAAGCCGAGTTCGTGAACCAGCGCGGCACGACGATCGCCTATCGCGGTATCCTGTTGCCGTTCTCGAGCGACGACGACACGATCGACTTCATCTATGGCGTCATCAATTGGAAGGAGCTGGCCGACGCCGCGGCTTCGGACGAGCTCCTGCTCGAGATCGACCAAGCACTCGAATCAAAGGCGGCCGCGATCGATGTCGACGCCCCGCTCACCGAGTGGGCCGACGGTCCCGGAGCCGAGCCTGCGAACGATCTCGCGGATTTCGCGGCGGAAGACGGCTCCAAGACGGGCTATGGGGGCCCGGACGAATTCACCGATCTCGACCTGCCCGAAGCGCGCGCCGCTGACGATCCGGACGGGGACGGAGATAGAGATCGAGACGACATCCCTGTTCCGTCGTTCGGCTTGGACGACGACGAGGATGATGAGCCCGTGTGCGGACCGGCGTTCGGGTCACTGCTCCGCATGCCGATCCAGACCTCGAAAGCCACGGTCGAGCTGCCGGAGGATCCGACCGCGCCGTTCGAAGACGACTTCGAGGCCACCGAGCCGTTTGGGCAGGCCGCATACCCGGACTCGTTCGAAGAACCCCTCGATACCCTTGGCGAGGCGAACCCCATCCACGCGATCGCCATGCCCGAAATCGATCCGGCCGATATGGAGCTGGGCGACTGGCTAGCCGCAGCCCGCGAGATGGCCGTTGCCGCGCGCGGCAATGAAGACCGCACCCGCGAGGCGCTCTACGAGGCGATAGCCCGGGCCTACGACTTCTCGCTCGCTGCAGCAGGAGCGCCCGATGAATTTGGGGAACTCCTGGCCGATTCTGGGCTCAAGATGCAGGAACGCGCACCGATGACCCCGGTGGTCAAGCTAGTGTTCGGAGCCGACTACGACAAAACGCGCCTGACCGAATATGCCGCCGCGCTCAGTCATGCGCACCGTCTCCAGTTGCCTCAAGGCTCGCTCGGGGAATTCCTGGGTGCCGCAGAGGGCGGTCTCAAGGGCGTCGTCAAGGCCGAGCGGCGCCTGCGCCGCGAAGAGGCGGGCAAGACCCTCGAACCGACGGATGCGCCGCGCCAGGCCATTGCCAAGAAGCTGCGCGCCCTTCCCGCGCAGCCGCTCGATGCGATCGCGAGCGAGGGGAGCGAGTTCGCGCTGGTGATGATCCACCGCACCGAGACCGGCGATGTCGTGTCGCTCGGCGAAGTGCCGGAGGATATTGCGCTCGTCGAACGCGCTGCGCGTCGCTTGATCGGCTGAAGGGAACCATTCGTAGGAGGCTGCGCTCTCTTGCCGGCCCCATGGATTACCTTCTCGCGCCTCCCATCCGTCTTCAGCCCTACTTCGGTTATCGTAGCCGCGACCGGCTCGTGCTCGCCGCGCGGGCGCTGCGGGCGCCGCAGCCCGGCTTCGAAAGTCGTGGCCGCCTCCGCGCTATCCGGACGATGCTTTCGCAGTTCAATTCGCGCGAGGAGGCCGGCGTTCCGGTCACTCTCGAAATCGAAGCCGGCGGCCGCGCGTTCCGCCACGAGGCGGAAACCGACCGCGAGGGTTTCGTGCGCTTCGACCTAGAGCTCGACCCGCCCTTCGATCCTCCGCCGCACCCGGTCTGGGAGGTCGTGGCGCTGCATTGGGTCAACCGCGAAGGGCCGCAGTGCATCGACGCGCACGTGCTGGCACCCGGCGCCGACAGTCGCCTCGCGGTGATTTCCGACATCGACGACACAATCATCGAGACAGGTATTACCGGAGGGATACGCGCCATTGCGCGGAACTGGCGCCGGTTACTCGCCGAATTGCCCGAAGAGCGCATCGCGGTATCTGGCGCCGACGTATTCTACGGATCGCTTGGCGGCGGTCCGGTGATCCCGTCGGGCGAGCATCGCCCCGACAAGCGTATCCCCGCGACGCATCGGCCGTTCTTCTACGTTTCGTCGAGCCCTTGGAACCTGTTCTCCTATCTTGTGGCGTTCCAGAGAGCGAAAGGCTTACCTCTCGGCCCCTTGCTGCTGCGCGACTGGGGTTTGGATCGCGCGACGCTTGGCTCAAGCAGCCACGGAGTGCACAAGAGCGCCGCAATCCGGGCCATTCTCGCGATGTACCCGCAGCTGCGCTTCGCCCTGATCGGAGACGACACCCAAGGCGACTTGCCCGCTTACGCCGATGCGGTGCAAAGCTATCCGGGGCGCGTCGCGGCCATCTTCATTCGCACGACCGCCCGCCACGCGCTCTCCCCCGAGGAGATCGCCGCTCAAGCGGCGATTGAGGCAGCCGGCGTGCCGCTGTGGCTCGGCGACAGTTTCGCGGTGGGCGAGGATTTCCTCGCCGCCGCCGGTTTCAGCGAGGGTGGCGAAACCGAGCAGATCGTGCGCGCGGTCGAGCGTGTGCCGACCGAGGCGGACAAGCAGGCGGCGGTATGACGGGCGCGCTTCAGTTTCCGTTCACCCGCCAATGCGCTAGCACCATATTCAATGAAGCTTGCTCCAAGCCTGCTTGCCCGGTCGCTCGCGTTCGCGGCGCTGCTGGGGCTGGTCGCGCAACCGGTGGCGGCCCAATCGCAGCCGACTATCCTGCGGGACGCCGAGACCGAGAAGCTCTTGCAGGACATGGTCGATCCGCTGGCCGAGGCTGCGGGGTTGCAGCCCGGGGCGGTGGAAGTCGTGTTGGTCAGCGACCCGTCGATAAACGCCTTCGTGGCGGGCGGGCAGCGGATTTACGTACATTCGGGTCTGATCAACGCCGCCGACACCGCCAACGAGGTCCAAGGCGTGCTGGCACACGAATTGGGCCACATCACCGGCGGCCACGTGATCAGCATCTACGATGGCTACGGCAAGGCGGCGAAGATCTCGCTGCTGTCGACACTCGTCGGCATCGCGGCAGCACTTGCGGGAGCCGGCGAAGCGGCAATGGGAGCGATGGCGCTTGGCCAGCAGGCCGCACTCGGGACCTTTCTGACATTCTCGCGCACCCAGGAATCGGCCGCCGACGCGGCGGGCGTGCAGTATCTTTCCAAGGCGGGGATCACGGGCAAGGGTTCGCTCGCCTTCTTCGAGAAGCTGCAGAACCAGGAGTTCCGCTACGGGCGCAACCAGGACGACGAAGCGAACTTCGCCCGCACGCACCCGCTTTCGGGCGATCGAATTGCGCGACTGGAAGCGGATTACCGGACCGACCCTGCCTGGGACCGCCCGCCGGACGCCGATCAGCAAGCCCGTTTCGAGCGGGTCAAGGCCAAGCTTTACGGCTACCTCGCCACGCCAGCACAGACGCTCAACGCCTACCCCGGGTACCTCAACGGCGTTCCGGCGCGTTATGCGCGCGCATATGCCTATCACAAGGATGCCCGAATCACGCAGGCGCTCGAGGAGACCGACGCCCTGGTCGCCAGCGACCCAGACAATCCCTACTTCCTGGAGCTCCGCGGGCAAATCCTGCTCGAATCGGGTCGACCCACTGAAGCGCTGGAATCGCTCCGCCGGGCGGTCGAGTTGTCGGGAAATTCGCCGTTGATCGCCTCCACGTTCGGCCACGCGCTGCTTGCAACGGAGGACAAGTCGCATCTCGAGGAAGCCGAGCGCGTGCTGCGCGCGGCAGTTGCGCGCGACCGCGAGAATCCGTTCGCGTGGTACCAGCTTGGCATGGTCTATGGCGCGCGCGGCGACATCCCCCGCGCGCAGCTCGCCAGCGCTGAGCAGCAAATCATGAGCGGCCGGCCGCGCGAAGCGCTGCAGAACGCCGAGGCGGCGGCTCGTACCCTACCCCAGGGCTCGCCGGACTGGATTCGCGCCGGCGACGTCGCCTTGCAGGCGAGGGCCGAGCTTGAACGAAGAAGCGACCGCAACTAGTCGGTAACCGATGCGCTGGTTCATGACCCTGGTCGTCGCGCTCGCGGCGGGATTCGCGGGGGCCGCGCTATGGGATGTGACGGGCCTCGGTGGCCACTCGACGCGCGACTACCTGCTCACCAACCCCGAAATCCTGCCCGAAGCGATGGAAGTGCTCCAGCAGCGCGAGCATATGGCGCGGATCGAGCCGCTGCGCGGTGAGCTGGAAACCCCGTTCCCCGGCGCCGTTCTCGGCAACCCGCAAGGCACGGTCACCCTGGTCGAGTTCAGCGACTATGCCTGCACGTATTGCCGTCAGAGCGTGGCCGACGTCGAAGCGCTCGTGGCCGCGAACCCTGACCTGAAAGTGGTCATCCGGGAATACCCCATTCTCGCATCCGAAAGCGTCGACGCCGCGCGGATGGCGCTCGCGGCGGCGCAGCAGGGCCGTTACGCGCCCTTCCATGACGCCATGTTCCGGCTCGGTCCGCCGACCGCCGAATCTATCGAGGCCGCCGCGACGGAGGCAGGCGTCAACCTCGCCCAGGCACGTGCCGCCATCGCCACCGGTGCGTTCGATACCCACCTACAGGCCAACGCGCAGCTCGCCGCGCAGCTCGGCATCTCGGGCACTCCGGGCTGGGTGGTGGGCGACCGCCTTCTCAACGGGGCCGTGGGCCGCCAAGTGATGGGCGAAGCAATCGAGGAGGCAAGCCGGTCCTGAACTGGCTCACATCCCTTTCCCGGCCCACGGCGGCCAGGCGCGCGACGCGAAATCCCGCGCCCTCCAGCGCGGGGTCGATGGCCATGCTGCCGTTCTCGCCCGCGCCGTTCTTCGCGGACAAGAACCGCGCCTTCTGGCGCCTCCAGCTCGTGGGGTGGGGCGGAGCCGCGCTGCTGCGCGGGATGACCAATATCGCCAACGGCAAACCCGACGCGCTCGTCACGACCGTGATCGCGACCGTGACCGGGTTTTCGATCAGCCTCATCCTTTCGGTGGTATACGGCAGGCTCATCAATCGCCGGCCGATCATCACTTGGGGCCTCACGGCGGTGGCCTTGTCGATCGCCGTGGCGGTGTCGGCCGCGATCAACGGCTGGACGCTGAGTCTCAACCAGTCGGGAACCCAGACCAGCTTCGCGCAAGCGGTGCTGAGTGCGGCCTACCTCGACATGCCGCTGCTCGGCGCCTGGTCGGCGCTCTATTACGCCATCAACTACTACCTCCAGGTGGAGGAGCAGGCCGACCGGCTAGAGCGGCTCGAGGCTCAGGCGACCAGCGCTCAACTCGCCATGCTGCGCTACCAGCTCAACCCACATTTCCTGTTCAATACCTTGAACTCGATCAGCACTCTCGTTCTGCTGAAACAGACCGATCCGGCGAACGCGATGCTGACGCGTTTGTCCGGTTTCTTGCGCCACACGCTGGTGACCCAGCCGGGGGGCAAGGTTTCGGTCGCGCAGGAGGTCGAAACGCTGAAGCTCTATCTCGATATCGAACGAATGCGCTTCGAGGAGCGCCTGCGTACCGTCTTCAAAATCGATCCCGCCGCGGCGCAAGCCAGCATCCCCTCGCTGCTGCTTCAGCCGCTGGTGGAGAATGCGATCAAGTACGCGGTCTCGCCGCAGGAGGAAGGCGCCCGGATCAGCCTGACCGCGCAAGTAATCGGCACAAGGCTGCGGGTCACCGTCGCGGACACCGGGCCCGGAATGCAGGCGCAAGCCGGGTTGAGCCGGGTGAGCGACAGCCTTTCCGGCACCCGCGCGCTCTCGACCGGGGTCGGTCTCACCAACATTCGCGACCGCCTTGCGCAGGCCTATGGCGACGAACACCGTTTCGAGATCGACAACCCACCCGAGGGCGGCTTCACCGTGACGATCGAGATTCCGTACGAAATTTACGAAGACCCGGAAGCGGCTCGCGCGAATAACGAGAAACTTCCGGCAGCCCTTTCCGTTACCAACGTGCCCGGACAGCGGGCGATGGGAACCAACGCATGACAATTCGAACCCTCATCGTCGATGACGAAAAGCTTGCCATTCAGGGTCTTCAGCTTCGGCTTGAGCCCTATTCCGACGTCGAGATTATTGGCACTTGCGCCAATGGCCGCGAAGCGATCCGCGCCATCAAGACCGAGAAGCCCGATCTCGTGTTCCTCGACATCCAGATGCCCGGTTTCGACGGCTTTTCCGTGGTGAAAGGCGTGATGGAACTGGAGCCGCCGCTGTTCGTGTTCGTTACCGCTTACGAGGAGCACGCGATCCGCGCCTTCGAGGCCAACGCGGTCAATTACCTGATGAAACCGGTCGACGACGACAAGCTCGCCGACACGCTCGACCGCGTGCGCACTCGCCTCGCCGAGAAGCGTTCGGCCGAGGAAGCCGAGAAGCTCAAGGACGTGCTGGCGGAAATCGCCCCCGATGCGATCGAGAACCTGCCCGCCGAGGAGGAGAGCACGGGCCGCTACGAGAAGATGATCAATATCAAGGATCGCGGGCAGATCTTCCGCGTCGATGTCGACACGATCGAGCATATCGAGGCCGCCGGCGACTATATGTGCATCTACACGGGGGACAATTCGCTAATTCTGCGCGAGACGATGAAGGACCTCGAACGCCGGCTCGACCCGCGGGTGTTCCAGCGCGTGCACCGCTCGACGATCGTCAACCTCGACCAGGTGCACCAGGTCAAGCCGCACACAAACGGCGAGTGCTTCCTCGTGCTGGGCTCGGGCGCCGAGGTGAAGGTCAGCCGTTCCTATCGCGACGTGGTGGCGCGCTTCGTCCACTAGGCGGAGGCGCCTTGTCTTCCCCCCACGTCGTCCGTTCGGATAGGGAGCGGGCATGAGAGATTTTTCACTGCCAGGTTTCGATCTCGCGGCATTCGTCCGCTCCACGCTCGACGAAGACCTCGGCGTCGGGCTGCCGAGCGGTGGGCGTGACGTCACGGCGGAGAGCGTCATCCCGTCCGACGCGCGATTTTCCGGCATCATGGACAGCCGCGATGCCATCGTCGTGGCGGGGCTGCCGATCGCGGCGGCCTTCTTCCGCGCGCTCAACCCGGCGATGGAGATCGAGTTCCTCGCCGAGGAAGGACAGCCGGTGGCGCCTGGGACCGACCTCATGCGCCTCTCGGGCAACGCGCGGGCGATGCTCACCGCCGAACGCAGCGCGCTCAATACCGTGCAACATCTCTCGGGCATCGCGACGATGACGCGGCAATATGTCGAGGCGATGGGCAAGGCGGATTGCGTGTTGCTTGACACGCGCAAGACGATTCCCGGACTCCGCCACCTCGAGAAGTACGCCACGCGCATGGGCGGCGCGCAAAACCACCGCATGGGCCTGTGGGACGCGGCAATGATCAAGGACAACCACATCCTCGTCGCCGGCGATGTCGGCGAAGCAGTACGGCGCGCGCGCGAAGCGGGCGTCGGGAGCATCATCTGCGAGGTCGACCGACTCGATCAGATCGAACCGGCGCTCGCGGCGGGGGCCACTCATCTCTTGCTCGACAATATGCCGCCGGCGACGCTGCACGAAGCCGTGGCAATGGTAGCCGGCCGCGTGCCGACGGAGGCCTCGGGCGGCGTCCGGCTCGAAACCATCGGGGCGATCGCCGCGACCGGCGTCGACTACGTTTCCGTCGGGCGCCTGACCCAGAGCGCACCTGCCGCCGACATCGGGCTCGACTTCACCCCGCTGTGATCTTTCCTCGGTCCTTTCCCCTGTTGGCGGGTGCACAGTCATGACGCATCTGGTGACCTCATTCGCGGTATCGTCACCTCGGAAGCCTTGGAAATCCGGCAGCCGGAGATGATGCCGCGATCTTCGATCAGTTCGGGCGCGATGACAGCGGCGGCCCTGTTCCTGCTACCGTCGATGGCCTTCGCACAAGCGTACCAGTGCCGCGTTCCGCAAGGGGCGATCAGCGTCCCGGCGGTGCAGCGAGACGGGCCGGCGCGGCAGGTTCTGGTCACGGGGTATACGTTGGCGTTGAGTTGGTCGCCTGAGTATTGTCGTGGGCGCGAATCGCGCGCGGCGGATCGCCGGCAATGTTCGGGCCGCGCGGGACGGTTCGGATTCATCGTGCATGGGCTCTGGCCGGAGGGACGGGCGACCTGGCCGCAGTGGTGCCCGTCCGAGCGGCGACCGACCTCGCGCGAGCTGGCGCCGAACCTCTGCATGACGCCTTCGGCCGCGCTGCTCGCGCGCGAATGGGCCAAGCACGGCAGCTGCATGGCGACACGGCCCGCGAGCTACTTCAAGATCACCCGAATCCTCTGGAACAGCTTGCGCTGGCCCGACTTCGACCGCCTCGCCCGCGAGGACGACCTCACCGCCGGAGACATCCGCAAGACCTTCGCCGCCGCCAACCGCCATTGGGAGCCGGAGCACGTCGGCCTGGTCGTCAACGAACGCGGGTGGCTGGAGGAAATGCGGCTTTGCTACGGCCGCGACTTCATGCCGGCCCGCTGCGATTCGCGCCGGCGCGGCCCCCGCGATTCGGTGGCCGTGAAGATCTGGCGCGGCCTCTAGCGCCGGGCCGCGAAGAATTCGCGCAGCAAGCCCGCCGCCGGCTCCTCGCCGATGCCGGAATAGACCTCGGGACGATGGAGACATTGCGGCTGCTCGAACACGCGCGCGCCGTGCTCGACCGCGCCGCCCTTCGGGTCGGGCGCGCCGTAATAGACCCGCGCGATCCGCGCATGAACGATCGCGCCCGCGCACATCGCACAGGGTTCGAGCGTGACCCACAGCTCGCACCCTTCGAGCCGTTCGCTGCCCAGGCGTTCCGCCGCGCGCCGTAATGCCAGGATCTCGGCATGGGCGGTGGGGTCGAGCCGCTCGCGCGGGGCATTGTGGGCTTCCGCGACCACCGCGCCCTCCTTGACCACGACCGCACCGACCGGCACTTCTCCGGCGCGGGCGGCCGCTTGCGCCAGCTCGAGCGCACGCGCCATCGGTGGAGGAAGCGGCCAGCGGGTCATTCGCGAGGCGCTAGGGCCCGAGACCGGTTGACGCAAGGCGGGGTCCTCGCTATGCGCGCCGCTTTCCGGGACACCCCCAGGCTTTAGATTTTCGAGAGACGAACCATGTCGCGCATCTGCGAATTGACCGGCAAGGGCCGCCAGGTCGGCCACAACGTGAGCCACGCCAACAACAAGACCAAGCGGGTGTTCCTGCCGAACCTGCAGAACGTGACGCTGCTTTCCGAGAAGCTCGACAAGAGCTTCAAGTTCCGCGTCTCGACGCATGGCCTGCGCTCGGTCGAGCACAACGGCGGCCTCGACAACTGGCTGCTGAAGACCTCGGACGAGAAGCTGAGCCCGGCGGCGCGCAAGGTGAAGCGCGAGCTCAAGAAGGCCGCCGCGGCCGCCTGAGCGCTCCTTACCGTCGAATCACGAAGGCGCGCGGCTCGTTCCGCGCGCTTTTTCGTTGGGCGGCCAGCGGAGCTCGAGCAGCAGCGTCCGCTGGAAGAGCGAGGCGTTGTCGTCGGAGATCAGCCAGACCATCGTTTCCCCATCGGCACCGCGCTCAGTCGCGAGGCCTTCGTAGTTCTCGGTCGGAAGCGGCTCCGCGATCTCTGCCACGACCGCGCCCCTCCACTCGCCGCCCGCTACAATGTCCGCCGGATCGGCGAGGACCAGCTTGCTCGAAAAGCCCGGCGGCAGGCCCCACTCGATCGATCGGGTCAGGATCAGGACGCGTCCGTCGGGCAGTTGCGCCATGTCCACGCCCCGCGAGCCGGAAGGCGGGACGAATCGAAACCGCAACGGCTCCGCGCCTTCGACCGGGTCCGCGGCGAAAAGCAGGCCGGGGGAGCCGTCCTCGTTCCAGCGGGCGCTTCCTTCCGATAGGACGATGAACCGCCCGTCCGCGAGGCGAACCATGGCTTCGGGGCCGGAGTTGTCGGACCAATCGCGCATCGCCTCCGGCTGCACCCGCCGGACACCGCCATCCGGATCGCGCCGCTCGATCAGGTTCGAGCCTTCGTAAGCCGCCCAGAGCCGGCCCGTCGCAGGGTCCCGGGTTATCGCCTCGATATCGGCAAGACGCTTCTCGTCCCCTTTCGTGGTCACCGAGAACCAGCCGAGACGGGGTGGTCCGCCGCCCCTTCCGGGCGCCGAGAAGCGCAGCATGCGCCCTCTGTCGCTGAGCGCCAGCAGGTTGCCGCCGTCCAGCGCGGCAAGAGCCGAGTAGCCGTGGAAATGGTTGTTCGGGCTGCGCAGCTCCCACGCCCCCGCGAGCTGCATCTCGCCGACGGCTTGCGGGCCTATTTCGAGGGGGACGATCCGAAGCTCTTGCCTGTCGTCGACCGCGGGAGGGGTGGACCGCCACCAGGTGCCCGGCGCGAGCCCGATCGCCACGATCAAGAGAAGGATTACCCGCCGCATCCGTGGCGGCGACTCGCAGTCGCGGCCGGAGCGGTCAAGCGCCAGACTCAGGCGCCGGACAGGGGCGTCAGGGCATCGGTCCGGTGAACAGCAACGGGTCGAGCCGCATGCCCCGCCACATCAGCCCCCAATGGAGGTGCGGGCCGGTCGCGCGCCCCGTCGCGCCGATCCGGCCTATCGTCTGCCCCTGCTTGACCCGGTCCCCCTCGCGCACGAGCAGTTCCGAGGAATGGAGGAACGCGCTGTTGAGGCCCATGCCGTGGTCGATCATCAGCAGATAGCCTTCGAGCGTGAAGGGTGACTGGGCCGCGAGGATCACCACGCCGTCGGCCGGCGCGACGTAAGGCGTGCCCGTTGCGCCGGCGACGTCGATGCCGGAATGATAGCTCCCCGGCTCCCCCCGGTAGATGCGCTGCGACCCGAACCGCCCCGAGATGCGCCCCGTCGCCGGCCAGATGAAATCCTGCCGCCAGCCGGTGCTGCCCGTTTCGACCTCGCGCGCCGCCCGAATCCGCTCCAGCTCCGGACGGCGGCGCGCGAGAAACTGGGCACTCGGCACGTTGGCGGTCGGCGAAGCATTGATCTGCTCGATGTTCCAGGCGCGCGGCGAAACCGTGAGCGGGCTATCGATCCGACGACCGTCGCGCAGCAAGGCCGAAAGGACGGTCTGCGGGCCCGCGTCGCGGTCGAATGCCGCGAAGAACTGACCTCTGTCATCGAACGCGAGCGGCTGATCACCGAGCCGCGCTGATACCGTTCCGGCCGGCACTTGCCCGCGAATCCAGCCGCCTTGGGTCAGCTCGCCGCGGTAGAGAAACGTCGAGGGTCCGGCGGGCGAGGGAGCCGGCGCAGGGGCCGGAGTAGGCTGGACGACAGCGGCCTGTTCGGAAGCTGGTTCATCCGTTGGCGCGACGCACGCGGCGACGAACCCGGCCGCGGCGATAGCCGTGGCGCGCTTCACGATGGGTCGAGGGCCCGTCGCGTGGCGATTTCGGGACTGGCATACGGTTCCTGCCGGTCGACACTCCAATAGCGCAGCTCTTCGAGCGCGATGGAAGTCCCGCTCACCGCGCAAACGACGAAGCGGCCGGGTTTGATCACACGGAATCCATTGGGGCCGTAGAGCAGAGTGGCGGCGTTCTCGCCAGAGGACATCAGCATGGCCAACGCCTTACCAAGCCCCCGCCATCAAAGCAATTTTGGCTGCTCGCCGCTCAGCGGTGCGGTTTTGGTACGCGGCGGACGGGGCGAACCGGCGGGTACGACATCGAGCGTGCCGTCCACGAACTCCAGCGTCAGTCTCTGCTGGCGGGCTGCCGCCTCCCGACTGCTGATTACCGGATGCCCTGGAGCGCAGACGAGTGCATAGCCGCGGGCCAGCGGCGCCTTGGGATCGAGCTGGCGGCGGAGCCGCTCAAGAGCGGCCAGCCTGTC
>JAEZCZ010000130.1 GCA_023433305.1 Pseudomonadota bacterium | reverse complement strand
GTCCTCGCGGACCGCGCCTTCCGTTCTTGTGTTTGCGTCGGCTAAGATCAGCCTTCGGCGGTCTCTTCGCCTTCGGCCGGGGCTTCCTCGACGGGCAGCTCTCCGGGCTCGGCATTGGGATCGAATGCTTCGGTGAAGCCTTCGCTCTCGCCGCGCTGCTCCTCGGCCATCTGGCCCAGCACGTCGATGCCCTGCTTCTGCAGCTCGGCTTCGTCGTCCGAACGGGCGACGTTCGCCTTGACGTTGACGCGAACCTCGGGGTGCAGCGCCACCTTCACGTCGAACATGCCGATGGTCTTGATCGGACGCTCCAGGATGATCTGCGACTTGTTGATGTCGTGACCCTGGGCCTTCAGCGCGTCGGCGATGTCGCGGACGTTGACCGAACCATAGAGTTGGCCCGAGTTCGACGACGCGCGGATCAGCGTCAGTTCGGCGCCATCGACGTTGGCGCCAGCCTTGGCGGCTTCGTCGCGACGGGCGGCGTTCTCGGCCTCGAGCCGTTCACGATTGGCTTCGAAGACCTTGCGGTTGGCTTCGTTGGCGCGCAGCGCCTTCTTGTTCGGCAGCAGGAAGTTGCGCGCGTAGCCGTCCTTGACGGTGACCACGTCGCCGATCGTGCCGAGCTTCTCGATGCGTTCGAGCAGGATGATTTCCATGATCCTAGCTCCTCACTTCACGATGTAGGGCAGCAGGCCCAGGTGGCGGGCGCGCTTGATCGCCTTGGCCAGCTCGCGCTGCTTCTTGGCGGAAACGGCGGTGATGCGGCTCGGCACGATCTTGCCGCGCTCGGACATGAAGCCTTGGAGCAGGCGGATGTCCTTGTAGTCGATCACGGGGGCGTCCTTGGCCGAGAACGGGCAGGACTTGCGGCGGCGGAAAAACGGACGGGCCATCAGAAGCGCTCCTCACGTTCGGAGCGGCGCTTGCGGTCGCGCTCGTTCTTGCGCATCTGCGCGGACGGGCCTTCCTCGTGCTTCTCGACGTTGATGGTAAGCCAGCGGATCACGTCTTCGTTGATGCGGTTCTGACGCTCGAGCTCGGCAACGACGCTGCCCGGGCACTCGATGTTCAGCATCACGAAGTGAGCCTTGCGGTTGCGGTCGATCTTGTAGGCGAGGCTCTTGAGGCCCCAGGTCTCGGTCTTGGAGACCTTGCCACCGCCCTGCTCGACGATTTCGGTAGCACTGGCGGCGAGCGCATCGACCTGAGCCTGGCTCAAGTCCTGGCGCGCCAGAAAAACATGCTCGTACAGCGGCATGCGCGCGTTCCTTTCACTTCCTGCCGATCGCTGGCGATCCGCCCGAATGGCGGGGCCCCTCCGGCTTTCTTGGGGTTTCCGGAGCAGGTTGGCCCGCCGCGGAAGGCGCGCACATACAGGTTTCGGCTGTGAAAGCAAGCGCGGCGGAACAGCGAACGCATGCCAATGAAGCGCTTGATTGGTGCCGAAACACCTCGCCTTCAAGCGCTTCATCGCGGTGGGAGCAGCCCAGGGCGCAACCGGGGAACGTTTTGGCCCTTAACGGACTGAGGCAGCGTGGATATCGTCGGCTGGATATTCGAGCAGGCTCCTTTCTTGACCGTGCTCGTCGGCAGCGAATGGCTGCTCGGCCTCGCTTTCCTGACATTGACCGCCGCGACCACGGCTTTCGGCGTGCCCGGGGTGCTGGTCCCGATATCCTTCTCGTCCGGAGCCTTGCTCGGATGGGAGGGGACGCTGGCGGTCACGGCCGGAGCGGTACTCGGGAGCCAGGCGCTGTTCCTCGTCACCCGGCGCTGGATGGGCGCGCGCGTGCGGCGGCGCTGGGGCGAGCGGCTCGAGCGTTTCGACAGGGACATATCGCGGCGCGGGTTCTACTACCTGCTCGGGCTGCGCGTGCTCGGCGCGCCGCACATGGTGGTGACCGCGGCGAGCGCGGTCTCGGCGATCCGGACGCGCAGCTTCGTGGCCGCAACCATGCTCGGGTTCTTGCCTGCGATCACGCTGGCCTCGATGGCCGGCTCGGCGATCTGAGCCGCGCCCGGTTGCCTCTCCGCCAGAATTGCCTAGTTTCCCCGGGAAATTGAGCGATCCCCGGGAGAGGACATGCGTTCGCGTAAGATGACGTTGCCGCTGTTGGCGGCCCTGGCCGCCGTTGCGGCCCCGGCGCTGGCACAAGAGACCGGCCGGGCGACCGCCTATGCCGACGTGACCGAATGGCCGGACTGGAGTGGCGTGTGGTCGCCGGGCGTGGGGGCCGGTTCGCGGACCACCGCGGCAGAGCCCAAGCTGACCCCCGCGGCGCAGGCCCTGCTGGACGAATTCGAGGCCGGCAAGGAGCGCGGGGAGAACCTCCAGACCCAGGCGGCGAACTGCGTGCCCAACGGCATGCCGGGGATCATGCGGACGCCTTATCCGCTCGAGTTCCTCTATTCGCCGGGTCGGGTCACGATCCTGATCGAGACCTACAGCCAGGATCGGCGCATCTATGTGGACGGGCGCGCGCCGCCCGAGGATCCCGATCCGTACTTCAACGGGCACTCGGTAGGCCGCTGGGAAGGCGACACGCTGGTCGTGGACACCGTCGGCATCAGCCCGATCGTGAGCGTCTTGCCCGGGCTGCACGCGACACCGACGACGCGGTTTCACGAGCGGATCACGCGCGTGGCGCCCGACCGGCTGGTGGACGAGATTACCATCATCGATCCCGCGCTGTTCGCCGAGCCTTACGTGATGGTGCAGAACTACACGCTGCAGCCGGACTGGGAGATGCGCGAATACGTCTGCCAGGAGAACAACCGCGACGGCGCCGACGAGGACGGACGTCCGTCGATGGACCTAGGCACCCCCGACGACCCGTTCGCGGGGTTGGACGACAACCCTTAGGGTAGGCGCGCCAGCAGGTCCTTGGCGAACGTCGTCAGCGTGTCGTCGCGGGCGCCCATGACGACGATACGGTCGCCGGGGCGGGCGAGTTCGAGGATGCGGTCGGCGCAATCGTCGCGCGCGGGGATGTACTCCGCCCTGGCGCCACCTGGACCCCCGGCTTCGTGGATCAGCTCGACGATGCGTTCGCTGCCGACGCTGCGGTCGACCGTGCCGCCGAAATAGACCGGATCGCAGAGCAGGGCGACGTCTTCGGAGCCGAGCTCGGCGGCGAAAGTCTTCGCCAGCTCGTGGCCCATCTGGCGCAGCGGGCCGTAGCCATGCGGTTGGAAGAAGGCGATCACCCGGCCGGGATGGCGCTTGAGAGTGCGCAGCGTGGCGCGGCACTTCTCGGGGTTGTGGCCGAAATCGTCGATTACGGTCACGCCCGACGGGCTGGCCCCGAGGATGTCGAAGCGGCGCGCGAGCCCTTCGAAGGAGCCGAGCGCCTGCACCGCTTCGCCAACCGGCACTCCGGCGGCGACGGCGCCGGCAATGGCCGCGAGCGCGTTGGAGAGGTTGTGCCGGCCGGGCATGGCGATGCGCAGCGCGTGGGTTACGCCGTCGCGACGGTCGATCACGCTGGCCGCGATGCCGGTCGGCGTGTCCTCGATCGAGCCCGGCTCGATGCCGATCGCCGCCTCCGGATCGTCGATCGCGAAGGAGAGCAGATCGTGCGCCTGGCGGGCGAGGAGGCGGGCTTCCTCGTCGTCGAAATTGACCGCCGCATGCGGTGCGGCCGCCAGGAAGCCGGTGAACAGGGCGCGCAGCTCTTCCATGCTCTTGTGATCGAGGCTGACGTTGAGCAGCACCGAGACTTGCGGTGTGTAGAGCGCGATCGAGCCGTCGCTTTCATCGACCTCCGACACGAACACGCCGCCCGCGCCGACCCGCGCGCTCGCGAAGGGCACTTCGTCCGAGACGAAGTTCTTCATCACCGCGCCGTTCATGATGGTCGGGGCGCGGCCGGCCTGGTGCATGATCCAGCCGAGCATGCCGGTGACCGTGGACTTGCCGCTGGTGCCACCCACCGCGATCCCGACAGGCGCGGCGTTGAACAGCGCGGCGAGCAGCTCGGCGCGGGTCATGCGCGGGCAACCGAGCTCGCGCGCGCGCACGATTTCGGGCACGGAATCCTCGATCGCGGCAGAGGCGACCAGGGTCTGCTCCGCCGACACCACGCCGCTGCCGTCCTGCGGAAACAGCTCGAAACCCTCCGCCCGCAGCCAGGCGAACTTCTCGGGTGTGCGGCCCTGGTCGTAGCTGCGATCCGATCCCGCGACGTGCGCCCCATGACCTTTCAGGATCGTCGCAAGCGGCAGCATGCCCGAACCGCCGATGCCACAGAAGAACCAGGGATGCCGGGTGAGATCGGTGGGGGCGGAAGTCATGGCGCGGGCGGTATCGACCTCGAGATTTCAATACAACCGTCATCCCGGCTTTCGCGGTGAAGCCCGATGCGGTTAAGGGGGGGAATGAGCCGTATCGCCATTTGCGCGCCATCGACACCGATCACGCGCGAGGTCGCCGATCGAGTGGCAGCGCTGGCGGCGGACGAGTTCGCCGGGCTCGAGCTGCACTTTCATCCGCAATGCTTCCTCTCCGACGGGCACTTCGCGGGCGACGACGAGCTGCGTCTCGCCGCGTTCCTCGAATGCGCCAACGATCCGGCATTCGACGCCGTCTGGTTCGCCAAGGGGGGGTATGGGGCGAACCGCATCGCGGCGCGCGCCGCAAGAGGGCTGAACGACGCCGCGCGGGGCAAGACTTTCCTCGGCTATTCGGACTGCGGTTATCTGCTCGCCGCGCTGTACCGTGACGGCGTGGGGCATCCGGTGCATGGGCCGATGCCGGTCGACATCCGGCGCGCGGGCGGGGACGAGGCGATCCGGCGCGCGCTGGGCTGGCTGTCGGGCGATGCAGGCGGGCTGGAGCCGTCGCTCGGCGAGGAGCCGGCGACGGCCTTCAACCTGATGACGCTCGCGATGTTGTGCGGGACCGAGCTCATGCCGGTGCTGGCGGGGCACGTGGTGATGATCGAGGAGGTGGCCGAGCACCTCTATGCCATCGACCGGCTGCTGTTCCATGTCACCCAGCACCTGCGCGGGATTGCCGGCTTGCGGATCGGGCGGGTCAGCGACGTGCCGGAAAACGATCGTCCGTTCGGAGCGAGCGTGGACGAGATCGCCCGGTACTGGTGCGACCGATCGGGCATTCCGCTGCTGGGGACGGCCGAGATCGGGCACGATGCCGCCAACAGGATAGTTCCCTTCGGGCTTGCCCGAACGCCGGCCCGCTCATAACCGCGCCGCGATACGTCGGCATGCCGCCGCGCGGCGGCGCAGAGTGATCGGAGATGTATTTTGACCGCATTCGTATTCCCCGGGCAGGGCAGCCAGAAGGTCGGCATGGGCGCGGAACTCGCCGAGGCAAGCTTGGCGGCGCGCGAGGTCTTCGAGGAAGTCGACGAAGCGCTGGGCCAGAACCTCTCGCGGATCATGCGCGAAGGCCCTGAGGACGCGCTCACGCTGACCGAGAACGCGCAACCGGCGATCATGGCGCATGCCATCGCCGTCCTCCGCGTGCTCGAGAAAGAGGGCGGGCTGTCGATTGTCGAGAAAGGCGAATGCGTCGCGGGCCATTCGCTCGGCGAATATACCGCGCTGTGCGCCGTCGGTGCGTTCTCGCTGGCCGACACGGCGCGGCTGCTCAAGCTGCGCGGGCAGGCGATGCAGGCGGCGGTGCCGGTGGGCCTGGGGGCGATGTGCGCCTTGCTCGGGGCCGACATCGAGAAGGCCGCCGCGCTGGCCGAGGCCGCGGCGGAGGGGGAAGTCTGCGAGGTCGCCAACGATAACGATCCCGGCCAGGTGGTGCTGTCGGGCCACCGCGGCGCGATCGAGCGCGCGGTGGCGCTGGCCAAGGAGCACGGCATCAAGCGCGGCGTGCTGCTGCCCGTCTCGGCGCCGTTCCACTGCTCGCTGATGCAGCCGGCTGCCGACGCGATGGCGGAGGCGCTCGAGCGGACGCCGCCGGGGGCTTTTCGGCTACCGCTCTATGCCAACGTCACGGCCGGGCTGGTGAGCGACCCGGGAGAACAGCGGGACCTGCTGGTGCGGCAGGTGACCGGCCGGGTGCGCTGGCGCGAGAGCGTGCTGGCAATGAAGGACGCGGGCATCGCCCGCTACGTGGAGCTGGGCGGCAAGGTCCTGGGCCCGATGATCGGCCGCACGGCCGCCGACGTGACCGTCACGAGCGTGGTGACGATGGCCGACATCGAGGCGCTGGCGAAGGAAATCTGATTTCGCGCAGAGAGCGCAGAGAGCGCAGAGAAAAGATGAGCTCGATCGATCAGATCACTTCGGACGTGGTCGGTGAGGCCATCAAGATCCATCGCGAGCTGGGCCCCGGCTTGCTTGAAGCGGTATATGAGGCGGTGCTGGCCGCGAGTTTGATCCGCCTGGGTCATCGAGTGGCACGCCAACATCCCGTCGCCATCGAGTACGACGGAATAGCGTTTCCGGCTGCCTTTCGAGTGGATCTGTTGGTCGACGATCGTCTGATCGTGGAGATCAAATCAGTCGAGCAATTGAACAAGGTTCATGCCAAGCAGGTCCTCACTTATCTCCGACTGATGAAGCAGCCCGTCGGGCTGCTTTTGAATTTTTCCGGTCTGACGATGAAGGAGGGCATTCGTCGGCTCGTCAACGATTACCGTGAGACGGATTGACCCTCTGCGCTCTCTGCGTTCTCTGCGCGATACGAATCTTAGGAGAAGACCATGTTCGACCTTTCCGGAATGACCGCCCTGGTAACCGGCGCCAGTGGGGGAATCGGGTCTTCGATCGCTCGGTGCCTTGCCAAGCAGGGCGCGCGGTTGGCTTTGTCGGGGTCCAACTCGAGCAAGCTGCGCGCGTTTCGCGACGAGCTCAACGAGGAGTTCGGGCACGATCACGTGGAGATCACCTGCGATCTCTCGAACGCCACGCAGGTCGAAGAGCTCGTTCCGGCGACGCTCGACACGCTCGGCAAGCTCGACATCCTGGTGAATAATGCCGGCGTCACGCGCGACAACCTCGTCATGCGGATGAAGGACGACGAGTGGAGCCAGGTCATCGGGATTAACCTCGAGGCCGCGTTCCGGCTGATGCGCGCCGCCGCCAAGCCGATGATGAAGGCGCGCTTCGGGCGCATCGTCAGCGTGACCAGCGTGGTCGGCGCGACGGGAAATCCGGGGCAGGTGAACTATGCCGCGGCCAAGGCCGGCCTCGTCGGCATGACCAAGAGCTACGCGCAGGAAGTGGCCACGCGCGGCATCACCGCCAACTGCGTGGCCCCCGGCTTCATCCGCACGGCCATGACCGACGTGCTCCCCGAGGCGCAGAAGGAGGCGCTCAATCAGCGCATCCCGATGGGGCGGATGGGCGAGGGCGAGGACATCGGGGCCGCGGTGGCGTTCCTCGTTTCGAAGGAAGCCGGCTACGTCACCGGGCAGACGCTGCACGTCAACGGCGGCATGGCGATGTTCGCCTGAGGGATTGGACCGGGTTTTTCCCCAGCCAATCGCCCTGCGGCGCCGTTCCTTCTTGCCGCTCGGCGATGCCCCGCTAAGGATAAGGCGACATATTCCGGCGCTTGCGAGCGATTCCGGTCGCTGGCGCACAAGGGGGTCCGAGGTCTGATGAAAGCCACCATCGAACGCGCGAAGCTGCTGCGCTGCCTGTCTCACGTCCAGTCGGTGGTGGAACGGCGCAACACCATCCCGATCCTGTCCAACGTCCTGATCGAGGCATCGGCCGATGGGCGGGTGCGCGTGATGGCCACCGATCTCGACCTGCAAGTGATCGAGAGCCTCGACGCGGCCTCGGTCGAGACCCCCGGCGCGATCACGGTGTCGGCGCACCTGCTGTTCGACATCGCGCGCAAGCTGCCCGACGGCAGCCAGGTCAGCCTCGAGACCGCCGACAACCGCATGACGGTGAAGGCGGGGCGCAGCCGCTTCCAGCTTCCGACGCTGCCGCGCGACGATTTCCCGGTGATCGTCGAAGGCGACCTGCCGACCAGCTTCGAGCTGCCCGCGCGCGTGCTGGCGGAGCTGATCGACCGCACCCGGTTCGCGATCTCGACCGAAGAGACGCGGTATTATCTCAACGGCATCTTCCTGCATGTCTCCGACGACGAGGCGCCGGTGCTCAAGGCCGCGGCGACCGACGGACACCGGCTGGCCCGGTTCACGCTGCCCCGCCCCGAGGGAGCTGCCGGCATGCCCGACGTGATCGTGCCGCGGAAGGCCGTGGGCGAGCTGCGCAAGCTGCTCGAGGAATCGCTCGACGGCAACGTCGAGATCGACCTGTCCGCGAGCAAGGTCCGCTTCACGCTCGGCGGCGAAGGCGGCGTGGTCCTGACCAGCAAGCTGATAGACGGCACGTTCCCCGATTATTCGCGTGTCATTCCAACGGGTAACGACAAGCTGTTGAAGCTCGATCCGAAGAGTTTCTACGAAGGCGTGGACCGCGTTGCGACGATCGCGACCGAGAAGACCCGCGCGGTCAAGATGGGGCTCGACACCGACAAGGTCACGCTCTCGGTGACCAGCCCCGACAACGGGACGGCGGCCGAGGAAGTGCCCGCCGACTATCGGTCGGAAGCGATCGAAATCGGCTTCAATGCCAATTACTTGAAGGACATCCTTCATCAGATCGACGGCGACACGGTCGAGCTGCACCTCGCCGACCCGGGAGCGCCGACGCTGATCCGCCAGGACGAAAAGAGCCCTGCGCTCTACGTGCTGATGCCGATGCGGGTGTGATGCCCGCGCGCATCGCCGCGCTGCTTATGGGGGCGATCCTACTGTCGAGTGGGGCCTCGGCTCAGGAGGCTGCCGACGAGCCGGTCGATCCGGATCTGCGGTGCGCGATCTGGGCGGCGGTGGCCGGTGGCGAGCTCGAGCAGGGGGCGGAACGCGCGTCATACGACGCGGTGTTCACCTATTTCATGGGCAAGCTCGAAGGCCGCACTGGGGCGCGCATCGAAGACGCGATGACTTCGGAGCGGATCGTCCGCGAAACGCAGGATTGGGAAGCGGCGACGCTGGCCTGCCAGCCGCGCGCGCTCGAGCTCGGCGAACGCCTGATCGCGTTCGGCGCGAGTTTGCAGGAGGCGGGCGAGGAGGCTGCGCGAGCCGAGCGGGAAGTGGCTACTTCCGCGCCCTGATCATCGCTTCGATATCGACGAACTTCTCGCGCGGGGCGCCTTCGCGGGCGGCCTTTTCCTCGGCCTCCTCGATCTTCTTCCAGTCGCGGAACGTGACGAGGTCGAGCCCGCGCTCGGCCGCCAGCGCGTCGAAGCCGGGGCGGCCCGCTTTCCGCCCGTTGCCGAGCGCTCCGGCTTCGGCGTCTTCCTCGATCAGCTCGACCACCGAATAGCCGTCGGGACGATTGGTCCCGATCGTCCCGGAGGGGCCACGGCGGGCCCATCCGACGCAATAGAGCCCGGGCAGGATACGGCCCTCGTCGTTGGCGAAGCGACCGGCGCGCTCGTCAAACGGGACGCCGGGGATCGGCGAGGTACGATAGCCGATGCAACTCACCACGAGATCGGCCGGAAGCGTCTCGGTCTCGCCGGTCCCTTCGGCCCGGCCGTGCACGAGGCGCGTCTTCTCGATTTCGATCGCCTCGACCTTTTCGTTGCCAATCAATCTCTTGGGGGAAGACATGAAGACGAAGTCCAGTCTAAGGGGCTTGTCGGCGAGATGGTCGCTTTCGGCGAAGGCGCGAAGATGAGCCACCGATTTGCGCAGGCCTGGCTCGAGCAGCGCATCCTCTTCTGCGGGCGGCATGTCGGCCGGCGTCACATGAGGCGAGGCCCGCGCGAGCTCGCCGAGTTCGCCAAGCTCCTTGGGCGTCATCATGATCTGATGCGGTCCCCGCCGTCCGAGGATCACGATTCGCTCGAGTTTGGAGCGGTCGAGCGCTTCCAGCGCGTGCGCGACGATATCGCTGCCGTCGAACTCCGCGCGGGTCTTGGCGAGGATCCGCGCGACGTCGAGCGCGACGTTGCCCATGCCGATGACCACCGCGGTCCTGCCCGACAAGTCGGGGTTGAGATCGGCGAATTGCGGGTGCCCGTTATACCATCCTACGAAAGCCGCGCTACCGAACACGTTGCCGAGGTCTTCGCCGGGGAGCCCGAGGTCGCGATCCTTGGGCGCGCCGGTCGCCAGCACGACCGCGTCGTACAGGTCCTGCAATTCTGCGATGGAGACGTCGCTGCCGATGGTGACATTGCCGACGAAGCGAACGTTCTCCGACAGCGCCACTTTCTCGTAGCGCTTGGAGACAGCCTTGATCGACTGATGGTCGGGGGCGACGCCGGTACGGATCAGCCCGAAGGGCACCGGCAGAGCGTCGAAGACGTCTACCCTTACTTCATCGCCGAACTTTTTCTGGGCCGCCTCGGCCGTATAGTACCCTGCCGGCCCGGAGCCGATGATCGCGATATGCCGCATGCCGGATGCCCGTCTCTGTAGTCGGGAGCGAGTGTAGCGGCACCCTTTGCGGCGGCAACTTCGCAGTGTCTAAAGATGGCGATAACTTAACTTATTCTCAAAGCTGACAGACCCATAGACCGAGCATGTCCGGCGCCCGCCCTGCATGCTCGAACGATACCGCGCGGGCGCGCGCGGTGAAGGTGGCGGGTACGGGTAGTCCCGAGGCGACGCCCGCCGGCGAGCAGCGGCGGGGTCCTCGCCGACGGTCGAGTGCCGACCGCGCCCTGGTGGCGCCGTTCACCGATACGCTCGGGCGCCACTGGATACCCGGCCGCTGGCCGTACTTGATTCTCACCATGGTCGCCGCCGTGGTCTGCTGCTCGGTCGCGACGATGGCGCTGCCGGAGCCTTTGACAGCCGTATTTCTCGGGCTGGCCGTGGCAGGCACCGCCTGTGTCGGAATAGCCCACCGCGCGGTGGCCAAGCGCCAGCTCGGCGCGAGGGTGGCCGCTGTCGTGTTGGTGGTGATCGTACCGATGTTCCTGTTCGGGCTCGGAATCACGCGTTGGACTGTCGCCGGATCGCTCTCCTGGGACATTTCGATTGCGACCTTGCTGTGTACCGCAGGAGTGGCCGCCGCCTACCTGCGCACGCAGCCGGGAGTGATCTTTGCCGCCCAGCTTTCGGTCTGGTCGGCCACGGTCGCGACAAACGCCTCGCTGGCCGGTGCAATCACGATCGCGGTCGCCCTCGCGGTAGCGATCCTCGTCAGCCGCGAACAGCACCGCGAGCAGCGCCGCGAGGATGAACGCCTGCGCGCGCGCGACCGAATCCAGACGCGCGCCCGCGACATCCTCGCCGACTACGAGGAGACTCGGCAGGGCTGGTTCTGGGAAACCGATCGCCGCGGTTTGCTGACTTATATCTCGAGGCCCGTTGCCGAGGCGCTCGGACGCGCACCCGAAAGCCTGATCGGTCGACCACTGGTGGAAATGTTCGACCTCGCGGACACCGGCCAGGAAGGCGAGCGAACGCTGATGTTCCACTTCACCGCGCGGTCGGCATTTCAGGAGCTGCCGGTCCGGGCCGCGGTCGCAGGCGAGAAGCGCTGGTGGTCGGTGAGCGGACGGCCGATCCACGACGAGTTCGGCAACTTCGTCGGCTTTCGAGGGTCCGGCACCGACCTCACCGAGAAGAAGCGCAGCGAGGAAACCGCCTCGCGGCTCGCCAATTACGATTCGCTGACCGGCCTCGCCAACCGGTTCCAGATGTCGCAGGCGCTCGAGAAAATCCTGCTGTCGAAGCACGAGGCGAACCGCAGCTGCGCGGTGTTGTTGCTCGATCTCGACCGCTTCAAACAGGTCAACGATACGCTCGGCCATCCGGCCGGCGATGCCTTGCTCAAGCAGGTCGCTCAAAGGCTGGAGCGTGCCACAGGTCAGGAGGGTCAGGTCGGGCGGCTCGGCGGAGACGAGTTCCAGGTCATCGTGCCGGGCCGGATCGAGCGCGGGGAACTGGGGCACCTGGCGGCGCGGGTCATTCATTCGTTGTCGCAGCCTTACACGATCGAAGGGCAGCGCGTCGTCATTGGTGCTTCGATTGGCATTGCCGTTTCGCCGGATGACGGGGTGACGAGCGATGATCTTATTCGCAACGCGGACCTGGCTCTATATGCCGCGAAGGACCAGGGGCGGGGGCGTTACCACTTCTTCGCCGAAGACCTGCACGCGGAAGCGGAAGCGAGCGCCCGCATTGAGCAGGATCTCCGCGATGCGATCGCGAAAGGTGAACTCCAACTGTTTTACCAACCGGTCGTATCCACCGCGACGGAGAGGATCACGGGCTTCGAGGCCTTGTTGCGCTGGCAGCACCCCGAGAAAGGGTGGATCTCGCCGGCGACCTTCGTCAAGACGGCCGAGGACTCCGGCCTGATCGCCCAGATAGGGGAATGGGCGCTACGCACCGCGTGTCATGACCTTGCCCAGTGGCCGGAAGAAGTGCGCGTCGCGGTCAACGTATCGCCGATACAGTTCGCCAACCCGCAATTGCCGGCGATCGTCACGAATGCCATCGCCCGGGCCGGCATTCACCCTTCACGCCTCGAACTGGAGATCACCGAAAGCGTGTTCCTGAACGACGACGCGGGCACCGACGCCATGTTCGCCGCCCTCAAGCGCGTGGGCGTGCGCCTGGCGCTCGACGACTTCGGCACGGGATACGCTTCGCTGGGCTATTTGAAGAAGGCGCCATTCGACAAGATCAAGATCGACCAGAGCTTCGTGCGCGGCGCGACCCAACCGGGAAGCCGCAACGGTGCCATCATCGCCTCGATAACCAGCCTCGCACATTCGCTCGGCATGGATACGACGGCAGAAGGGGTCGAGACTCTCGACGAACTCGACCTCGTGCGAATGTATGGATGCAGCCACGTGCAAGGTTTCATCTACGAACGGGCGATCTCAGCGGAGGTTGTGATCGAACGGCTCGAGGCCGGCCTGACCGCGATAGCGCACGGGCCTCGTGCCTCGCGCCAGCCGCGTCAAACCATGTTGCGCAAGGTCGTGCTCGACCACCATGGGCAGCTCTACAACGGAACCATCCGGAACATCTCCGCTCGGGGCGCCCTCGTGGAGGGCCTCTGGAACGTTCCGATAGGGACCATATTCAAGATCCACGTCTCGGATGTGCACACGGTCACTGCCACGGCTCGTTGGTGCGATGAAGATCGCATGGGAGTCGAGTTCGCGGAACCCTTGGAGTGCGATGCCAGCGGGAGGGTGACCGTCCTGCAGGGCAAGGCTCCGGAGCCGATCGTCCGCCCCTTGCTACGCAAGGCCGGCTGATGTCCCGCGAGGCCCCGCCTTATCAGTTTGGTAAGCGTGAAAGCGTTAAGTTGGCCTGAGAGAGGTCCCATTTCCACACGGCCTCATCGATGAGGCGAGGTTTAGGTTCGAATGGCTATGCGCGGAATGCTGCGGACCCTCGGCATCGGGAATGCCGCCGCTCGCGCCGTCGAGCCCGCCGTCCGGATTGACGACAAGCAGCGTCTCGCCATGCTCGATGCGTTCGAGGAAGAGGACATCGGCTGGTTCTGGGCCACCGATGCCGAGGGCCATATCAGCTACTTGTCTTCGTCGGCCATCCGTCGGTTCGGCCCGCAGCGCGATGTGCTTGGGCAGCCGCTCGGCGCCGTCGTCGAGGTAGTTCATAACGAGGGCGAGGATCGGTCGGAACGGCCCCTCTCTTTCATGCTCAGCGCGCGCACCAAGTTCGCCGACGTGGCGGTTCGCGTTGCTACAGACGGCGGTGAAATGTTCTGGTCGCTGACCGGCAAGCCGGCGTTCGACGACCGCGACAACTTCCAAGGCTACCGCGGCAGCGCCAAGGACATCACCGCGGTTTACGAACGGCAACGCGACGCCTCGCGGCTCGCCCAATACGATTCGTTGACCGGTCTCGCCAATCGCCATCGCATGGGATCGCGCCTGACCGCCATCCTGACGGCGTTTCGCGTTGCCAAGCGCAGTTGCGCCTTGCTGATGCTCGACCTCGATCGCTTCAAGCAGGTAAACGACACCCTCGGCCATCCGGCGGGTGACGATCTGCTGAAGCAAGTCGCCCAGCGGCTGCAACGGATCGTGGCGGCGCCGGCCGAGATCGGCCGGCTAGGCGGCGACGAATTCCAGGTGATCATCCCCGACGCCGACGATCGCGGCAAGCTCGGCGAGATCGCGCAACGGATCATCCAGATGATCTCGCAGCCCTATTCGATCGAGGGCAGTCGCGCCATCATCGGGACCAGCGTCGGGATTGCGATCGCTCCCTACGACGGCATCGAACCCGATGATCTGATCAAGAGCGCCGATCTTGCGCTTTACGCGGCCAAGGCCGGAGGGCGAGGGCAGTACCGTTTCTATTCGAACGACCTGAAGGACTCCGCGCACGAACGGCGCGAGATCGAGGAAGACCTGCGCGACGCCCTCCATCGCGGCGAGCTGGAAATGCATTACCAGCCGGTGGTGCGCGCTTCGGACAACGTCGTCACGGGGTTCGAGGCGCTGATGCGCTGGAACCATCCGGAGCGCGGCAGGATCAGCCCGGCGGTGTTCATTCCGATTGCCGAGGACAGCAGGCTGATCGAGAAGCTAGGCGAATGGGCGCTGCGGCAAGCCTGTGCCGACGCCGCCCACTGGCCCGAGAGCGTGCGCGTTGCCGTGAACGTGTCCGCGCACCAGTTCTCGTCGACGAACCTGCCGGCGTTGGTGGCGAATGCCTTGGCGTCGTCCGGCCTCAAGCCGCACCAGCTCGAGCTCGAGATCACCGAGAGCGTGTTCATGGGCGATGCGGAAAAGGTCGATGGAATGTTCGCCCGGCTCAAGAAGCTGGGCGTGAAGCTGTCGCTCGACGATTTCGGGACGGGGTATTCTTCCCTCGGTTACCTGCAGCGAGCCACGTTCGACAAGATCAAGATCGACCAGAGCTTCGTGCGCGGGTGCACGGAGAGCGACAATGTGAACGCGGCGATCATCACCGCGATCGTCAGCCTGGCGCGCGCGCTCGACATGGAGACGACCGCGGAAGGGGTCGAGGCGATGGACGAGCTCGCGCTAATGCGGGAGCTCGGGGCGCTCAACGTTCAGGGCTTCATCTATTCGCGCGCGGTGCCGCAGGAAGAAGTGCTCGCGAAGCTGAGCGCAGGCGACCTCGTCTATACACCGGCGGGTCCGGCGAAGCATCGCGCGGAGCGACGCACGCTGCTGCGCAAGGTGGGCGTGATCCACGAGGACCATCGCTATGAGGCGGTGCTGCGCAACCTGTCGCGGACGGGCGCGATGATCGAGGGACTGCTCGACGTGCCGATCGGTACCGAGTTGGTGGTCGATCTCGGCGAAGGGCAGCTCGCGGTGGCGACGGTGCGGCGATCGCAGGATGCGACGCAAGGGGTGGAGTTCGAGACTCCGCTGATCAGCGACGGCGCGGAGGGGCTTTGCACGCGGTATCGGATCTCGCCCTACGCGCTGGCGGCGGCCGGAATGCCGCTGCGCGCGCTGCCGCCGGGGAGCTACGCGCCGCCGGTGCAGGCGAGCGCGGAGACGAGCATTCCGCGGTTCATGCAAATCGACCTGTCGGCGACCGCGGCGCGGGCGGCATAGCGGCTGCTGACAGCGCCCGGTCTCGCGGCTAAGGGCGCGGGATGACCGACCTAGCCCGTATCCGCAATTTCTCGATCATCGCCCATATCGACCATGGCAAGTCGACGCTCGCCGACCGGCTGATCCAGGCCACCGGCGGCCTCAGCGACCGCGAGATGAGCGAGCAAGTCCTTGATAACATGGACATTGAGCGTGAGCGGGGGATCACGATCAAGGCGCAGACGGTGCGGCTGAACTATACCGCCAAGGACGGGCTCGAATACGAGCTCAACCTGATGGACACGCCCGGCCACGTGGACTTCGCCTACGAGGTCAGCCGCTCTCTCGCCGCGTGCGAAGGCGCGCTGCTCGTCGTCGACGCGGCGCAGGGGGTCGAGGCGCAGACGCTCGCCAACGTCTACCAGTCGATCGAGCACGACCACGAGATCGTTCCCGTCATCAACAAGATCGACCTCCCCGCCGCTGAGCCCGAAATGGTCCGCCAGGAGATCGAGGACATCATCGGCATCGACGCGAGCGAGGCGGTGCTGACCAGCGCCAAGAGCGGCATCGGCATCGAGGACGTGCTCGAGGCGGTCGTGGCCAAGATCCCGCCCCCCAAGGGCGACCGCAACGCCCCGCTGAAAGCCATGTTGGTCGACTCCTGGTACGATCCCTACCTCGGCGTTGTCATCCTCGTCCGGGTCCTCGACGGCACGATCAAGAAGGGCCTCCAGGTCAAGTTCATGCAAGGGGGCACCGAGCACCTGATCGACCGGGTCGGCTGCTTCACCCCCAAGCGCGTCGAGCTGCCCGAGCTCGGCCCGGGCGAGATCGGCTTCATCACCGCGCAGATCAAGGAAGTCGAGCAGGCCCGCGTCGGCGACACGATCACCACCGTGAAGGGCGGCGCCACCGAAGCGCTCCCCGGCTACAAGGAAGTCCAGCCGGTGGTGTTCTGCGGGCTGTTCCCGGTCGACGCCGCCGACTTCGAGAAGCTGCGCGAGAGCATCGCCAAGCTGCGGCTCAACGACGCCAGCTTCAGCTACGAGATGGAGAGCAGCGCCGCGCTCGGCTTCGGGTTCCGCGCCGGCTTCCTCGGCCTGCTGCACCTCGAGATCATCCAGGAGCGGCTGACCCGCGAGTACGACCTCGACCTCATCACCACCGCGCCCTCGGTCGTCTACCGCATCCAGCTCGGCAAGAGCCGCACCGACGACGCGCGCGAGATCATGCTGCACAATCCGGCCGACTACCCCGACCCGAGCCGGATCGAGCGCATCGAGGAGCCGTGGATCAAGGCGACGATCTACACCCCCGACGAGTACCTCGGCGCGATCCTCAAGCTGTGCCAGGACCGGCGCGGCATCCAGACCGACCTGACTTATGTCGGCGGGCGCGCGCAAGTGCAGTACGAGCTGCCGCTCAACGAGGTGGTGTTCGACTTCTACGACCGGCTGAAGTCGATCAGCCGCGGCTATGCCAGCTTCGACTACGAGCAGATCGGCCTGCGCGAGGGCGACCTCGTGAAGATGAACATCCTGGTCAACAACGAGCCGGTCGATGCGCTGAGCATGATCGTCCACCGCAGCGTGGCCGAGGCGCGCGGGCGGCACATGTGCGAACGGCTGAAGGACCTGATCCCGCGCCACCTGTTCAAGATCCCGATCCAGGCGGCGATCGGCGGCAAGGTCATCGCCCGCGAGACGATCGCCGCGCTGCGCAAGGACGTGACCGCCAAGTGCTATGGCGGCGACATCACGCGCAAGAAGAAGCTGCTGGAGAAGCAGAAGAAGGGGAAGGCGCGGATGCGGGAGTATGGCAATGTGAGCATCCCGCAGGAGGCTTTTATCGCGGCGCTGCGGATGGGGGAGGAGTAGCCCTTGCGGCTGATGGATTTCAGCAGCTGGCAAAGTATCCTGACCACACTGATCGGGCTTACGCTCATCACCGTGATCGGGGTCGGTATTCGCCTGGTCATCATGATGCGCGTGCAGGAAAGGCGCCAGCGCGCCAACCGCCAGATCAATGAGCGGGTGAAGACGCTGATGGCCGCCTACAAGACGCTGGGCGGCTCGTTCACCGGCGATCTTTCGGTCGATCCCACCCATGCGCGCGAGCTGCGCCGCCGCGCCGCCGAAGCCGCGCGCGATGGGGTGGCGGACACGGCCGACGCGCCGATAGACCTGTCGGCCGAGGCGCAAGGCGGGTCCGACCGCGCTCGCCGCATTCGCGACGCGGTGGAAAGCGCGCTGTCCGACATCCTGCTGCTCGGCACGGAGGAGCAGGTGCGGCTGGCGGGGGAGGCGATTGCCGATCTCGTCGCCGGACGCCGCGTGCACACCCACGCTCTGGTGGTCTCCCTGCGCGATTTCATTCGCTCCGCGCTCGACCTCGCGCCCATCCCGGTGTCCATTGCCGCCAACCTGCCCGCCCAGGGCCCCACGCGCCCCTCAGGCGACGGCGGAGGTCGGGGGCGTGAGGGGCACGGTGGTGGCCGCGGCGGTGGTCAGGGGGGCGGCGCCGGAGGCGGCGGCATGGGCGGCGGCATGATGATCGGCGGCGGCCTGGCCGCCGGCCCCGGCTCGACACGGGATGGAGATTGAGGCGGCAAGGTCATCGCCGGCGAGACGATCGCCACGCTGCGCAGGGACGTGACCGCCAAGTGCTCAGTCTGCCCCGGCGGAAGCGAAGCTGGGCGAAGCCCTACGCCGGGGGCGGCGACATCACGCGCAAGAAGAAGCTGCTGGGGAAGCAGAAGAAGGGGAAAAGCGCGGTTGCGCGAATATGGCAAGGTGAGTATCCCGCAGGAGGCGTTTATCGCCGCGCTGCGGATGAGGGAAGAATAGCCGCAGGCGCCCAGTCGAAGCTTGCGCAGCAACTGGAGGCAGGAAGCCGGTGGCGGAAGGCCAGCGGGTATTCCGACCGGGGGCTGGCGAAGCTCCCAGCGAGCCGAGCCCTTCGACGACGCGGCTTTGCCGCGGCGGACCTTCCTTCCTTCCTTGCTTCGTCATCCCGGACTTGATCCGGGATCCATCGTGCAGCCGCGAGCGGCGGTGCCCGGGGGAGAAATAGACCCTGAAACGAGTTCAGGGTGACGGGAGGGGGCAGGCCGCGCGCGGGCGGGGAGGAATGTGTGCATTCCGAAGGAGGCTTTCATCGCGGTGCTGCGGATGTGGGAGTTCTTTATGTTCCTGCGGGTGGACCGGGCAGGAACTTGATGTCGGCGCAGATTTCTTGGCTAAGTCGCCTTCACTTAATGCAAAATCGGCGTAAGGTGCGCGCTCATTGGGTCGAAGGGGGTAAGGGTGGATCGTATCCCCGCAATCAGGCGCGCCATCCTGGCGAACGTGCCGCCATTGCAGGCGCTCGGATGGAGCGCGGTCGCCGTGGCGCTGCCGACGGTGGCGCGCGGAGCGTTCGACGTCGGGATGAGCGGCGTGCCGTTCACGATGTATTACCCGGCGGTGCTGCTGACCGCGCTGCTGCTCGGCTGGCGCTGGGCGGTGGGCGTGGCGGTGGTGTCGGGCACGGTGGCGAACCGGCTATTCCTCGGCGATCCGGGCACGTTCGAGCTCGGCGTGGAGGGGCTGCTGCCTGAGGCGATGTTCGCGTTCTCGTGCGCGCTGCTGATCGCCAGCGGCGAGATGTGCCGCCGGCTGGTGCGCGAGCTCGAGGCGGCCAAGGCGCGCGAGACGATGCTCAACGAAGAGCTGCTGCACCGGGTCAAGAACATGTTCGCGACCGTCAACGCGCTGGCGACGATGACCGCGCGGCACAGCCCTCCCGATGCCTATCCGCAGGCGCTGGCGGGGCGGATGCGCGCGCTGCTAAAGGCGACCGAGCTGCTCGGGGTGGACCAGCGGGCGCATTGCCGGCTGCACCGGCTGGTCGAGAACGCGCTCGCGCCGTTCCGCACCGGGGGCAACTTCGTGGCCGAGGGGCCCGACTGCGAGCTGCCGCGCGAGGCCTGCGTGCCGCTCAGCCTGGCACTGCACGAGCTGTGCACCAACGCGGCGAAGTATGGCGCGCTCAGCCGGCCCGAGGGGCGGGTGACGCTGCTGTGGACGATCTGCGAGGGTCCCGATCGCTTGCTGCGGCTATCATGGCGCGAGGCAGGCGGGCCACGCTGCGAGAAGCCGACCCGCGTCGGCATGGGGACGCGGCTGCTGCGCAGCCAGCACGGGCTGGGCAAAGTCGAGGTCCAGTTCGAGCCCGACGGGCTGAGTTGCGAGATCGAGATCGCGGGGGTGGACTCCGCGATGCCGGCGCTCGAGAAGGCGGCCGAGAAGCCGCTCGAGAAAGCCGCCGCCTAGGGCTTCACCGCGCTGACCAGCGAGTAGTAGCCGCCTCCGGTGCGGATCGACTCGACGCGGGTGAAGCCGACGCCTTCGAGGATCGCGCGCAATTCGGGCAGAGAGTACTGCTTGCCGAGCGTGCCGATCAGCATGAGCAGGCTGAACGCGGCGGCGTGCCAGGGGCCGGTGCCGTCGTCGTCCATCAGGACCTCGCTGAGGAAGATGCGGCCGCCGCTGGGCAGCGAGTCGAAGCTCTTCCGGGCGAGCAGGGTGTTGGTCTCGACCGACCAGTCGTGGAACACGTTGGCGAAGAAGTGCGCGTCGGGCCCGGCCGGCCAGGCTTCGGTGAACATGTTGCAGGCGGCGGTGCCGACCCGCTCGGTCACGCCCGCGCGCTTCGCGTACTCGCCCGCCTCGGCGGCCATCGCGGCGAGATCGAGCAGCGTGACCTTGAGGCCCGGGTGAGCCTTGGCGATCTCGATGCCGTAGACGCCCGAGCCGCAGCCGATGTCCATCAGGTGCGTGACTTCGCCGAATACCGACTGCGCCGCGGCGCCGCGCGAGGGCGCGATCGAGTGCGAATGCATGAACGCCGCGATGCGCCTGGCGGCTTCGGCGCTCATCTCGCCGCGTTCCCACTCGGGCGCGCCCGAATTGAAGCTCTCGGGCCGCTTGCCGGTGCGCATCGCTTCGAGGAGCTGCCGATGGAGCGGCGCGCGCTCGCGATAAGTCTGGAGGAAGCCGCCCCAATAGCCTTGCGCTTCGGGGTGGAGCCAGACACGCGCGGCGGGCAGGGCGCGCCACTTGCCTTCGCGCTTCTCGATCAGCTCCGAGGAGGCGAGCGCGGCGAGCAGGATGGAGAGAGCGTGCGTTTCGAGGCCGAGCCCGCCGGCGAGCTGGTCAGTGGTGAGGGGCTCGTCACCGAGCGCGCGGAACACGCCGAGCTCGTCGGCGACGGTGCAGGCCGGAAGCCGGAATTGGGATTCCCAGATATCCCAGATCAGGCGGTCGTCGTTGGTCGGCGGCAAGTGGCCCGGCATGCTTCCCTCTCCCTCGCGGTTTTTCGCGGATGATAGGGCGACCGTGCGACTTGACCAGTCCCTTCCGTCGGTCAGGAGGTGAGCACGCCGTCGATGTAGCGTTCGGCCATCACGGGATCGCGGAACACTCCAAGGCTCTCACCGAGCCGCCAGACCTGGTAGCGGCGCAGTCCGAAGACCCGGCTGCGCGTGACGACGATCTGGTGGCCGCGGTATCGCCGCCAATCGGCGCTTTCCATCGGTTTCATGCCGGTTGCTCCGGCTGGCGGACCTGCTCGACGCGCAGGCGTCGAACGGTTCCCGCTCGATCGGGCCATTCGATGGTGGCACCTGTGCGCATGCCGATCAGGCCAGCGCCGATCGGGGTCAGGACGGAGATGCGCTTCAGTCCGGAATCGGCCTCTCCGGGATAGACGAGTTCGACCTCGTGCTTCTCTCCCGAGCGCTCGTCGACGAACTCGACGCGCGAGTGCATCGTGACGACGTCCGCAGGAATAGCGCTTCGCTCGACCGTCTCGGCGCGGTCCAACTCCTGCAACAGCAGATCTGCCGCGAGCTGAGATTTGCCCTGGGCAGCATCGGCCAGCTGAAAGAGGCTTTCGGCTTCCGTATCGATGAGAATGATCGCGGGACGAACGGCGTCCGCAACTTGGGTGGTCATGGCTTGAATCCTGCGAGCGACCCGCACCGTGCGGGCCGAGGGTACGCTTCTTCCGGAAACCCCGAGTCCCGCCGATGAGTCTGGCGAGCCCGGGCTAAAGGCCTGCGAGCAATAGGCCGCTGTGGTGCCG
>JAEZCZ010000110.1 GCA_023433305.1 Pseudomonadota bacterium | reverse complement strand
CAGGGCCCTGGGCGGAACGGACGAAGAAGGCCGACGATCCATTGGCCGCCACCGTGTCGGCGATGGTGATCTTCCAGTCGGCGATCCGGCTGTCGACAATCTCGATCGCCGCATGGACCGTGGCCACGGCAGCGGCGACCTGTTCCGGGCCGGCGTCGGGATCCGCGATGTCGGCCTTGAGCACGAAGGCGATCTCGGCTTCCGCCTTGGGCTGGATGGTCCGGGCCGGGTCGAGCGCACCGCCGTCGGGAATCCGCATGTCATCGAACAACGCCCCGAAATCGGGCTGGTCGACCCCAAGCTGCTTCTGCACGGCCTCCGCCGTCAGCCCGGCCTTGCGGCCGACGATCCGGCGCCCCTGGTCCTTCCAGAACCGCGTGTTGATGTCCTGGATCGCGTATGCGCTTTCGGCGTCGAGCGGCTCCAGGTGGTCGCGCATCGGCGCCAGCACCTTGCCTCCATAGGCATTCCGCAACTTCTGTGCCGCCTGCTCTAGAGTATTTCTCATGACCATTTCCACCTGAGGCTCGTTGGCGGCGGTGATAAAGCGGCAATGGGCTTGCGACCATAAGCGGTTGCGGGCTATCTCTCGCCAGGCGGGAGATACATGTGGCTGGAGGATACCTCGATCGCGCACTCGGCCTGCTCGGAGCCATCGTTCGCGATCGCGGCGAGCGCCCGCTTACCGAGATCGCGGAGGGCATCGACCTCCCCCTGGCGACGGCGCACCGGGTAGCGCAGAGCCTTCTCGACACGGGCCACCTCGTGCGCAGTCGCCGTGGATACTATCACCCGGGGCCGGCACTCACCGCATTGCAGCCGATGCTTGACCCGGCGCTGATCGCGGCAGCCGTGGCGCGGCCGCTTCTCGATCGCCTCGCCGGGCGCTTCGCCTGCACGGCGCATCTCGGTCGCTTCGACGAGGACATGGTCACCTATGTCCTCAAGGCGGGCCGAACTTCCGACACGCTCTTCACCAAGGAGGCGATGCAGCAGGAGGCCTATTGCTCGGGCCTGGGCAAGGTCCTCCTCGGCGGGCTCGAAAGCGACCGGTTGTCCGCCTACCTGGCAGGGGGGCCGTTCATCCGCCTGACCCGGAACACGATCGTCGACGAGCAGGAGCTGCGCGGGGAGATCGCGCTGACCCGCTCGCGCGGCTTCGCCATCGACAATCGCGAGATCCGCGACGACCTGTTCTGCATCGCCGTCCCTGTAAGGAATTCGCAAGGGGAGGTATTCGCCGCCATCTCGTTGTCGTTCACCGACACCGCGATGAGCGCGGACGATTGCGAGCCGCAAGTCCGGGCGCTGCAGGAGGTGGCTGCGCGGGTCGAGACCTGCCTGGCGCCGGCGCCTCGCCGGGCCCGCTCGCAGCACCCCTAGCGCCCGGCCGGGGTCGCGCGCGGTTGGCGGCCTTCCGCCTCAGCCGGTCCGGATGGGCCGTTCGCCGACGATCGACAGCCCGTATCCCTCGAGCGCGACGAGCGAGTGATGCGTATTGGTGAGGAGTACCATTTCGCGCACGCCAAGCTCCGTCAGTATCTGCGCGCCGGCCCCGTAGTCGCGCTGCTCCGATCCCGCGTCGACGTTGCCCGAGGCGTTCGCGTCCGCCATGGCGATCATCCGGCTCGCAAAGCCCGGTCCGGGCCGGTTGATCAGGACGATGACCCCGGCACCCTCTTCGCCGATGGCCTCCATCGCGCCGGTCAGGAGATCGGTGCGATCGGACCTTTCGGCGAATACGTCGGTGAACACCGAAAGCATGTGCATGCGCACGAGCGCGGGCTTGTCGGTGTCGATCCGGCCGTGGACGAGGGCCATCGACTCCTCGCGGGTGGCGCGGTTGTAGAAGCTGATCGCGCGCCAGCGCCCGCCCCAGCGGCTTTCGAACTCGCGTTCCGCCCTCCGCTCGATCAGGTGATCGTGCTCGCGGCGATAGGCGATCAGGTCGCGTATCGTGCCGATCTTCAGGCCGTGGCGCACGGCGAACGGCTCGAGGTCCGTGAGACGGGCCATCGTCCCGTCTTCCTTCATGACCTCGCATATGACGGCGGACGGATTGAGCCCGGCGAGGCGCGCGATATCGACCGAGGCTTCGGTGTGCCCGGCGCGCACCAGCACCCCGCCGTCGCGGGCAGCCAGGGGGAAGACGTGACCCGGCGTGACGAGATCCTCGGGTCCCCGGCTGCCGTCGATCGCGACCGACACGGTTCGTGCGCGATCCGCCGCGCTGATCCCCGTCGATACCCCCTCGCGCGCTTCGATCGAGGTCGTGAACGCGGTTCCGTGCCGCGTGCGGTTGTCCTGGCTCATCGACTTCAGGCCCAGCTGGTCGACCCTCGCCCGGGTCAGGGCGAGGCAGATCAGGCCGCGGCCGTGCGTGGCCATGAAGTTGATCGCCTGCGGCGTGGCCATCTGCGCGGCGATGACGAGATCGCCTTCGTTCTCCCGCTCCTGGTCGTCGACGAGGACGAACATGCGGCCGCTGCGGGCCTCCTCGATGATCTCTTCAGGCCTGGCCAGCGTCACGACACGATCCTCCGCTCCCGCCGCCCGATCTCGCGGAGACCGCCGAAAGGCCCGGAGCCGCCTCTGCGCGAAACGCGGTCAGAACGCCTCCGGTCCCGCTTCGGCCAGGCAGATCAGGCTCAGCCCGGCCATGCGAAGATATTCGGGCAGCGAGTCCCCCGATGCGTTCATGATCAGGTTGCCGTCTGCGCAGATGAGCGTGAACCGGCCGAGCTTGTGCGCACGGTCGGGGCACTTCTCCTGGATCTCGGGCGCAAGCGTCTGCCGGTACCACGAGGTATACTCCTCGGTGACGTCCTCCCGCAGGTCGAGGAAGCGCCGCCGCGTGACCTGTTCGGGCACCGACTTGTCGATGCTCAGGATGACGCCCAGCCGCCAGAAGTCGTGCGCCGGCAATTCCTCGCTCGTCTCCGGGTTGCAGTATATCCGCTCGAGGTGCTGGCGCGTGGTCTCGCCCGGCAGGGGGCGGCGCCTGGTATGGAAATCGTTCAGCCACGCCCGGCTCTGGTCCATCAGCGAGGCGAACAGGATGTCCTTGCTTTCGAAATGCCAGTAGACGCTCCCCGTGGGCAGGTTCGCTTTCGCCGAAACGCGCGGGATCGTGGTGCCCTGGTAACCGAACTCCTGCGCCACCTGCAGCGTCGCATCGAGTATCCTCTGGCGATTGGCTGCGGTCGACCGGTGTTCTCCGGGGCGGCGCTTGCGTTGCTCCGGCTTGTTCATTTCACTCTCACTCTTCGCACCCTAAGGCTGCCGTGGTTCGCATGACCATGTCGCGAGCCGGATGGCACCGCGATAGTCGAGGTGGCCGTTACGACCAATATCAATGCTCGAACTTCGCTCCGATCGTGCGCGCGGCAAGCTTCAATTCGGGGACATACTGTGACACCGCATCGGCCATCGGCACGGCCGAGGTCGGGAACGTGCTGCATAGTGCGCCGGCGACGGTGGAGCAGATCAGCACCGGGACCGCTATCGTCGTGGTCCGCTCGGGCGCTCCCCCTGAGCGCAAGGCATAGCCGTTCTCGGCCGCCTGGACGATACGGTGCCGCGCCGCCGACAGGGCCGCCGCCGTCTCGTCGCTGTCGCCATGAAGCGATTCCCACTGCCGGAGGAAGGACTCGCGCTCCTCCTCGCCGCAATAGGCAAGGTAGGCGCAACCGATCGCGGTCGTGGCGATGGGCAGGCGCAGGCCGATGCGCCCGTTGTCGAAAACGAACGGGTTCCGGTCCCGGGTCGTTTCCAGGATGACCATCATGTCGTCCTGCCGCGTGACGAGCGTGAGCGGCCAGCGCACGCGCTTCTCGATGTCGCGAAAGATGGGAGTGGCCACTTCCGCCAGCCGGCTCTCGGGCTTGTACCCGGCGCTCAGCGCGAGGATCTGCGACGTGAGCCGGATCGCGCCGCTTCCGTTGACCCGTTCGGTGTAGCCGTGCGCGCACAGGTTCTCCACCATGCGGTGGATGGCCGGCCGGGAAATTCCCGTCGCCCGGTTGAGGTCGACAACCGAGCAGATGCCCAGTTCGTTGATGGACTTGATCACAGTGAGCAAGCGCGCGTCGATCGCCATTTTCTCATCTCCCCGGCCCGCAGGCCGCTTATCCAACTTCCGGCGCGATATCCTTCCGCGCTCGGGGTTCGTCGTCAGGCCACCGGATTGTCCTCGATGAAGCGGCGGACCGTCGAATTGAACTCGTCCGCATGTTCCAGCTGCAGCCAGTGTCCGCAGCGGTTCACGATCACTGCGCGCGAATCGCGAATGACCCCCGCCAGGCGGATCGAGTGGGCGAAGCTGGTCACCCGGTCGTCGTGGCCATGCATCAGCAACGTCGGAGCGGTGATCGTCGGGATGCGGGCCTGGTCGAGCCGCACCATCGGACCCTTGCCGTGGCCGCCGATCCAGTTGTCGACGTGGGCACGCTGCGACAGGGTGTTCTGGAGCCGCTCCTCGATCAGTTCGTCCGTGACGTTCGAAACGTCGAAGGTCATCACGTTGGTGAGCGCGCGAATGGTCTCGAAGTTCGGCTCGAAGTACGCGCGCTCGAGGACCTTTACGCCTTCGCTGAGCCCCGTGGCCTCGAACAGGCCGGGCATGCCCGAAGGCGAACCCATCGTGATGAGGTGCGAGACCAGCTCCGGCCTTTCATAAGCCAGCCGGATGACCGAAGCCCCGCCCATCGAGTTGCCGACCACGGCCGCCTTCGCGATGCCGAGCGATTCGAGGAACTCGGCCAGCGCGCCCGAATTGTCCCGGTCCTCATAGGCCACGGGCTGGGATTCGCCCCAGCCCGGCAGGTCCACCGCGATCACGCGGAAATGTTGCGACAGGTAGGGTATGTTGGGCTGGTAATTGCTCCAGCCGGAGGCTCCCGGCCCACCGCCGTGAACCAGGACCACCGGGAATCCCTCGCCGGCCTCGTTGTAATGAATCTGCCAGCTCGCCGTCTTGATCCGCTTGCTGGTGCTCTCTCTCGTCAATCCCGACATTCGTACCTCTCCCCATGGGTGACCTGGTTTCGCCCCTCGGATTTGTCCGGCTAGCGGACAGCCTTGCATTTCGTTCGCGCGCATCCCCTCGCATTCGCGTCGGTCTTGCGCTTTGCCCTCCGTCGAGACGAGGATGAGCCTTCTTTTCGTGTGGACCTGATAACAGGTTCCAGAATATACATTCAAGAAATTTCTGGATACCGATGTTCGCTCAGGACGCGGCCCAGGAACTGGTGGAGAGAGATACCGATGGCAGGTTCCCCCGACGGCGAGGTGAATTCCGGCATGCGGCGCCGCGCGCTGTGGTCGAGCTACCTCGGCTCTGCGATCGAGTATTACGACTTCCTGCTCTACGGCATCGCCGCGACGCTCGTCTTCCCGCAGATATTCTTCGCCCTGGACCCGTCCCTGGCCATGCTGGCTTCGTTCGCCACCCTGGCGGTCGGCTATGTCGCCCGCCCGGCCGGAGCGATCTTTTTCGGGCATTTCGGCGACAAGATCGGCCGCAAGCGAATGCTGATGATGACGCTCTACCTGATGGGTGCGTCGAGCTTTGTCATGGGGCTGCTGCCCTCCCACGCCCAGATCGGGGCCGCCGCTCCGGTCGCGCTCATCTGCCTGCGGCTGGTTCAGGGCTTCGCCGTCGGCGGCGAATGGGCGGGCGCGACTCTCCTGTCGATGGAGCACTCGGGATCGAAATCGCGCGGTTTCGCGGCCTCGATCGTCGGGTCGGGCGCCCCGACCGGCGCCGTCATGGCGACGCTGGTGCTGATGCCCTTCGCCGCGCTCGACGAGGCCGACTTCCTGAGCTGGGGGTGGCGCGTCCCGTTCCTGCTGAGCGCGGTCCTGGTCGTGCTGGCAATCTACCTGCGCCGCGCGGTCAGCGAGACGCCGGCGTTCGTAGCCATGATGGAGGCGCGCGCCAGGGAAGCGCCGCGCAAGCGCCCGATTCCCCTGCTCGTCGTACTCCGCAACTATCCCCGCGAGGTGTTCAACGGCGTCATGGGGACGCTGGCCTGCCTGGCGATGACCACCCTCACCGCGACCTTCATGATCAACTATGCCATCACGGTCGGCGGGCACGGGCGGTCGGTCGCGCTCGGCGTCCTGACCGCAGTCAACGTGCTGCACATCTTCGCCATACCGGCCTTCGCCATCCTTTCCGACCGCATCGGGCGCAAGCCGGTCATGCTGACGGGCGCCGTCGCCGGAATGGTGCTGATCTTCCCGATCTTCTGGCTCATCGGCACCGGGCATGTCGCCCTGCTCTTCCTGGCCTTCGCGCTGGCCAATCCGGTGATCCACGCGCTCATGGGCGGGCCGATCAGCGCCTGGCTGGGCGAAAAGTTCGCGGCCGACATCCGATACAGCGGCATGGCGGTGACCTTCCAGGTGGGCTCGACCCTCAGCGCGGGCTTCGCGCCGCTGATCGCCACCTGGCTGCTCATGCGCGGCGGCGGCACCGATCCCACCCTGGTCGGCATCTTCTTCATCGCCCTCAGCGCCATCTCGGGGCTGGCCTTCTTCCTGAGCCCGGAAAGCTATCGCAAGCCCCTGCCCCTGACGACGGACTCCGAGACGTCGGCACCAGGTGCCGCCAGCGTGCAGGGGTCCTGACGAATGCCCGCCCCCTCGGTGGCTCCGTCCGGGGTCGCCCCCGCGCCTGTCCAGTCTACGGTCAGATCGCCCGCGACTCCTTCGCAAACGCGCCCGGGTGGGAAAGGAATCGTTCGAACCGGGACGGCGGATTCGCGCGGGCCCGACGCTTGGGAGAAACCGATGGGTAGATTGCAAGGCAAAGTTGCCATCGTGTTCGGCGCGGGGCCGAACATTGGCGGCACCATCGCCCACTTCCTCGCCCGTGAAGGTGCCCGGGTGGCCGTCTCGGACATCAGTCTCGAGGCTGCCGAGGAAACCGTCGCGTTCATCCGCGGCAAGGGTCACGACGCCTGCGCCCAGCAGGGCAACGCGACGGTGGCCGCCGATGTCGAGTCGGTGGTCGCCGAGACCATGGCCCGCTTCGGCCGCGTCGACGTGGCGGTCAACATGGCCGGCCGGGTGCACTGGTCCCATGTCCTCGACATGGAGCTGGAGGACTGGAACGAGTCCGTCCTCAGCTTTCCCACGGCGGGGCTGCTGACCACGAAGTACGTCGCACGGGCCATGATCGACGGCGGCCACGGCGGCTCGATCATCCACCTTCTCTCCACCGCCGCCCACTTCGGCGAGGCCTCGGGCACGGCCTACACATCCTCGAAGGCCGCGTTGCTGAGCTTCGCGCGATCGGCGGCGATGGACCTCGCGCAGTACGGCATCCGGGTGAACACGGTGACCCCGTGCGCGATGGAGCACCAGCTCTGGACCCTGATGAAGGACGAAGTCTTCGACGAGGACTGGCAGCGCCCCCGCACGATGTCGTTCTACTCGCGCGACGAGTACCTCAAGATGCTGCCGCTGCAGCGCTTTCCGCGGGCCTCCGACCTCGCGTGGGCCACCGTATTCCTCGCCTCCGACGAAGCGTCGATCATCACGGGCATCGACGTGCCCGTCGATGCCGGCCTTCGGCACAAGTATCCCACGTGGATTCCCGGCGCCCACACCGGCGTCAACATCGCCGACTATGCGCGCGACACCCGGATTACGCGATTTGGCGAGCCCCAGGAGAAACTGATCCGGCAGTCCACGGGCTCGAGCGACACCGATCAACCCCGCACGGAGCAAGAAGCATGACCGACCAGCAGCCGCAGCAGCAAACGAAGCCAATGAGCGAGCGCCTGCGCGCGCTTCCCCTGACGGGACAGGACACGTCGATGGGCAAGTTGCTGCGACGCTTCTGGCAGCCCGTCGGTCTCGCGCAACCGCTGCGCGCGGGCGAAGCGAAGGCAGTCCGGGTGATGGGCGAAGATCTCGCGCTCTATCGCGGCGAAAGCGGCCAGGCCTTCCTCGTCGGAGGATATTGCCCGCACCGCCTGACGATGCTGGCGAACGGCTGGGTCCAGGGTGACGAGATCCGCTGCATGTACCACGGCTGGAAGTTCGACGGCACCGGGCAGTGCACCGAGCGCCCGGCCGAGCGCGACCGCAAGCCACCCAACATCAGCGTGGTCAGCTACCCGGTTCGCGAATATGCGGGCCTGATCTTCGCCTACATGGGTGAAGGCGAACCGCCCGAATTCGACCTGCCGCGCAAATCGGTCTTCGAGAGGCCCGGAGCGCTCCAGTTCGCACGGCTCGAGACCTGGCCCTGCAACTGGCTCCAGCAGGTCGAGAATTCGATGGACGCGGTCCACGTCAGCTTCGTCCACCACTGGGGCCGGGTCGGCTCGTTCGGTGCCGTCGTGGCCGCGACCGTGCCCGAGATTTCCTACGAGGAAACGGATGCCGGCATCCGCCAGACCGCCGTTCGCTCCGAAGGCTCGAAGCGGGTTTCCGACTGGACCTTCCCCAACAACAACCACATTTCCCATCCGACGCTCGAAAAGGACGATCCGTGGGTCGATGTCGCCGTCTGGATGACTCCGGTCGACGACGAGAACACCCTGCGCTTCCTGATCTATTCGATTCCGTCGACGACGCCGGAAACCGACAGGCGCATTCGCGAATATTTCGAAAAGTATTCCGAGTACAATCCCGCCGATCACCACGACGACCTGTTCCAGCACAAGAACCTGCCTGACGACAAGCTGGTGCAGCTGACCTCGGCGCAGGACTATGTCGCTGCGGTAGGCCAGGGGAAGATCGTGGACCGGACGCAAGAGAAGCTCGGCCGCTCAGACATGGGCATCGCCCTCCTCCGGCGCGTCTACTGGCGCGAGATGGAGGCGATCGAAAACGGCCAGCCCGGCAAGCAGTGGAAGCGCCTGGCGCACGACGCGCACATGCCGAAGCAGGTCAACGAAGCGGCGGTCGGCTGAGGCACTTTCCCGCGGGCCGGGTCTTACACCCCTGCGAGAGGAACTATGGACGAGGCGGATTTCACGAAGATCGACGAGATGGTCTTCGACCGTCTCCATCGGGGTCCGCCCGGCCCGGTCGTGGTTCGCTTGAAGGGCGGCACGACGGTGACCGGGCAACTCGTGGCGATTCACCGGTCGGGGGCGATCGGAGGCTCCGCCGGGTCGCCCGCCGGCGAATTGTCGCTGGTTTCAGCATCGGGCCCCATCGCGGTGCGTTACGACGACATCGAAGCCATCGCATGACCGTGCGCCCCGGGCCTCTCCCGCGTCACGCAGGCGACAGCCCGACGGCGGGGCTGCGGCCGGGCCCATGCCTCTACCGGAGACCCCACGCCCATGTTTGAAACCTCGCTCGATCATGCCCTTCCGGAAGAACTGGTCATGTTCCGGGACAGCGTCCGTCGCTTCGTCGAGCGTGAACTGCTTCCGCTCGAGCCGCGGGTCGACATCGACGGCAAGTTGCCTGCGGAACTCGAGGCGGCGGCGGCCGAAAAGGCGCGCAATGCCGGCCTGTGGCTGCTCGACGTTCCGGAGGAACTCGGCGGCGCCGAGCTCAACCTGCTGGCCCTGGCCGTCTTCTGGGAGGAAGTCGCTCGCACCACGGCGGTCTCGGCCCGCGACCACTCGATCTTCGGGCCGACCGTGGGCCCGATCCTCATGCGCCTGCGCGGGGACCTGCGCGAAACCCATCTCATGCCGGTCTTGCGGGGCGAGAAGCGTGCCTGCTTTGCCCAGACCGAGCCCGACGCGGGTTCCGATCCGCGATCGATGCGGACGCGCGCGGTTCGCACCGGGGGCGGCTGGAGAATCAACGGCACCAAGCGCTACATCACCAGGGCCGCCACGGCCGACTTCGCGCAGGTCATGGCGGTGACCGAAAGCGAGGCCGGCACACGCGGGATTTCCTGCTTCATCGTCGACATGGACACGCCCGGCGTGCGGGTGGGCGCGGCGGAGCGGACGATGATGGGTGACACCCCTTACGAAATCCATTTCGAGGACGTCGAAATCCCGTTCGACCGCCTGGTCGGAGAGGAAGGCCAGGGCTTCACGCTGGCGCAGAACTACATCAACCACGGGCGGATCCGCCACGGGGCGCACGCTTGCGGGGCGATGGCGCGGTCGCTCGATATGACCTGCGCCTACGCCAGGCAGCGCCGGACCTTCGGCGAGCTCCTGTCCGACCGGCAGGGCGTGCAGTGGATGCTCGCCGATGGCTTCATGGCGCTTCACGCCGCCCGGCTGATGGTTCGCGACGCGGCGGCAAAGGTCGACCGCGGCGAGGAAGCCCGCGTCGAGACCTTCATGGCCAAGATCACCGGGGTGGAAAGCGGCTACAAGGTCGTCGACGATTGCCTGCAGCTGCACGGCGGCCTGGGGCTGACGCGCGACACGCCGCTCGAGCGTTTCTGGCGCGACCTGCGCAGCTTCAGGATCACCGAAGGCCCGACCGAGGTGCTGAAAACCACGATGGCGCGCGCCATTCTGAAGCAGGCCGGCACGCGATGAAGGACGTGCTCGCCGACATCCTCGTGATCGAGCTCGGCACGATGGTCACCGCCCCGCTGGCCGGGATGATGCTGGGCGACCTCGGGGCCCGGGTGATCAAGGTCGAGCTTCCGGAAACCGGCGACCCGTTTCGCGGGCACGGCGGGGGAAGGTACAGCGCTCCCTTCGTCGCCTACAACCGCAACAAGGAAAGCATCCAGCTCGACCTGCGATCCGAATCCGGGTCCGCGGACCTCGTCCGGCTGCTCGAAAAGGCCGACGTCGTCACGGAGAATCTCCGGCCCGGCGCGTTCGAACGGCTCGGGTTCGACAACGAGCGCCTTCGCGCCATCAACCCGCGGCTGATCCGCGCATCGATAACCGGCTTCGGCGCCCATGGTCCCTACAGCGCGCGGCCGGCCTTCGACAGCGTGCCGGTCGCCCTTTCCGGAATGGCCTCGCTGATGCTCGACCCGGAGGACCCGCGCATGAGCGGGCCGACGATCGCCGACAACGTGACCGGCATGTACGCGGTCCAGGGCATTCTCGCGGCCCTGCTGCGCCGCGTGGCCACGGGGACGGGCGGCCACGTCGAGGTGAACATGCTCGAAGCGGCGATCTCGTTCATTCCCGATGCCTTCGCCCAGTTCACCAGGGCGGGGATCGTTTCCGGCCCGGATACGCGCGTCAGGATATCCCAGTGCTACACCCTCGCCTGCTCCGACGGGAAGCTCGTCAGCGTCCACCTGTCGGCGGTGCGCAAGTTCTGGGAAGGCCTGCTCGCGGTCGTCGGCCGTCCCGAGCTCGCCGGCGATCCCCGGTTCGCCGCCCCGGCCGATCGCACCCGGAACTACCCGGAGCTGCGGGAAATCCTCGGGGAGTGCTTCGCGGGCCGGTCCCGCGACGAATGGGCGGCCGCGCTCGCCGCGCAGGGCGTGCCGGCGGCGCCGGTGCTGTCGGTGGACGAAGTCCACGACGATCCTCAGGTCGCCCATCTCCGCACCCTCGCCCCCTCCCACCATCCGTCGATGGGCGAAGTCTTGGCCATCAAGAGTCCCGTAACGCTCGACGGTCGCCGTGCCGATGAGTTCGCTCCGCCGCCCGAACTGGATGCGCACGGCGACGATCTCGCGGCCGAATTCGGGCTGGTTTCGCGAGGCGATCCCGCCGCGCCGGACGCGCGCTGACCGCACGGCTCCCGGTCTGGTCGAGGAGCCGTGCGGGCGCAGGCGGAAGGGACTCCCGGCGGAATCCCATCATCCGCGCGAGGGCACGGCCTCTCGGCTGCGCGATCCGCGAAAACGGGTCACCCGGTAGAGCCCGAGCATGGCCACGAACGCCAACAACGGCGGCACCCAGTCGCGCGGCGGCAGGCGCCGGTCGACCGGCCCGAGGAACCACGACGCGGCGACGATCGCCGCCATGACGAGGCCGAAGAATATCCAGGTCTGGGGCGTGCCGAAGGCGAACCGGGCCGGTGCGACCGCGCTGGCGAGCGGCGTCGAGGTCGCGTCCAGCTCCTGCCACAGCCATTGCGGGCGTGGCCGCGGCGTCAGCATGGAGCGGTAGTACGCGCCATATCCGAACAGGACCACAGCATTGATGGTCAGTTCCTGCACGCCGGTGTAGTAATGCCGTGTATCCAGCGCTCCTTCCACGAAGATGTTCAGATAGGAGATCACGATCGTTATCGGCAGTTCGGCCACCGCGGCGACAGCGACGAACCGGTTGCTCAGGATGAGGACGCCGAGCACTAGCTCGACATGCTTGACGACGGCGTACAGTCCGACGTCGTCGAGCGCGACGAGGAAGCGGCCGACCGGCGACGCGCCGTCATGGAACGCCGACGGAACCCACCCGAAGAATACATAGGCGGTTCCCGAATAGATCAGGTGAAAGGCAAACAGTATCCTGAAGAAGGTTATGAGCTGCCAGTGAAATTCCTTGTCCTGCAATGTCCCCTCCATGCGTGCGAGATCTTGTCGACACCCAGCGAAACCGCCGATCCCGAACCAGGGACCCGCGTCGAAATTCAGATCGAAAACTGCTCGAACGTCGAAGGATGGAACAGCTCTTCGGCCGTCACGACCCTCGACGAGAGGCCCTGCCGGTGATGCTGGTCGAAGAAATGATCCAGGACATGGCAGTTGTTCGGAATTCCGTAAGTCCAGAAATCCTCGCCCATCAGCGCCATGTCGGCGTGCAGCCGCTCGTCGACGAACGGCATGGTGATCTTGCAGGCCGAAGTCTCGCGCAGGCGCTCGAGGCACAAGTCCTTCGACTGGGCGAAAGCCTTGAACACCGCAGCCGGCAGCCACGGGTGGGCGTCGGCGATGCTGCGGCGAATGCCCACCATGTGCATGATCGGGAATATCCGGTGGCGCTCGAAGTAGGCCCTGGCCTCGGCCATCGGATCGGGGAAGAGCCAGCCGACGTCGGGCGTCGGCGCGATATCGGGGGCGCGCGGGGCGATGTAGCCGTCGATTTCGCCTTCCGCGAGCAGCGCGGAGATGGTCTTGCCGGGCGGGGCTTCCTCGAGCCTTATCCCGGGCGGCAGCTGGAGCTCGATCTTCTCCGGTCGCACGGCATCCGAAATGCCGCCGCGTACCCACGTGATGTCTTCCGGGGAGATTCCGTAGTCCTGCGACAGGAAGGCGCGAATCCACACCATGGCGGTCAACTGGTACTCGGGCAGGCCAACCTTCTTTCCGACAAGGTCCTGCGGGCGCTTTATCCGGTCCTTGCGCACATAGAAGGCCGAATGGCGGAACATCCGCGACAGGAACACCGGCACCCCCACATAGGGCAGGGTTCCGTTGGCCGCCTTCACGACCGACGACGACAGCGAAAGCTCGCAGATGTCGAACTCGGCTTGCCTGAACGCCCGGAAGAATATCTCCTCCGGAGCGAGCCGCATGAAAACCGGGTCGACCCCATCGATCTGGACCTCGCCGTCGAACAGCGGCCGGCAGCGGTCGTAATTCCCGACTGCCACGGAAAGCTGCAATTGGCTCATCGGGCCTTCTCTTCTTCTTCGACGTAGCGCGGATGGACGCCGACCGTCATCTCGGCGATGTCCTGGATGCGACAGTCGATCTGGTCGCCCGGCCGGACGGGCCCTACCCCTTCGCAGGTGCCCGTCATGATTATGTCACCCGGATAGAGCGTGTAGAACCTGGAAGCGTAGGCGATCTGGTCGGCCAGCTTCATGATCATCTGTCCTGTGTTCGACGCCTGGCGCAATTCGCCATTGACGTGCAGCGAAAAATCCAGCGTCTCGGGATCGGGGATATCGTCGGCCGTTACCAGCCAGGGGCCGAGGATGGCGTAGCTGTCGCCCGATTTGCGCAGGCTGCGGTCTTCCGGTCCCCTGACCACCATGTCCAGCGCGATGGCATAGCCGGCGACTGCCTCGAGCGCTTGCGCGGCCGGCGCGTTGCGCACCGTCCTGCCGATGACCACGCCGAGCTCCATCTCGTGATCGGACCGGCGATCGGGAAATCGCAATGTTATGCCCTCGCCGGCCCCGGCCAGCGAGCTGACTGCCTTGAGGAAGAAGCCCTGCTCCTCGATCGAGCCGCGGAACCGGTCCGAAAAGGTGGCCGCGTCGGCTTCGGCTTCGGAGGCATGCTTGCGGTAGTTCACCGGAACGCCGATGATCTTGGTCGGCCGCTGCACCGGGGCGAGAAAGCACGCTTCCCCTACCGGCTTCGACGACGCCGACGGAAGCGCGCGCCGGATCGCCGGTTTCAACGTCTCGAGGTTGGCGATGATCGGGTCCCCCCGGGTGCCCAGCCATGGGGCGGGCGATGCCGGCAGCGCGGCGAGGGCGGCGCTCACGTCGAAGACGCGGCCATCCTGCACCACGCCAAGCCGCCCGTCGTCGTACAGAGCAATGCGCATCGCCTATTCCGCCCCTTCCGCCGTGGTATCCTCACGCAGGAGTCCAAGCCTGTGGAGGACGTCGCGGTCGGAAAGCATGAACAGGCGCGCCTGCGCGCTCGTGGCCGTGTGGCTGGCGAAATTGCCGGCGGGGATGGTGAAGAAGTCCTTCTCGGCCCAGCGGATGGTCTTGCCGCCGATCTGCGAGCTTCCCGTCCCGGCCACGACGACGCAGGCAGTGCTGGCGTTGGACCTCCTGGCGATCGTGGTCTGGCCCGCTTCGATTTCCGTCAGCGAGCAATCCATGAACGACTGGGCGGTCCCGCCCGTCAGCGGATTGGCGTAGCGGATGGTGCGCGAACGGTCGGCCGCGCGGGGAGCGGCAGCCAGGGCGGCCAGCGCGTGCGAATAGGAATAGCGGAAGACCGGGCTGTGCGAGCCGCCGTCCGCGATCCCGACCGGGAGGAAGCCGGCGAATTCGAGCGCATCGTCCGGCACCGTGGCGGGCATCTGCTCGACCGGCGGCCGCTCGAACTCGACGGTCCCGAGGTAGGAATGAAGCGGCACGTCGAGGGCGTCGAGCCACAGGACCGGGCCCTCGCCGTCGTGGCGATGCTCGTGCCAGCACCAGGCAGGCGTGAGGATGAGGTCGCCGTACTCCATGGGACAGGCCTTGCCATTGACCAGGGTCATCGCGCCGCTGCCTTCGAGCACGAAGCGAAGGGCTCCCATGGCGTGGCGGTGCGGCCGCGCGGTTTCGCCCGGCAGCAGGCACTGCACGCAACACAGCAGCGTTCCGACGGTATATTCGTCCCGCTCCGACGTCGCGTAGGGGGACATGTACTGCAACACCCGCCGCTCGACGATCTCGGGCGAAGTCTCGCGAAAGGCGTGCTCGAGGAGCGGCCGCGTCGTCGACCATTCCCACAGGTGCGTTTCCTGCGGCGCCGGTGGCGGCTTGTGGGCAGTAGGGCTGAGCCATAGCGGCGCGAGGTGGTGCTCCCCCCATTGCCGCAGCACACCGCGCGGGTCTGATTCGGAATCCATTGTCGTCCCTCGTGTTTGCGCGTGGCGGCCCGGCCCGCGGTTCAGACGATCACGCCCGGGGGAATGGGCTTGCCGAAGGTGAAGGCCGCCTGCGCCGCGTAGACCGGCTGGTCGACGTTGCAGGCGTGGCACATCGCCACCGACATATCGCGATAGAAGCGCTGGATCGGATTGGAATTGCGCGCGACGTTGCCGCCCACGTTGCCGAAGACCGCCTGCGCGGCCTCGGCGGCCCGGCGCACGGCGCGCACCTGGTTTCGCCTCGCCTCGTGCTGCATCGCGCGCGTGACGCTGCCTCCGGACAACGCCAGGACGTAGGCTCGCTGCATGTCGTCGAGCAGTTGCAGGCGCGAAGCCTGGATGTCGGCCATGGCCGCGCCCAGCGCCGCCATCTGGTAGGGGTTGTCGATCGCTTTCAGCCCGCCGCGATTGACCCGGCTTTCCGAGTATTCGCGAAACCGCCGAACGACGCCGTCGGCAAGGCCGATGGTCGCCGAGCAGATGAGGCCCGGAAAAACGAGGTCGAAGGGCATCTCGTAAAGCGCCGAGCCGGGCCTGTTCTCCTGGTGGTAGACGCGATCGTTGAGCTTCCCAACGTTCATCACGCGGTAGTCGGGCACGAACGCATCGACCGCCTCGACATCCTTCGACCCGGTGCCGCGAAGGCCCATGGTGTCCCAGCTGTCGTCATGGATGATGTAATCCTTGCGCGGCAGGATGAAGTGATGGGGCTCTGCGAACTTCGCGGGGGTGCTGCCGTCGCTGGCCTCGGCCAGCCCGCCGACCACGATCCAGTCGCACCAGTCGGTGCCGGACGAGAAGGGCCAGCGGCCGGTCAGGCGCCAGCCGCCCTCGACCCGGCGCGCCCTGCCGATCATCGCGTAGGGCGAAGCGATCCAGGTGTCGGTGTCCACCCCCCAGACTTCTTCCTGGAGCCGGGCATCCGCCTGGGCGAATTCGAAGGAGTGCACTCCCACGACGCCCGCCACCCAGCCCGCGGACGGCGCCTCCGCGCAGATATCCATCACGAGGCGACAATACTCGACCGGATCGCCCTCCAGCCCGCCGTATTCGTGCGGCTGGAAGACCCGCATAACCCCGCTCTGCCGCAAGATGTCGCGCACCCGCGGCGTGAGCTTGCCAAGTTCGTCGCAGGCGATGGCCTGGTCCGCCAGCTCGGGCATGGCATCTTCGATCCGCGCGCGGACATCCGCCACGGTTTCCACTTTGGCCTCGGGCCTGGCTTCGAGATCGGTCGTGTGCATCTCAGGAACTCTCCAATGAAATCTTGCGGCGCCGCGCCGGATCAGCTGGCAAAGGCTCCGCGGAAGAAGACGAGCGGATCACTGGCGGCGCGTGCCGGGTTCTCCGCGAGCGCGTCGGGCTCGATGACGATGAGGTGGTGGTCGCCAATCTCGATCGACCGCTCCAGCCGGCCCGAAATCCACGCCAGGGCCTGGTCGAGAAGGGGGGCCTCGCCTTCTTCCTGGCGCCAGTTCCCGCACGAGAAGCGGTCCGACTGGTTGACGCTGAAATCGCGGCAGAAGCGCGCTTGCTCGGCGGACAGGATGTTGATGCAAAGCCGCCTGCAGGCCAGGACCCGAGGCAGCGTGCGCGACCGGTTGTCGATGAAGAAGCCGACCAGCGGCGGCTGGAGCGAAATCGACACGAGCGATCCGATGACGATCCCGAAATGGCCCTCGCCATCGTCGCCGGTCACGATCGACACGGAAGTCGGGACGTTGCCCAGCACCTTGCGAAACGTGGCGGGCTCACAAATCGGACGCGCCGCCACCGGCACGGCGCGCGCCTCGGGTGGCCCGCCCGGGGAATTGGCGATGCGCCCGTTCATCGCCTGACGACCATCGCCGGCGGCAGGTCGGGCCGCAGTTCCCTGTGGCCCCAGATCGAGGTGGCCGTGTAGGTCTTCGGCTCCCACAAGTCGTCTATCTCGCGCCCCCCGAAGCCGTACTCGATGCGCAGCACGGACGGCGAATAGAGGTAGGCCGAGACCATCCGGTCGTTGGTATGGCAACCGATCGACTTGCTCACCGGCACGTCGTGCAATTCGCACAGATCCACGGCGCGCCCCACGTCGTCGAGCGCGTTGACTTCGAGCATCAGGTGGTGAGCACCGGCCACGCCCGGCCCGGGCGAGCCGATGGCGAGCGAGTGGTGGCGCCCGTTGCAGTGGTAGAACAGCAGCTCGCGCCCGTCCGCAACGATGCGGTCGGATTGATGGAAACCCATCACCTCGCGGTAAAAGCGGTCGGCCTCGTGCAGGTCGGGAACCAGCAGCACGATATGGCCCATGCCTTGGTCGCCGGTCCTGAAACCGCTCATGGGCCGGCCTGCCACGAACGATCCGGGCGAGACGTACTGCCCCCAGCTCAGCTCGTGGCGAAATCCGGCGGGATCGATGAACCAGCGGAACCCGGCGACGCGCCGGTCCTCCGCTTCCTCGGAGGTGCAGGCCCGCGTCGTGCAGCCTGCGCGATCGATACGCTCGGCGAGGGCCAGCGCCGCGCTTTCATCGCCCACGGCCCAGCCGATGCAGGCGATGTCGTTTGCCGCACCAGGCCGTACCCACAGGCGGCATTCGGCTTCGTCCATGCGAAAGCGAAGGGCGACGCCGGCTTCCTTGTCGACGAGCTGCATGCCGAGGATGTCGCGTCCGAACACCTCCCACGCTGGGGCGGCGGGCGTCTCAAGTGCCAGGTAGGCCATCGAACGAATCACGAAATCATCCTCTCGATTTATCGATAACCTAATCTAGAATAGAGGTTCTACAAGCGCCGAACCGAGGTTCTTGGGCGATGACCGTTTTCCGGACACGTGCCTGGTCGGGAGGCCGGCGCCGCGAGACTGTCGCCTTCACCCAAACCCGCGCGTCGGCGTCCGGCTACGCTCCGCGCCAGCCCGACACGGTAACGCTCCCGTCGGCTCAGGCCCTGCGGCGGCCCTTCACTAGGTAGAATGCGAGGCCGGCCCATGAGAGCGTCAGTGCGAAGATGTCGTAGTCGCGCAGCGGCCGGTAATCGGCGTAACCCCAACCCGTCGAACCGATGACCACCGCCACCGAAAGCACGGCGCATATGGCAACAGCCAGGAGATCAGCTTTCGTCATCGTCGTTCCCCTCCGCGCCGATCTGCTCGGCGTAGCGCTCCCGGTAGGCTCCTCGCCAATTCCACAGCCAGAGCGGATCGAGCCGCGGCTTCAGCGCGGCCGCGAGGTAGCCGCTGTAGGCCAGCAACAGCACGCCGTTGAGGAACAGCTCCTGCGGCCCGGTGAACAGTTGCCTCGGGGTTCCGACGATCACGGTGTTCAGCCAGAAGATGTTCACCGTGGTGGGCATCTCGAGAATCAGCGCAAGAAGCACGAAACGGTTGGACAGGAGCATCAGTCCGTAGACGAACTCCATGTATTTCACGGCCTGGTACAGGCCGATCTCCGCGTTCGCCATCAGCCACTCGCCGCCGACGCCGGGAATGTCGGGCACGTAACCGGTCAGGATGTAACGCCCGCCCGAGAACAGCAGGTGGGCCCCGAAGAACAGCCGGAGCCAGGTGACGACCAGGAAGGAAATCCGCTTCTTGTCACCCATGGCTTGGTCCAGTGCGTTGGGCGGCATTCCTGCCGGGCCGCGTGAAGATTGCCCCAAGGCCTTTCAGGTCGCGAATGCTGCCGACCGCCGAATGGAAAGAAAGCATCGGGATATAGTAGCGAATATACCCAAGCGCGACGATGATATTAATATACAGACACATAACGCCCATATACGTCGGATTGAATAGGCGCTCGGTACGCAAGTTCAGAAAAATCGCGTTGTAGAAGACCATCGCCGAAATAGGCAGGAGGAGAAGGGTCGCCGCCGGTGCGAATATTCCGAGGATAAGGCACAGCCCGCCGATTATTTCGACCGTCTTCACGATGTCGAACAGCCCGATCTCGATCATCGTCACCAGCATCTCGTTCGATGGCTCGAGCGTGCCCAGGGGCTGCGGGAAGCCCGGTGACAGGCCGAACTTCGGCGCCCAGTGGCTGTAACCGCTGACGATCATCCATGCGCCGAGGAACAGCCGCATCAGCGTGACGACGGCGGTTCCCACGGTCCTCCCGTCGAGGGCGACGACGACGGTGTCGTCATGCTCGAGAGCCTTGCCTTGGTTCATACGGGTATCCTGTCAGGGCCTCACTCGGCGGGATTGCGGGCAAGACCCGTGTGGTGGCGTTCGCGCCGGACGATGCGTCCGTCGCGCACTTCGAACACGTCGACGACGTCGGTCGCCGGCTGTCCCCGCGCCGCGCCGATCTTCTGAAAGACGACGACCGTCAGGCCCTGGGCGACGACCGAATGGATCTCGTAGGGGATGGGCCCGGCATCGCTGCGCTCCTGGGGGGCAACCGCGCCGGGCACGATCTCGCTTGCGAAGTAATCGCGAACCGCCGCTTCGCCGTTGCCACGGCCGTACGCTTCCTCGAGAAAGCCGCTCACCACGTCCCGCGGCAGCTTGCCGACGCCCGGCGCATCCCACTCCCACGGTATGCGGTAGTGCATGCTGTAGTAGATCGCGCCGATGAACAGGATGCCGATCGCGATCGACAACAGCCGCAGGCTCGAGCGACTGACTCTCACCACTTCAGGCCTCCCGCCGGCGGCATGGGCAATTGCGCGCTTGTTGCATGCGCTTGGATTAGCACCCGGCAGGCGCGGGATTAAATCTCCAATGCAGCCATGCCCGCCTATCGGACATGCCGGCGGCAACGCCGATCAGGCGCCGCGCGCGTCACGACAGGCCGATGATGGCGCGCAGCATGCCGTTGAGCTTCTCCCGCTCGGCCGGTTCGAGCGGAGCGAGAAGCCGTTCCTGGACGCGCTCCACGCTGGCCATGCTTGCGGCAAGAATCGCCCTGCCTTCGGGTGACGGAACCAGTTCCTTGACGCGCCGGTCTTCGGTGCTGACGGCACGGGTAATCAGCTTCTTGCGCTCGAGCCGATCGATCACGCCGCCGATGGTCGCCTTGTCGAAATCGATCATTTCGGCGAGCCGGGTCGCATCGAGACCCGGGCAATCGGCAATGGCCGCCAGCGCGACGAGCTGGACCGAGGTCAGCTCCGTTCCGGCCAGTTCCTCGGCGAAGATCGCGCTCGAAACCTGCTGGGCCCGGCGGATGTAATGGCCGGGCATCGCCTTTAGACGCGACAGGTGCTCCATGGGGGCTTGATAGGTCCGCGCCGCGCGCATTGACAACTGTTCCATTCCCATCCGCCCAGCCTTTCCACGACTTTGTATGTGGACATATCGTATGTATACATTCTATATCGGTGTTCAACGCGTTTTGCGCAGCGGTCGGGAACTGGTTCATGGAATTCTACCTCAACGGCTTCTACCCTGGCGATCCGTTCGTCGCGCCGGCGGCCGACGGGCAGCATGCGGACTCCCGCAGCACGGTCCCGGAAGAGCTCGACGTGCTCATCGTGGGCTGCGGCCCGGCGGGCCTTACGCTGGCCGCGCAATTGTCGGCGTTTCCGGAAATTCGCACCCGGATCGTCGAGCAAAAGCAAGGACCGCTCGAAATCGGCCAGGCGGACGGCATCGCCTGCCGCTCGGTCGAGATGTACCAGGCATTCGGCTTTGCCAAACGCGTGCTGAAGGAAGCGTACTGGGTCAACGAGACCACGTTCTGGAAGCCCGACGAGCAGTGCCCGGACAAGATCGCCCGCAGCGGCCGCATCCAGGATACCGAAGATGGGCTGTCGGAGTTTCCCCACGTCATCCTCAATCAGGCCCGCGTGCACGAGTTCCTGCTCGACGTCATGCGCGATTCTCCCTCCCGGCTCGAGCCTGCCTACAGGACGACGTTGCAGGATCTGGCGATCGATCGGGAGGCCTCGGACGAATACCCCGTGACGGCATGGCTCGAGCGCGAGGACGATTCAGGCCAGACGCAGGTCACGAAGGTCCGGGCTCGCTATGTCGTCGGATGCGACGGCGCGCGCAGCTCCGTACGCAAGGCCATCGGAAGGGAGCTGCATGGCGACTCGGCCAATCAGGCCTGGGGCGTCATGGACATCCTCGCCGTCACCGACTTCCCGGATGTCCGGATGAAATCGGCGATACACTCGCAGAACGAAGGCAACGTGCTGATCATTCCGCGCGAGGGCGGGCACATGGTCCGCTTGTATATCGAGCTCGACAAGCTGGCCGAAGACGAGCGTATCGCCAGCCGCAACATCACGCCCGACCACCTGATCGCCGCGGCGCGGCGGATCCTGCATCCCTACACCCTCGACGTGAAGGAAGTCGCCTGGTGGTCTGTCTACGAGATCGGTCAGCGCATCTGCGACAAGTTCGACGACTTGCCCGTGGGCGAAACCGGGGCCGCGCCCTGCGTCTTCATCGCCGGCGACGCCTGCCACACCCACAGCCCCAAGGCCGGGCAGGGAATGAACGTGTCGATCGCCGACGCATTCAACCTGGGGTGGAAGCTTGCCGCGGTCCTGCGCGGGCTAAGCGCGCCCGGCTTGCTTCACTCCTATTCGCAGGAGCGCCGCGCCATCGCGCAGGAGCTCATCGATTTCGACCGCGAATTCGCCAGGATGTTCAGCGCCCGACCCAAGAGCGCCGGCGATGCCTCCGGCGAGGGCGTGGATCCGGCCGAGTTCCAGCGATATTTCGTCAAGCACGGTCGCTTCACGGCCGGCACATCGGTGCACTACGAGCCGTCCGCGATCGTCGGTGAAGCGCAGCACCAGGACCTCGCCCGGGGCTTTACCGTCGGGATGCGCTTCCATTCCGCCCCCGTGATCCGCCTGGCCGACGCCAAACCGATGGAATTGGGGCATGTCGTCGAGGCGGACGGACGCTGGCGCCTGTTCGCCTTCGCGCCCAGGCAGGATGCGGCCTGCGGACCCTCGAAGCTGGGGCGACTGTGCGAGTATCTGGCCCATAGCCCGGATTCTCCGGTGCGACGCTTCACGCCCGGCGGCGCCGACCCGGATTCGGTGATCGAAACGATCGCGATTCTCCAGCAGCCGTTTCGCGAGGTCGCCTTTTCGCAAATCCATCCGCATCTCCGGCCTTGCAAGGGCCGCTACGGCTTGCGCGACTACCAGAAGGTGTTCTGTCCGGATCTCAAGAACGGGCGCGACATCTTCGACATGCGGAACATCGACCGGGACGCGGGCTGCATCGTCCTGGTCCGGCCCGATCAGTTCGTCGCCGACGTGCTGCCGCTCGATGCTCACGCGGAACTGAGCGCATTTTTCGAGCGGTTCATGCGCCAGCCCCGCACGTCGGGGGCGCTGGAGCCCGCGCCCGCGCTGTAGGGAAGGTCGCACCGGGCTTGCCGGTTCGATCAGGTGTCGGTCATCAATTCCCGGCTCAATGTCGAGACGTCGTCCAGGGCGGCGATGCCGAGGGCGACCTCGCGGATCGCGGCACCCTGGGCGGGCGACAGTCCGGCATAGGCGACGCAATCGAGGAATTTCGCGTCGATCTCTTCCTGGCTGAGCGGCGCCTCAGGGTCGCCCTTGGCCGCGACCACGCGCTTGCTGAGCATTCGCCCGTCGCGCAGCGTCAGGTCGATCTGGGCATGCCCCGGTCCGCCCCTGGGATTGGCCAGGCTGTCGTCCTGCATCGGGGTGATCCGCTCGGCCATCGCGTGAATATCCCGTCGCTGCAGGGCACCCGAGGTGAACTGCGCGATGCTCATCTTCCCGTCGACGAAGGCGGCGGCGACGACCCAGGGGATGCTGAACTGCGCCTCCACGACGGACTGCGGATGGCGCTTGCTCTCGATCGGTGTGCTGAGAAAGGGATACTCGGCCGGTCCGTTGCGCAGGACGATCCGATCGACGTCCTCCGCGCGAAGGCCGTGCGCCGACACCAGCTGCAGTGCGGCGTCGGCCGAGGTATGGGATCCGCGGCACGACGGCCATGGCTTGAACGACGTCTCTTCGGCCGGAAACGACACCCCGAGGTCTTGCAGGAGCAGCGCGCGCGAATAGTTGCCCCGGTGATACTGCGAGAACCACCCCTTCTCGCCTTCCAGCACGTTGTGCGGCCCGGTGACGCCGCGCGCGGCGAGCCGGGCGGCCATTATTCCGGCGCTCGAGGCGAAGCCCGGGCCCAGCCGCTTCGTGAGCGCGCCGTCGACATGCGACTGGGCGTTTCCGGCCGCCTGGTGGCAGGCGATCCCCGCCGCGTTTATCAACTGGTCCCGATCGAGGCCCATCAGCCGCCCGGCCAGCAGGGCGGAGGAAAGATAGCCGACCAGCGCGGTGTTGTGCCACCCGGTGGCAAACCCATCGACGCCCGGTTGCCCGGCAATCGAAATCCGGCAGGCGACGTCGACGGCCAGCGCCGTGGCGGTAAGGAACTCCGCGCCGCTCACGCCCCCCACGAGATCGGCGACCGCAAGCGCCGCCGGGAAGGTAATCGCGGAAGGATGCAGGAAGCCGCGGCCGAAGGTGTCGTCGAACTCGAGGGCATGCGCCATCGTCCCGTTGATCCTCGCGGCGTCGTGCGTCGGAAGCCTCAGGCCCGAACCCCACACGGCGCTTTCGCCGGTTCCGCCGATTTCTTCGTGAAGTTCGCGCAATTGGCGAACGCCGTCCTCGTCCCTTGCGGCGATCGCCACGGCAACAGTGTCGACCAGTTGTCGCTGCGTGAGGTCGAGTATGCGCCGGGGAATGGCTGCGGCAGGCGTTTCGACCATGTAGTCCGCGAGGACGGAAATGGCGTCGGGCGGCGCCTGCCTCGCGGGCCCGGGCCGGTCGGCGGCGATCGGCGGCGCGGACTGCGCGGACTGCGCGGAAGTCTGCGCTGCGGCGCTGCCCGCAACCAGGCTTCCGCCCGCCGCGGCAACCGTCCCGAGAAACGACCTGCGATCAAACACGGCGGCAATTCCCTCGATGGCCCCGGCCCCGGCATGCCGCGGCCCCGGACGGTCCCGTCATTCCCTCGCATCGCTGCGGGCGCGGAATTGGCGAGGGGCCCGTTGCCGGGCGCCCTCGCCTCGTGGCTGGCTACGGGGCAGTCAGAATTCGTAGCGCAGTTCCACCCCCAGCTCCGTGTGGCGACCGATGTCCAGCATCGTGAAGCCGAAGACGCGATCGTGGGCCACGCCGGTGAGGCCCGGCGTCGGCTTGCTGGCGGGACCGCTCGGATCGAACGCCCCCGTCAGGTAGTATTCGTCGGTCAGATTGTTGGCGAACAGCGCGACCGACCAGCCCGCGTTGGCCTCGAAAGCGACGCGGCCGTTGAGCACCCCGTACGAAGGCACGATGATGAAGTTGGTCGGGCTCGGGAAGCTGGCCTGGCTGTCCTTCCAGCCCCAGTTGAGGTCGAAGGTCATGTCGCCCGCATCGCTCACCGGCATCTCGTAGCTGGCCCCCAGGGTATAGGACCATTTGGGGCTGCGGTAGAACGGAACGTCGGGCGTGATCACGACCGTGCCGCTCAGGCCGGCGATGTCCTCGTCATAGCTGGCGTCGATATAGCCGAGGCTGGCCCGCAGCAGCAGGTTGTCGATCGGAGCCGCCAGGAATTCGGCCTCGATGCCCTTCACCGTGGTATCGCCGTTCACGGTATAGACCAGCGGCGGCGGCCCGGGGTCGGCCAGCTGGATTTGCTGGTCCTTGTACTGGGTGTAGAACCCGGTGAGGTTGAATCGCACGCGTCCTTCGAGAAAGTCGCTGCGAAGGCCGGCTTCGTAGGTCCACAGGTTCTCGGCCTCGTATTCGCCCAGTCCGCAATCGGGCAGGGGCGAGCGGTAGCAGCGTGTCTGGATCGTGTCGTTGAAGCCGCCGCCCTTGTAGCCCTTGGCGGCCGAAACATAGGTCATCAGGTCGGGAGTCCAGCGATACTCCAGCGCGACGCGCGGCGACACGCTCGACCAGCTTCCCTCGACAGTCTGGTAGGACGGCGTCGACACCGACCCGGGCGGGCAGCTCGGCGGAGTGCCCACGGCCGCCACTTCCGAACCGCCGGAGAGGCAGACCTGTCCCCTGCCTTCGCGGAACGAGCTGAAGGTCTTCTTGTCTTTGCCCCAGCGCAGGCCGACCGTTGCCAGCAGCGACTCCGTGATGGCGAAGGTGCCCTGCCCGAACGCGGCGTAGCTGGTGGTCTCGATGAACTTGTTTTCGAACGAGCCAAGCCCGGTATCGCCCAGGAACGGGCTGTTTGCGCCGCCCGCGGGATCGAACCTGCGCCGCAAATTCTCGGATTCGTCCCAATAGTAGAACAGCCCCGCCACCCAGTTCAGCCGGCCGCCGAAGGACTGGCCCGTCAGCTGCAGCTCCTGGGTGAGATACTCGATTTCGTTCCTGTCGTGGATCTGCACCAGGGGAATCGGCGTACGGTCCCAGTCCTGGTTCTGGATTTGCGAGATATCGCGATAGCCCGTGAGCGACTTTATCTCGATCGTATCGGTAAGGTCGTACGATATCGTTCCCGAGAGACCGTAGCTCTTGAACCGGTTCACGTCCGGAATCAGGCCGCCATAGACTTCGTAGCGGCTGTCGATCTGCCCGTAGTACGATGCAAAATCCGCTGCCGCGTTGGTGTAGCCGGACGGTGAAACCGACAGCGGCGCCGTTGCGCGAACCGAAGCGACGGATGCGGGATTGGGCGGCGGATCGCCGGGCACCTGGATGCCGTAGAGATGCGACGGATAAAGGTCGGTCGGAGAGAAATCGGTCGCCAGGGAAGGCTGCCCATTGTCGCTCGTGCGAATGATGTCGGCGGCAAGGTTGACCCGCAGCCTGGGGGTGGGCCGCCACAGCAGCTGGCCGCGCATGGTCGTGGAATCGCCGCCGCCGACATACGTGTCGTCGATGATGCGGTGTATGTAGCCGTCGCGGCTCTTCTTGGCGAAGGCAATGCGCGTCGACAACGTGTCGGCGAGCGGCACGTTGAGCACGCCCGAGATATCGAATCGGTCGCGCGATCCTGCAACGACCTTTACCGAACCTTCGAGCCGGTCGGACGGATTCTTGGTCACATACCGGATGGCGCCGCCGGCCGTGTTGCGGCCGAAGAGTGTTCCCTGCGGGCCGCGCAACACTTCGATCCGCTCAACGTCCAGCAGTTCGAGGAGCGCGCCGTTCGGGCGGGCGAATAGGATGTCGTCGATGTAGATGCCGACCGAGTTTTCCTGCGTGATGAACCCTTGCGGCGCGCCGCCGATGCCGCGAATCGCGACGCTGACGATGGCATTACCCTGCGCGGCCGTGCCCCCGATGCTCACGTTGGGAACGAAGGTGTCCAGTCCACTGAGGCTGTCGGTCCCCTGCTTCTCGAGCTCCTCGGAGCCGAGTGCCACGATCGACAGCGGCGTCTCCTGCAGGTTCTGTTCGTAACGCTGCGAGGTGACGATGATCTCGCCGACGCCTTGGCTTGCCGGGGGCGATGCGGTGGACTGAGCCGGCGCCGCGGCGCCGTCGTCCTGCGCGTTCGCGGCGCCGTGTGCAGCGGTCATGAAGATCGCAACGCCGATGACGGCGCTCATGCGTGAATATGTGATTCGGTTCTTCATTTCTAGTTCCTCTCCCCAGTGCCTGCGGGATTCGTGAGTTTCCCGGGGCATTGGCGCAAACCGCTCGCTCTCTCCCCAGACGTGCAAAACGATGCTCGTTTAGAGAATTGATATTCTAGAATTTGCGCTTTGTTGGTATGGTCCCGGCCGGATGAGAGTCAATCGCAGAGCGCTGCGGGAGCCATGGTTTCACGGCGGATGACCGTAGTCCGGACATCCGGCGCCTCGCGTGATATCTCCAAAGCATCGGCAGCCGCGAAACGCCGTCCCATGCGCGGCTGCTTGGCAATTGTGCCAAGCCCCAGATACGCGCCTGCGTGAATTCCCCTGGCCCGGAATATGCAGCAGGGCCGGTGGAGTAGATGGAATCCGAACCAAAGCTCATGTCTATCGAAATGGCGCCCTTTATGACGGCCGATCCCTCTAGATGCCCCCGCGGTCCACGGATTCGGCGATCTTTGAGCACCCCTTCAACGAGGTCCGCTGATTGTTTCGCTAAGTCCAATCCTGGGCCGAAAACGGACTGTCGGCTCAGGGTGGTAATCGGTGGAAAGCGGTCGCCGACTGGCTGTCACTGTGAACTTGCGTTAGCCAGTCATGGCTCACCGCAACTGGACGGCGCGGCTAGGGCGCGCGGAAGATCCGCCGGACGCGCACCGCACACGACCACAACACCAAACTTGCTTATGAGTATGAAAGGAAATTCGATCAGCCCGGTATGGCAAGGCCTAGGTCAGTAAACACAGGGGTCAACTCGTCCCTCGTCAAAGGCCACTTCCGAACCAAATTTGCGGGGGTCGTCGCCGCCAAAAAATAGACCAGTAGAATGGATGGCTGCCGGAATAGAAGCTTCATACTGGCGTGTTCATTCACCCGCTCGAATACGTAGCGGCGTTCAGATAGAAACTGACTTAAGCTCTCGGCGTACGACTGCTCCGGCAAGAGCGCGTCAAGCAACAAACCTTCCACTCTGGATGGCTGAGCAGGTCGGCCCACGCCTGCCTCATAGATTTCGCGCAGGAGCGCAGTTGCCTCCCGCTCAGGCAGTATCGCTGCTTCAACCTGCTCGACGACAGATTCGAAATAGTCGTTTGTCGATTCCAGTAATGCCATGCTTTTCGCGGCGGCCCGCATCATCTGCGGAGTCTTGGTCACACTTGGCTTGTAGATCGTGTCATGCGTTAATTCGCTGTAGGCGTGCTGGAGCAGCGTTTTAACTTGTATTTCACATGGCGTACCGGGCGGTATAGTCACACCCTCAGCTTCAAGCTCCGCAATGTTGCGCACGACAAAGTGAAGCGCCTTGTAATCGAATTGTATAGGATTCTCATTAGCCTCTTCTTCTGGGTCACGATCTTTCGAGGCTTTCCACGTCTCAACCGAGGTGATGGCCTCACCCACGACGGGAACATCAGTTCCTAACAAGACTACAAATCTGGTGCCAACCTTGTCCGTGATCTGAGTGTAAGGATCATCGTAGGCCTTTCGGTAGAAGGCCTTCTCCACGAACGAGAAGTCATCCTTCAACCGATACTTCGGAGGGATGCGAATGAAGATGTCTATCCCCACCTTGGGAAGCTTGTCGACGAGGCGAGCGGACACTTGCTCTATGACATAGTGCCCCCAAGCCTCGTAGATGGGCCGCTCTGCAGCCCACCGTTCCAGCAGCTCTTCTTCGGTCATTCCTGCTCGCGGATACGGTCGCGTACCGTGATCCGGGTCCATTCGCCATTCGGGCTGGCGCTGCCATCCTGATTGATCGTCTCGATCGTCACGAGGTCCTCGAAGGCCTGCGATGGTCCGGTTAGCTTAACCTGCCGAGAGAACTCAATCCTTCGCTTTTCCAAGCGCAGATTTAGCTGACTAATATCCTTCGGAATAGCGGTATTCGGAAATTCGAGGGCCGTCATATACTGAGTATATGCGTCCTGCAGCTCAGGGGCGAAATAATTGGAAGCAAAGGCCGCCGTCTGGACCGTAGCGGACGTGTCGACCTTGAGGTAAGAGTACAACGAGGTGAGCAGATCTGTTTTCTGCTCCTCGGATATGTTCGCATTTTGGATGAATTCCTTAGTCCCCTCATAAAATCTTCGCGTCATGCGCGGCGCGCTGTCCGGTAATTGAAGACCGAGAAAGCTGGAGTAAAAATAGAACGCGGCGTTGTCCGGATTCGACGTGCTCATGAGGCTGTCATAAACGGCGGCCGTCCAGCCGCTGGGAAGCGGGTGGCCTGGCCCTCCGGACCGTTGGAAAAGTCCAATCTTGTAGAGCTTCGTTTGTGGGGTCATGAAAAGCGATTTGATGTACTCGACCGAGAGGTTGGGAGCGCGCCGAAAGCCGCCATGCAACTCGGCCTTTATGAAGCCAACGATCGGACGAGCCGGTGCCCCGCACGATCCTGAGAACACGGCCAGAACTCCCCCGGGAGGACGACGATCTTGAGCGGCCGTCAGCATATCAGCAGCCCGCCGCGAGGCTTGGACAAATTCGGTGTCGCCTGCGGCGTCGAGCAGATCTTCAGCGAGTTTGACGCAGCTACCTTCATCTGATCGGGCGATGGTCATTTCCATGCTCTGTGATTGACTGCCGGTCGCAGTAACAATCCGGGTTCTCAGTTCCCCCATTGCGTCTGCGTTGAGCGTCAGGAGCTGAGCACCATAGGCAGGGGCCACTGCTTGCCCATCATCCTTCTTCTTGAAAACCTCGTGGAAGATGAGTCGAGTGATGGTGAGATTTTGCAGGTCCATCGCGCGCCCCCCGAGCGTTGAAATGTCAAACTGACTTAGGCAGCCTTGGCAAATAACAAAACGCCTTGTCCAGTTGCCAAGTAGCCGGTTCCCCGGACTCCCTCCATTTACTCGCGTTCAATCCTAGTTACCAACAAGGCCAGTCAGGCGGCCAAACCAAAATCTACAATGTCTTCCCGTACCGAACGTCATCGACGGCGCCACAACCACCGTCAATCGCGAACTCTCCCGGACCGACAGCTTTCGGCCGACGCTAGACCACGTTATGCATAAGATAAGGGCTCGGCCGAAGGGCGTGAACTGGGCCGCTACCGGTCCTGCAGCTTTCAGGTATGGATTGACCCGTTTCCGACAGCCCGGAGCTGCCACCAGTAAATCACCTTGCGCAGCGGCCGTGACGTGCCGAGATTGCTAGCATGATCAGCAAGCGCACCATCGATGAGGCGATAGCAAACGGTCGGCGCAATCACGATACGATGCGGCTGATTGCCAATTGGTGCAGCAACGCCCAGGTCGAGAGCATGGGCTATGGCATGCTCGCCCAGCAGACCGGTCTACCGATCGGCCATCATGGTCTCCGCTGCGATTTCGCAACAGATGGCGGAAGCTCCTATTGCTACGAATTGAGTGACGCCGCGATCGATTTCTACGACCGGAATTGTGATGGCTGCACGCACCGCAAGGGCGGCAGCCTCCCCAATATCATGGAATTGATTGGCGCCCGAAACCGTGACCGCGAGCGGCGCAACGCCGAAGCCCGTAAGCAGGAGGAAGCAGCCGAACGGGCGCTCGCAGAACGCCAGGAGGCGCGTAAGGCCCTCCGGCTCGAGCTGCCACCGGTGGCGCAGGCATTGCTGGACGATGTCGACGCCTACGATCGCGACCGCTCGCAGGAGAATCTCGACCGCCTCCGGCACAGCGCGCGTCTTGCGCCCGAGCATTTTCCCGCCCCGTTGGTCGACTATATCTTTTCGGTGCTGGAAAGCGGGCATTGGTTGGATACGCCCGGTCTCGAGATGCTCGATGCGATCGGTGCCGATGCTCCGAGGTTAGCAGGGGCGGCGGCGCGTATCATTGCCATTGGCGGTTACACTGATCTCGCGGCCCGTGTGCTTATTCCACGGGTCCACCATATCGGCACCGAGCTCATAACCAATGCCACGCCCGCAGCGATCGATCGCGCCAACCCGGACCCGCGCCACATGATCGGATTGTCCGATCATGTGGGACGTCCCGAGCTGCTCTGCGCGCTGTACGGTCAAGACCGCGCCGCGGTCGACGTCGCGATCGATCGATTATTGGATCAACGCAGAGCGGCCAGCGTCGACCTGGCCGGGCGCGGTCTCTCGGTTCTCCTTCAAGACTTCCCCGATGCTGCGACGCCACACCGCCAGACCCTGATCGCCACCTTCGTTCGCGCGCAGATAATGATTCCTGACTTCGAGGAGCTGACCAACGACCTTTACGGGGTGGCGGACGCCGTTGTCGGCGCGTTCGACGCCGAGCCGGAAGCGACGGATAAGGTCATTCAGCAATACCTTGAAGGCGCCACCGACGCTGTGCGCGCGCGCGTTGCCGAACTCTATGGCCGCGCGCTGCGCGCACGCTTCAATGAAACGCTGCCGAGCAATTCCGAACGCGTCCGCATCGCCTTTCGTCGCCTGCTCTGGATGAGCACCGAGCCTTTCAACTCGGACGTGCTGATGGCCGCGATAAGCACGTTTCGCGATGGTCGCGACGAGCTGGTGGAGGTGGCGATCGAGGAGATCGAAGGAGTGCTCGCGGCACCCTTCCTGCTCGCTGACCGCCTGCGCCAACTTGAGGAAACGCCACTCGACCCGGCCAATCCGCTGGCAACGATGGAGCGTGCAAATCACCGTAGCTCGCTCACCGAAGTCATGCGCGGGCTGTTGCGGCTCGCCGCGCATGCCACCGCGCAAGACCGGGACCTCCTTCCTCGGCTCGCGACATTCCTTGACGCTATCCCCGAAGACCGTCAGGTCCTGCGAGGCCTCGCGATCAAGGAGTTCGCGGCGCTGGCCAGCGATGTAGACGGCTTCGCCTTCTACCTCCCTCATCTCTATCACAGCCTCGTCGGCCCCTCGACCGTGGAGCGCGCCTATGCCGCCGATGCGATCGGAGAGTTGCGCCAGGCCACCCTCGACAACGCGCCCGATCTCCTGTTCGAGTCGTTCGTTCCGCTGCTCAGCGACAGCTACGTCATGGTTCACAAGGCGGCCGCCCGGGCATTTCGCCGCTCGGCTATTCCTGAGCGGCTACGCCGCCCCGCTCTCAGTGCGATCTATCACTTGATTCGCTACTATCGCATGGAAAGCGGCGAGGATAATTTCCTCGCCGATTGCGTAGACGTGCTGGCGGGCTCGGTCGACGAGTTCGGCAAACAGAGCGGCGGGCTTCGGCGGTATCTGATCGAGGTCTGCATGGACATCGACCCGATGTACCTGCGCTCGCATCTTCGCGGGTTCAACCATACGCTTGGGTCCGAGCCGAGCTTCGCCAAGCTCGTCATTCGCGTGCTGCCTTCGCTCATCGATCGCTTCAACCGCAACGACAAGGCCGAGCGACTAGTGCGCGGCCTGAGCAACGGCGCGATCCTCCAATATCAGGCGGATTTCGAGGCCCTTGGGCGAGAAATGGCGAAGAACGAACAGTGGCTCACTATCGTCATCATCGACGCGCTCGCCTGCGCCGGCGCGGCCGAGGCGGCTGCGCGAGTGGCAGCGGCACGGGTCAACGCGCTTGAAGATGTTCCGCGTAACCGCGACATCCGCAACTTCGGAAGGCAGATCGCTCTCGCCTTCGCCTTCGAAGAAGCAGTTGGGACAGGTGACCGTGCCGCGCTCGAGCGCCTGGCCGGCGAGTGGAAAGAACTCGCGCGGGAGCGCGACCAGCATCGTGAGGACCGACGTGAGCGCAATAGTAGAAGTCGTCTTCCCTTCTCGCGCTGAGGCTGTCCTGGCGCTCCACGACCCAGCGGTCACTGGTGATGCACTGCGCGGTGCCGCTCTGGCTGTTGACGAGGGCGCGCTAGCCTTCGGCCGCGTGCCTGGCGCGAAGGACTGGCGCGCGTTCGCCAGTGCGCTCGAGATTCTTGCAATGCTAACCGACTGGGCGGCGGCGATCGACACCGCGCAGGTGGATGCAGATCGGTTTCTGCGGGCAGCGCGGCAGAAGCTGAACAAGCTCGCACAAGTCGCCGAACAGACCGACTATCATCAGGCCGTATGCGCAGCTCTCTCTCTGATCACCGGGGAGTTTGACCCAGGTAGCGTTCCGGCACAGCGTCTAGCGATCGCCGCATTGCCGATGCCGGTCGCGATCATCGCAGATCCCGAACCGCCGCGGCGCATCGGATTCGATGATCCCGAACCGCGCGCCGAGGACCTTTCGGTGGCTTTTCTCGAGTTTACCATCAACGGGGCGGCGGCCGCGAACCTCCACAGCCTGCGGCCCAACCAGGTGCATGATCTCGGCTTGACCATCCGCGTTTCGCGTTGGCCGGACCACGCCGATTCACTTTCGATCATCCCGGTGTCTATCGAGCCCCAATCGATGTGGGAGCTGCCGCGCTTTACCTTCGCCAGGCCCGACGGCGATCCGCCCTACACCTTCCGTCGCGAGGGCCGAATGATCGTTCAGGCATCGCAAGGGTTCGACGCGCGGCCCTTGGAATTCGTCTACGCCGCTGAATTCCAGCCCGCCAGCCGCGAGGCCCGGCGCGTCGTCGTCGCCGGGCAGCGGCGCTTGCGCCTCGATGGCCTTGATATCGCCAATCATGGCGTGTCGGGGTATCCGAGCCTTGACCGGCGCGTGCTCGATATCCGCAACCAGTTGCGCGAACTGCCGCACGTCGCCGAGGACGACATTCGCGCGGCGCTGACCGTACTCGGGCCGCTTGCGAACCTCGTAGGCTCCGCGGTTCAGGACGCGCTCTATCCCAAACCGATTTACGAGGACGCGTTCGAAGCTGACGTGCGCCAGCGCTTGCGGGCGGTGCCGATGATAGGAGCCGAACTTGAACAGCAGGCGCATGCCGGAGGCGGGCGGACTGATTTATCGTTCCGCGGTATCCGCATCGAACTCAAGAGTGAGCGGAAGAAGCGCGTGCTGCCGGAGGATGCTGCCGCATATGCCGATCAGGCCGTGTCCTATGCCGTTGCGAGCGGTAAAAGATTGGCAGTTCTTTGCGTGCTCGATTGCAGCCCAAAGAAGACGCCGCCGCTGCCGGTCGAGAGTTGCCTGCTGCTTCAGTCACGCGACAATGACGGTGGCCCTGTACATATCGTGACGTTGCTCGTGCAGGGCGGCCTGCCCAAGCCGAGCAGCCTGTCTCGTTGAGCATACGTCGCTTCCGTAGAGTTGCCCCGACGCGGCCGTCCAGTCGAATGCCTCGCGGAACATGAACGGACGACGGCTTTCGGCGACGACATCAGCCGGCAGGAACGGCGGCAACGGGCGCTTAGCCGTCCGGCGGTTTTTGCAAGACCGGTCCTGCGGCTCCTGGGCCGTCTGCTGAATGGCAGGTCCTGGCTAGGAAAGGGCCAAAGCCGCGCGTCGGCTTTCAGGCAGCCTCCGCTGGAGACGGCGTGACTGCAACGGGGTGGAAAGCGGATACTATGCCCTGGGCGGGTTCTGTCAAAAGGATGAGGCATTGAGGTCAGGGTGGTGGTAGCGGTTTGGGATGAGCCGCAGATCCCGAGCCAAGCCATCCAATCCGTTCCGGTATTTTCATTCTTCGCCGGAGGTGATCCGCCTTGTCGTTCTGATGTACGTGCGTTTCCCGCTGAGCTTGCGGAACGTCGAGGACCTTCTGTTCGAGCGCGGTATCGATCTTTGCCATGAGACGGTTCGGTTGTGGTGGAATAGATTCGGCCCGCTGTTTGCGGCCGATATCCGCCGTCAGCGAGTGAGCCGGATGCGTGGCTTTCGCCACTGGCAATGGCATGCGGATGAAGTCTACGTGAAGATCAACGGCGAAACCCACTATCTGTGGCGCGCTGTGGATCATGAAGGCGAGATCCTGGAAAGCTATGTCACGAAAACCCGCGACAAGCCTGCAGCCTTGCGGTTCCTGAAGAAGGCGCTGAAGCGCCATGGCAGGGCGGAGAAGATCGTGACGGACGGACTGGGTTCCTATCCGGCGGCGATGAAGGACCTTGGCAATCTTGATCGCCGGGAGATGGGGCGGCACCTCAACAATCGCGCGGAGAATTCGCACTTGCCGTTTCGACGACGCGAACGGGCAATGCTGCGATTTCGACAGATGAAGTCTCTACAGAAATTCGTTTCCGTTCACGCCTCCTTTCACAATCACTTCAATTCCGAACGCCATCTCGTTGATCGTCAGACATACAAGGAACGCCGCTCCGTCGCCCTGGCGGAATGGCAGAATCTCGTGGCGTGACAGGTCCCAGACCTTGCCCGAGCCACGCCAATCGGAGACAACTTGCCATCCGACTGACAGCACCCTCACCGAGGTGTTCGCCGAACTGGCCGAGCTCGAGCAGCGGATCGCATTAGTCAACCGTGAGATCGAAGCGATCGCTGCCCGTAGTGACACGGCCCGTCGATTGATGACTATTCCCGGCATTGGGCCGTTGGCCTCCACCGCGTTGCTTGCTTCGGCCGGCTCGGGGCGTCAGTTCCGTAGGGCGCGCGATCTCGCTGCGTGGCTAGGTCTGGTACCGCGCGAGCACTCAACCGGCGGGAAGACGAAGCTGCTGGGGATCAGCAAACGCGGCAACAAGTACCTGCGGCGCATGATCATCCATGGTGCCCGATCGTGCGTCACCCATCTCGATCGGAGCCGGGACCGTCTCGGTCCATGGCTCGACAGCCTCGAGCACCGTATGCACAAGAACAAGGTCACCGTCGCCTTGGCCGCCAAAATCGCCCGCATCCTGTGGGTGGTGCTGACCAAGCCGGGTGCCAGCTACGAGCGGAGGGATCCAGCCTTCGGCTGATTCAGACCGCCACAGACTGCGAGGTTCGTGAGCGTGATGACGAGACAGTTGACCAGCGTATCGTAAGCCCCGTCAAAAAAGCGGGCCACCAGCCCGAAGCATTTATCTGGGAACGATGCGCGCGGATCTCATCAAGGCCTGGCCGCAACAGCGGTCCACTCGCGAGAGGCCGGATACATTTGTGCAGACTGGCACCGTCACCACCAAACGACCCTTGCATGGACAGGGCGGGTCATACATTTTTTGCCAGAAGATCCTTCAATGCAGCCTGGTCCAGCATCGCATCGGCCAGAAGCCGCTTGAGCTTGGCGTTCTCGCTCTCCAGCTCCTTGAGCCGCCGCGCTTCCGACACTTCGAGCCCGCCATACTTGGCCTTCCAGTTGTAGATCGTCGCTTCCGACACAACGTGCCGCCGAGCCAGGTCGGCGGTCTTCGCGCCGGCCTCCGCTTCCTTCAGCACGCCAATGATCTGCTCTTCCGTGAACCTCGTTCGCTTCATCTGTCCGTCCTTCTCGTAGGGCCGGACTCTAATCAAGCTTGGAGGAAAATCAGGGGGTCACGTCAGAGTTCAAGCTGCTCGGCTTTTTATTCGCCACATTACTCACCTTCTCGGGTTTTATCGCGAGCGCTGTTCACAAATGGCTGAAGCACGTCAAACGTGATGTCTATTCTGCGGCAGATTAGCAGATCAATCGGCCATTGTGGGATGCTAAATCGTGGAGCCCCCGTTTGTTTGAACGGGGCGAATTCGATCATTGATCTGCTAGGTATCATCGGTGGAGCAGGTGTCACAGCCAGGTTCCGGTGAGGAGCGATGAGGGGGAAACAGTTTCATATGCTTCGGGCCTTTCGGATTGCGATTCTGGCAGTTGCAACCAGCACGGTGCTGGCCTGCACTTCTGAGCCGGAAGTGAGTCCTGGACTGTTCGATCTTTCCGAACCGGCGGGAGATATTGTGCTGGAGGTCACTGGTGCCATCGCCGTTCACAACGGTCAGAATGGCGCGCATTTTGACATGGCCATGCTGCGCGCACTGCCGACTGTCAGCCTTTCCACCGGCACCTCGGTTACGGACGGAATTAGCAATTTCGAAGGCTTCCTGCTGCGTGACTTCCTGGCCGGGCTGGGCGCTAACGGTAAGACCCTGCGTGCCAGCGCCTTGAACGACTACGTCGTCGACATCCCCATGTCAGACATTGAACGCTTCGATGTCATTGTCGCGCACAGCATGGATGGAGAGCCGCTGTCCCTCCAGGATAAGGGGCCTCTCTGGATCGTCTACCCGCGGGATGCTCATCCTGAGTTGCAGGATATTCGTTACGACTACCGGTGGGTCTGGCAGTTGAACGCCCTGGAAGTGCAATGATCATTCGTAAGGGCGCACTCGGCATCGTGCTCCCGTCGATTACGATCGGGATATTTGCGATTCTGATCGCTTTCTCGCTCCTACGCCTTTCGGCAATCGAAGAGGACATGCGGATCGAGGCAACACAAAACATGCTGTGGGTCATCGCGCGATCGCAGGTTGCCAGCCTGAAATTGCAGCAAGCGGCCTCTTCGCGCGTCACGGGTGTGGGCGAACCCGCTGAGGTGGAGCGCCAACTCAACAATCTCCTCAGTCATCACAATGTTCTCAACCATGGGCCGCAACGGCGGCAGATGGTCGAAATGGGATTTGCCGATGCGCTGGATTCCATCGAAGCGCATCGGGGAGAATTGTCGCAGATCGTGTCGGAGCTTCGGACTGGCGACGAAGCTTCGCTGTCCCGGCTCCATGCCGTTCTTGCCCCCTATGACGCGGTCCTTGCGCGTGCCGCGAACTTGGCCATGATTGCCGAATGGGACAGCCTTGGAAGCAGGCTGGACAATTCGCGGCAGGAAGTTTCGCACATCATCCTGTCGCTGATCGTGATCGCGCTGACCGGCGCGGGCATGACGTTTTATCTGGTCAGAGCCACACGATCTGCCCGGTCTAGGGCGCAGCTGCTGGAAAGTGAAAAGGCATTGTCGCAGCTGCTTGTATCTTCGAGCGGTGAGGCCATCATCGCAGTGGATCGGGACCGGCGTTCAACGTTGCTGAACGATGCGGCAGCGACGCTGTTCGCCGTCACCGCCGACGAAACACTGCACCGCCCCCTGGCCGCCATATCCGGGGTTTTCGGCGAGGACAGGGTCGAAGCCGTTATCGGCGCGGCGCTGGATGGCCATTCAGGAGTGCTGCGAGAGCTGCCATTCTCCCGTGAGGCCGATACCGGCTCGATCTATCTCGATCTTCGCTGTTTTCCGATGCGTGAGGGGGCTGGAGTGATCGGCGCGATCATGTTCCTGTCGGACGCCACGGAACAATATCGTGCCAAACGCGATCTGAGCAAGCGGCGCGACTATCTGGAAGAACAGGTCGTACTCAGAACGAAGGAACTTCACGCCGCACTTGAACGGGAACGTTCCGCTTCCGCGATCTATCGCAATTTCGCGGCAGTGGTTTCGCATCAGTTCCGCACCCCGCTTGCAATCGTCGATTCCTCCTTGCAGCGACTGATGAGGCGGTCGAACCGCCTTGAACCGGATGAGATTCTGGAACGGGGCGGACAGGCGCGTTCAGAGATCCGCAATCTTGTGCAGCTTGTCGATAGCACGCTCGATATCGCCCGGCTCGATGCCGGACAGATCGAGCAGAACAGCGTCGCATGGGATCTCGACAGGCTGATTTCCGACGTGGTCGAGCGGCAGGCGGGGGAAATGCAGGATCGGTCAGTTCGCTATGTGAATGGCCGTCCAAGCTTTGTCCTTTGCGACCCAGTTTATACCGAACACATAATCGTGAACCTGTTGTCGAATGCAGCAAAATATGCCCCTCCCGGAACAGCTGTCGATGTGGAGCTGGTGTCGGCTGACGGTTACGCGGGTTGCCGGATCATCAACGAAGGGCATATCGATCCCGATGACCGGGAACATCTTTTTGAACGTTTTTTCCGGGGGAAGAATGCCAGTGACAGGAACGGCGTGGGAATTGGCCTCTATCTGGCGCGCAGCTTGGCGCACTTGCAGTATGGCAAGCTCTCCTTCGAGATATTGCCCGATGGGCGGCTCGCGTTCACACTGGTTCTGCCGCTGGCGGACGCAGCTGGTCCGGCCACCCGGTAGCGGTCTGGCATTGCGATGAACGAGCCTGCCAATACCCGCCCGCTTATCTTGTGTGTCGAGGATGAAGACACGCTGAGGCGGGACATTGCCGAAGAGCTGGCGGAAGCGGGCTATCGCGTCATCGAGGCAGCCAGTGGCAGGGATGCTCTGGCCCAGCTGGAGGCGGTGCGGCCCGATCTCATTCTTTGCGATATCTGCATGCCCGACATGGACGGTTACGACCTTCTGCGTGCGACGCAGGAGAGGCCGGACGATTATGCGGGAATCCCATTCCTGTTCATGTCCGCGCTGGCCGATCGCGGCGACGTGGTGAAAGGCAAATTGCGCGGCGCTGACGATTATCTGACCAAGCCCGTGGATTTCGACCTTCTACTGGCGACGGTTCATGCTCGTCTGCGCCAAATACAGCGAATGAAGGCGCACCCAGTGTCTGCGGGCGCGGCGGTGGAGCGGCAGCTTGCCGCACTATCGGGCGCCGACAGCTCTTCCTCTTCCGGAGTTGGGGGCGTGCTTGACCTTATCTCCACAGCGATCGTGCTGATAGACTCGCAAAGGGTACCGGTTTTTCTCAATCGCGCGGCATGTGAGATGAAAGACAGTTGCATCGAACTGTCTTCCGCTCTTTCCCATTGTGCGGGAACGGTGCCTGCGAAACACGGGTTCGCGGCATGGGTGGATGCCCTGCTTGGGCAGGGTGATGAGGACAATGTCTCCACCTTCACCATGCATTGCCACACAGGCGCTGAGGATTTCAGGATGGTCGGGTGCAGCCTGGAAAGCGATGGGAGTGAGGGGCCGCAACTGGCCCTGTTCATCGGCAAGGCGAGTAAATCGGCCATGCTCCCGACCGAGATATTATCCGAAATGTTCGGCTTTACAGCGACGGAAAGCCTTATCGCCGTGGAACTGGCGCGGGCGCAGCGCCCGGCCGATATTGCCGCTACACTGGATATCGCCCAGACAACCGTTGCCTTCCACATGCGCAACATTTTTCAGAAAACGGGCGTCAATCGGCAGGCGCAACTGGTTGCGCTGTTGCTGACATCACCGGCAAGTATTCTGTAAGCCGTATGTTCGCGTTTTCCCGCGCACGCTGCTTACTCGGCGGCGTCGGGCGACTGCGATACGGTGATGTCGATGTCGGGGATCGGATCGCCGGCACTTCGGGCCGGTTCACGCTCCTCGGCGCGGTCCGTTTGCGGGCTTGCTGCCCTGCTGCCACCGGCCTGTTCCGCACCTGTCGGCGGCTCGCTGTGATGCCTGACCGTATCGGCGAGCGCCTTGCCTCCCTTGAATTTCGCCTGCGATGCGTGACCGTCGCCATCAAGGTCGCCATCGTGCACCTGACTTGCCTTGCTGGCATTGGCGGCCGCATTTTCGGGTTCGCCCTGATGGGCCATGGCCGGACTGCCCGCTGCAAATGTTAGTATCGATGCAATGGCTGCGAGTAATCCTGCCAAAATTCCAGGGCGTGAAATAAGGATATTTGCCAAGAGAACCTCCCCCATCCAGATATTTTCCATGATCTGTTTTCTACTCTTGGCCTGGACATCTTAATCCCATGTGTATGGCGATGCGAAAGGGCAGGTTTCGGCCTGCTTCCACGGCGCCGGATGGCTGGTGTTTCGATTTGGCACTGCCCTTGAAGGGAAAAAATTGTCCATCCCCTTCAAACAAACGGGGCGCGCCGGTCGGGCGCGATGTATCGATGTCTGGGTCAATGCCTGTCAGCAGGCGCGTATTGGGGGACGAGCGCATGACCAGTCTGAAACTTGCCGTCTTTGGCCTTTCGGTTCTTGCCCTGGCGGCTCCGGGTGCCGCCCTGGCGCAGCGGACCACCGATTCCGCCCGTGCGGATCGATCCGCGACTTCAACGAAGGACTCCGCCCCTGCGGCGACCGGCAGAACCTCGCGCACCGCAACGACGCGGGGGCAACCTTCGGCGGACAGGCCGCCTGCCGGCGAAAGGGCTGAAATGCCCGTCCCCCGGCTGGATGACCCGCGTATTCGGCAGGGCGGGCGGACGCTGCCGGGCGACATGTATGGGCCGCGCCCGGCGAACCCCTCCGCCCTGCCGGGCGACATGTATGACGGGCCTTCGCCCGGCAACAGGCCCGACTGAAAACCGACAGGCGCACCAGTCTTTGTCGCGATTGCATCATGGGACGTGAAGATATGGGGAAGTTTGTGAAGCAAGTAAGCGGGCAGCATGGCGGTCGGGCGCGAAAGGGGCGTTCCGTCCGGTCTCACCTGATGACAAGCGCAGCCGCTTTTGTCGCCGCGGCTTCCTTCCATCCTTCCGCTGCCCTGGCGCAAGAGAATGTCTGGGAAGGCGATACGGACCGGGACTGGTATATGGATGAAAACTGGTCGGAAGGCGTGCATCCTCGCAATGGTCCTATCGGCGACAGCTTTCACGTGATTATCGATGTCGAAGGCCCGCAATCGCCGGTGATAGAGTTCCTCAGCAATCCCGACCGTCTGGCAGAGTCTG
>JAEZCZ010000039.1 GCA_023433305.1 Pseudomonadota bacterium | reverse complement strand
GAGTGACCGTCGCCGTGCTGCCCGAATACGTGCGGCGGGCGCTCGAGGGCCGGCTGCCGGACTGGATCGAGGCGCGCTGGTGGGGTTCGCCCGAGGAGCTGGTCTCGCTCGCGCCCGACGCGGAGATCGGCTGGTTCGATCTCCATGTGAAGGCACCGGCGCTGCGCGCGATTGCGGCGGCGGAAGGGCTTCGCTGGCTCAACAGCTCCTATGCCGGGGTGGACTGGATGCCGCTGGCGGAGTTCGAGCGGCGCGGAGTCAGGCTGACCTGCGGCTCGGGGCTCACCGCGAACCAGGTGGCGGAGTTCGCTCTGCTTTCGATGCTGGCGGTGGCGAAGGACTATCCCGCGGTGGTGCGCGCGCAGGACCGACACGAGTGGCTCGCCGTGCCACCGGGGACGCGCGACTTGCTCGGCAGCCGCGCGCTGGTCTTGGGATATGGCGCGATCGGGCAGGCGATTGGGCGGGCGCTCGAAGCGCTGGGCGTCGATGTTCTCGCCGTATCGAGCGGGCGGCAGCGCGGCTGGCGCAGCCACCTCGGCGAATTCGACTGGATCGTGCTCGCGGTGCCCGGAACGCCGCAGACCAGGGGGATGATCGGGGCGGCCGAGATCGCCGCGATGAAGCCCGAGGCCGTGCTGGTCAATTTCGCGCGCGCCGATTGCGTGGACCAGCCGGCCCTGGTCGGGGCGCTGCGCGAGCGGCGGATAGCGGCGGCCGTGCTCGACCTGACCGACCCCGAGCCGCTGCCAGCCGAGCATCCGCTGTGGTCGCTCGAGAACGCGCACATCACGATGCACCTCTCGGGGATTCCGACGGCGGCGAGCCAGGCGCGCGCGGCGGAGCGGTTCCTGCGCAATTGCGATCGGTTTCGCGCGGGCGAACCGCTCGAAGCGCAGGTCGACCTGGCGCGCGGGTATTGATGCGAGACTTCGGCGCCGCGGTTTGATACCCACTCGGCGAGGGCTGCAGGGGGAGAGCAAGCATGGCCGATGCCGGCGACAAGCAGAAGGCGTCCGATCTTTTCGTCGAGTGCCTCGAAGCCGAGGGCTGCGAGTACGTCTTCGGAGTGCCGGGGGAGGAGAACCTCGATTTTCTCGACTCGCTCTCCCGATCCGACAAGATCAAGCTGATCCTGACGCGGCATGAGCAGGGCGCGGGCTTCATGGCCGCGACGTACGGCCGGCATACCGGCAAGACCGGCGTTTGCCTGGCGACGCTGGGCCCGGGCGCGACCAACCTCGTGACCGCCGGGGCCTATGCCCAGCTCGGCGGGATGCCGATGATGATGATCACCGGGCAGAAGCCGATCAAGAAATCCAAGCAGGGCCGGTTCCAGATCCTCGACGTGGTCGCGATGATGGGGCCGCTGACCAAGTACGCGCACCAGCTCGCCAGTTCCGACAACATCCCGAGCCGGGTGCGCGAGGCCTATCGCCTGGCCGAAGAAGAGAAGCCGGGCGCGGTCCACCTCGAGTTTCCCGAGGACATCGCCGACGAGCACACCTCCTCTCGCCCGCTGCAGCGCTCGATGGCGCGGCGGCCTTCGGCCGAGCCCAAGGCGGTGCGCCAGGCGGTCGAGGCGATCGAGGGGGCGAAGTGCCCGGTGCTGGTGATCGGCGCGGGCGCCAACCGCAAGATGACCGGGCGGATGCTGCGCCAGTTCGTCGAGAAGACCGGCATCCCGTTCCTCACCACGCAGATGGGCAAGGGCGTGATCGACGAGCGGCACCCGCTGTTCCTGGGCTGCGCGGCGCTGTCGGCGGGCGACTTCGTGCATCGCGCGGTCGAGGATGCCGACGTGATCATCAACGTCGGCCACGACGTGATCGAGAAGCCGCCGTTCTTCATGCGCAACGACGAGGAAGGGCCGCTCGGCTCGGACAGCCCGCCGACGGTGATCCATGTCTCGACGCGGACGGCGGAAGTCGATCCGGTCTATTTCCCGCAGATCGAGGTGATCGGCGACATCGCCAACGCGATCTGGCAGATCAAGGAAGACATCGTCCCGCAGGGCAAGTGGAGCTTCGACCACATGCTCGCCTATCGCCGGGCCGAGTGCGAGCACACCAACAAGCTGGCGGCGGACGACCGCTTTCCGATCTTCCCGCCGCACCTGGTGCAGCAGGTCCGCGCCGCGATGCCAGAGGACGGCATCATCTGCCTCGACAACGGGGTGTACAAGATCTGGTTCGCGCGGGGTTACACCGCCTACCTGCCGAACACCGTGCTGCTCGACAACGCGCTGGCGACGATGGGCGCGGGCCTGCCGAGCGCGATGATGAGCGCGATGCTCTATCCCGAGCGCAAGGTCATGGCGATCTGCGGCGACGGCGGGTTCATGATGAACAGCCAGGAGCTGGAGACCGCGGTCCGCCTCGGGCTCAATCTCACCGTGTTGATCCTGCGCGACGACGCCTACGGAATGATCCGCTGGAAGCAGGCCAACATGGGCTTCGTCGACTTCGGGCTGACTTACGGCAACCCGGACTTCGTCGCCTATGCCGAGAGCTACGGCGCCAGCGGCCACCGCGCCGAAAGCAGCGAGCACTTGCGCGAGCTGCTGGCGATGTGCCGCGACGCGGGCGGGGTACACCTGATCGATTGCCCGGTCGACTATTCGGAAAACGACCAGATCCTGAACAAGGACATCAAGGCGCTGTCGAAGGCGCTCTGACCAATCCCCCTCCCGCTGGCGGGAGGGGTTAGAGGTGGGCCAGTCCCGCCTCTCGCTACAGGCCCACCCCCAGCCCCTCCCGCAGGCGGGAGGGGGGAGATCGGAATGAAGCTCAAAGACACCTACCCGCTCTACCTCAACAACAAAGCGGTGCAGCCGAACACAGACCTCGCGGTGACCGACAAGTTCACGGGCGAAGTGGCGTTCCGCACGGCGCTCGCGACGCCCGACGTGATCGAGGAGGCGATTGCCGGGGCGGTGCGCGCGGCGGAGCCGATGGCGCGGCTTGCGAGCTTTGAGCGTCAAGGCGTGCTCGACCACTGCGTGGTGCGGTTTCGCGAGCGGTTCGATGAGCTCGCCTATGCCTTGTGCGTCGAGGCGGGGAAGCCGATCCGCGATGCCGAGGGCGAAGTCACCCGGCTCATCGACACCTTCCGCATCGCCAGCGAGGAGGCGACCCGGCTCTACGGAGAGGTCCAGCCGCTCGACATCAGTTCGCGCGCCAAAGGATATATGGGCATCTGGAAGCGCGTGCCGATCGGGCCGTGCAGCTTCATCAGCCCGTTCAACTTCCCGCTCAACCTCGCCGCGCACAAGATCGCGCCGGCGATCGCGGTCGGCTGTCCGTTCGTGATGAAGCCCGCGAGCCTTACGCCGCTCGGCGCGATCATCATGGGCGAAGTGCTCGCCGAGTGCGACGTGCTGCCCGAGGGCGCGTTCTCCATCCTGCCGGCCAGTCGCGACGGGGCCGAGCTGTTCACCGAGGACGAGAGGCTGAAGCTGCTCAGCTTCACCGGCTCGCCCGCGGTCGGGTGGCAGCTCAAAGCGAAGGCGGGCAAGAAGAAGGTCGTGCTTGAGCTCGGCGGCAACGCGGCGGTGATTGTCGATCCCGACGCGGACCTCGAGCATGCGGTGGAGCGCATCGTGTTCGGGGCCTTCTACCAGTCGGGCCAGAGCTGCATCGGCGTGCAACGCATCATTGCGCACGAGAGCATCTACGAGCGCTTCAAGGACATGCTGGTCGCGAAGACCAAGACGCTCGTGGCCGGCAATCCGCATGACCGCGAGACGTTCATCGGCCCGATGATTTCCGAGAAGGAAGCGAAACGACTCAAGGGCTGGATCGACGCGGCGGTGGGTGCAGGCGCGACGCTGCTGTGCGGCGGGAAGCTCGAAGGCGCGATGCTCGAGGCGACGCTACTCGAAGGCGTGCCCGAAGAATGCGACGCCAACCGCGAGGAAGCCTTCGGGCCGCTCGCCAACCTGTCCACGTTCTCCGATTGGGGCGAAGCGCTCGACCGGGTCAACGACAGCAAGTTCGGCCTCCAGGCCGGAATCTTCACGCGCGACCTGCACAAAGTGCTGGAGGCGTGGGACCGGCTTGAGGTCGGCGGCGTGGTGGTGAACGACGTCTCCTCGTACCGGGTGGACAACATGCCCTATGGCGGCGTGAAGGATTCGGGGCTCGGCCGTGAAGGCGTCCGTTTCGCGATGGAGGACATGACCGAAATCCGGAACCTGGTGATCCGGCGGCTATGACGGCATCGCCGCCGGTACATTACCGAGACTACACCCTCCGCAGGGTTTTGGTTTACACCGCCAAGGCCGAATGATTTCGCAGCCTAGCTGTCATCCAGCAGCAAGAGTTCGCAGCTCAGCGCCATCCTGGGCGGGTCGACCTGGTGATCGACGGCAATCACCGTCGCCTGGGCAACAAGTTGACCGGGGATGCTGAACTCGTGCTCGGGGAGGAAGGCGATGAAGAGTTCGCCCGCCTCTATCGCTTCGGCGCCGTCAAACAGCAGCTTGAGACGGTGGCGCGCCCCGGCGAAAGTGATGCTGGCCCAGCTCTTCTCCTGGTGGTTGAGGAGGCGCGCGTGCGGTCCGGCCAGCGCGAGCAGGGCTTCACGGAGATGATGGCGCGGTCGGCGGCTGGTCGACACGGCCTCGACAGGGCGGCGGGGATCACTGAGCTTGGGAATTCTCCGGATATGTGTTCATGAAATGTTCCACTCGTGTTTCGGTGCGGCAGCGCGGACTTCGACCGTTGCGCAAGTCGAACACGAAGCGTGGATCGCGTGCGGCGAGGCGACCGAAGCGAGTGGCGGGCATCCCCGTTCGTCGGAGGAAGACTTCGACTTTGCGAATGAGCACGGACACCTCCTTCACGCGAGACTTGGCGGCCACGAGTCGCCCCGGACCACCCATGCTTTGCGCGTGAAATCCTACTTGTCTAGGAAAAATCCTACGTGTAGGATGCGGTAACTATGCAGTCGCAGGAAAACCGCCATGGATCCGCGTGAGAAACTGTTCGAGCTGGCGCGTGAGCGCGGCAACAGCCTCGCCGCGCTGTCGCGAATGCTCGGCCGCAACGCCAGCTATCTCCAGCAGTACATCACCAAGGGAAGCCCACGAAAGCTCGAAGAAGTGGATCGGAGGCGGCTCGCCCAGTTCTTCGGGATCGCGGAGGCGGAGCTCGGTGGCCCGGAGGAAAAATCCCTCGCGGCCGCAGGAGACTGGGTCGAGGTGCCGCGCCTGCCGCTCGAAGCCTCGGCCGGGCCGGGTGCGGTCGGTGCGGAGGAGGTTCCCTTCGATGCCTTCCGCTTCTCGCGCCGCTGGCTGCGCGAGCAGGGGCTCGACCCGGCCATGCTCTCTTCAATCCGCGTGATGGGCGAATCGATGGACCCGCTACTGCGCGACGGCGACGAGATCCTCGTCGACCGCACCCCGCGCCCGTTCCGTGAGGGCGTGCACGTCGTGCGCCTCGGCGAAGCGCTCCACGTCAAGCTGCTTCAGGCGGTTCCGCCGGATCGCTTGCGGTTGATCAGCAACAACCCGGCCTACGAGCCGGTCGAGGTGGCCATGGCGGATGTGGACGTGGTGGGGCGAGTGGTGTGGAAAGGCGGGCGGCTTTAGCGACAGGGCGGAGTGCGGGCCGTGCCATAGAGTTGCCTCCCCGCAGATGCTATGTTCTTGTCCGATCGAGGAGATTCGAGAGGGAATGGTGCAACACTGGCTGCTTCGCGAGCCGTCGCTTTCGTTCGGACTGCCCGTCTTCGTGTTCGCGGCGGTGGTTTTTCCGCTGCATCTCGGATGGATCGGTGCATCGATGCCGGCGTTCCTCGGCTATCTCCTCCTCGCCGCGGTCCTGTTCGCGGCAGGGGACGCGCACCGCCATTGGCGGTTCTACGATGGCTGGGCGATGGTTGGTTCACAGGCCATCCTGACCTTCTTCGCGCTCGCCGTGCCCGCGGTGCTGGCATTCTCGATCGGATCGCTCGCCGGGCCGGTGGACGAGACGCTGGACGAAGGCATATGCGCCAGCCGGGGCACCACCGAAGTGGATACCGCCGCAGCCGAAGCGGACGACACCTTCGACGTCACGCCCGACTGCGCCTGACGCGGCGCCACCGCTTGCATTGGCCCGGCCGGGCCGCCACCTAGCCGGCCATGACCGAAAGCCCGCTCCGCGCCGCGATCATCACTGTCACGCCTTTCCAGCAGAATTGCTCGCTGGTGTGGTGCACCAAGACGATGCGCGGCGCGCTGGTCGATCCCGGCGGAGACCTCGACCGGATCAAGGCGAGCGCCGCCCAGGCGGGAGTCGCGCTCGAGAAAATCCTCCTGACCCACGGACACGCCGACCACTGCGGACAGGCGGGCATGCTGGCGAAAGAACTCGCACTGCCGATCGAAGGTCCGCACGAGGCCGACCGGTTCTGGATCGCGCGGCTCGAGGATGACGGCCCGCGCTTTGGCATCGAGACCAAGGTGTTCGAGCCGACGCGCTGGCTCGAGGATGGCGACACGGTGAGCTTCGGCGAAGTCGAGCTGGAGGTGATCCATTGCCCTGGCCACACGCCGGGCCACGTCGTGTTCTTCCACCGCCCGACCCGCTTCGCCTTCGTCGGCGACGTGCTGTTCGCCGGCTCGATCGGCCGCACCGACTTTCCAATGGGTAACCACCAGGACCTGCTCGACGCGATCACCGGGAAGCTCTGGCCCCTGGGCGACGAGGTGACTTTCGTGCCAGGGCACGGGCCGACCAGCACCTTCGGTCGCGAGCGCCAGAGCAACCCCTTCGTTGGCGACGCGGCGATCGCGGCGGGCTAGCGCTACGCTACGCGGGCCGCAACGAGCACGGCGTAGAGAGCCAGGCCCAGAAGAGTCAGGATGGTGTACAGGATGCCTATGCCTCTGAGCCCATTCAGGGCGACGTCGTTGTCCATGCCGAGAGCGTGGGCCACTCTTGCGAGGAAGTAGCCTCCGGCAACGACAACAAGCCAAGTTCCGCCTCTGCCGCTTATTTCCAGCACCGCCACAAGGATGACGACAAAGGGGGTGTATTCGACATAGTTTGCCTGGGCCCGCATCCGCTTCAGCAAGAGCGGATTATCGCCATGGCCGTGAGGTATCTTTGCGCTCGAGCGCACTCGGCCGACGCGCACGGCGAGCCATATCGCCAGGATTGCGGCGACAGCAGCAGTCACAAGGGTGATTGGCAGTTCCATACGTGGCGGTCCTCGGCAAAATACCGGGCGCAAGGGTGCCGCCGTCGCCCTTGCAAGGCCAGCGAAAATCGCTATAGGCCGCGCCTTCGCCGCATGGCTGCCTTGCTGCTGCCGCCCTTGCTTATGCACGGGGCATGGCATAGGCCGCCGTCAAAGACGACTTAGAGATTTCAAGGAACAGGTGCCGAGATGGCTGTCCCTAAGAGAAAAGTATCGCCGCACCGCCGGGGCAACCGCCGTGCGCATGATTCGCTGAAGGTCGAGGCATTCCACGAGTGCCCGGATTGCGGCGAGCTGAAGCGCCCGCACAACTTGTGCACCGCTTGCGGCCATTACAACGGACGCGAGATCGTCTCGGTCGGGCTCTAAGCCCGAATTTGCCAAGGAATAGCGCATGAGCCTGCCGCGTATCGCTGTCGATGCGATGGGCGGGGATGAGGGCGTGCGCGTGATGGTCTCGGGCGCGGCGCTGGCGCGCCGGCGTCACGACAAGTTCAAGTTCCTGCTGGTGGGCGACGAGACGCGGATCAAGGCCGCGCTCGACCACCACCCGAACATGCGCAACGCCTCCGAGATCCTCCACTGCGAGGACGTCGTCAAAGGCGACGAGAAGCCGACGCAGGCGCTTCGCCGGGCCAAAAAGACCTCGATGGGCCTCGCGATCGAGGCGGTGAAGAAGGGCGACGCCGGCGCCGCGGTCAGCGCGGGCAACACCGGCGCGCTGATGGCGATGAGCAAGGTCTCGCTCCGCACTATGCCCGGCATCGACCGGCCTGCCCTGGCCGGGCTGATGCCGACGCTCGAGGAGCACGACGTGGTCATGCTCGACCTCGGCGCCAACACTGAATGCGACGCGCGCAACCTCGTCCAGTTCGCCATCATGGGCGCGGCATACGCGCGGATCGTGACCGGGCGCGACAAGCCGCGCGTCCGCCTGCTCAACATCGGCACCGAGGAGACCAAGGGCACCGGCGAGTTGCAGGAAGCTGCCCAGCGCCTGCGCGGCGCGACAGGGCTGGCGCTGAGCTTCGAAGGATATGTCGAGGCCGACAAGATCAACCGCGGCCATGTCGACGTGGTAGTTTCGGACGGGTTTTCGGGCAACATTGCGCTGAAGGCCATCGAAGGCTCGGCCCGGTTCGTGACCGACCTGCTCAAGAGCGCGTTCCGCAGCTCGCTGCGCTCGAAGATCGGGTTCCTCGTGTCGCGCCCGGCGACCGAGCTGCTGCGACATCACCTCGATCCCAACAATCACAACGGCGCGGTTTTCCTCGGGCTCAATGGGGTCGTGGTGAAGTCGCACGGATCGGCGACGGCAGCGGGCGTGGCTAACGCCGTGGCGGTCGCGGCTCGGCTGCTCGAGGAAAGCCTGACTGAGCGAATCTCTGCCGACCTTGCCGAGCTCGGCGAGCAGCGGCTGCGCCAAAACGGAAAGGTCGGGGCAGAGCGTTGATCCGTTCGGTTTTCAAGGGTTCCGGGTCCGCGCTTCCCGCGAAGTGCATGACCAACGACGAGCTGGCGACGATGGTCGACACCAGCGACGAATGGATTCGCGAGCGCACGGGGATCACCTGCCGCCATATCGCGGCAGAGGGAGAGACCACCGCCACGCTGGCCACCGACGCCGCACGGGCGGCGCTCGCCGATGCGGGGATCGACGCTTCCGAAGTGGACCTGATCGTCCTCGCCACCGCCACGCCCGACAGCACCTTCCCCGCCACCGCGACGAAGGTTCAGGATGCGCTGGGCTGCAATGGCGGCATCGCGTTCGACGTGGCCGCGGTGTGCTCCGGCTTCCTCTACGCGCTCGCAGCGGCCGACTCGATGCTTCGCACCGGAATGGCCCGGTGCGCGCTCGTGATCGGCTCGGAAACCTTCAGCCGCATCCTTGACTGGGACGATCGCGGGACGGGCGTCCTGTTCGGCGACGGCGCGGGGGCGTTCGTGCTCGCCGCCGAGGAAGTCGAAGAGGATGGGCCGGGCGTGCTGGCGACCAAGCTGCATGCCGATGGCGCTCACGGCGAGCTGCTCTACGTGGACGGAGGCCCTTCGACGACCGGCACGGTCGGGAAGGTGCGGATGAAGGGACGCGAAGTGTTCCGGCACGCCGTCGTCAACCTCGCCGAAGTGCTCCAGGAAGTGCTGGCGGACAGCGGCTTCGACCCGGCCGACATCGATTGGGTCGTGCCGCACCAGGCCAACCTGCGCATCCTCGACGCCACCGCGCGCAAGCTCGGGCTGCCCATTGAGAAGGTGGTGGTGACCGTCGATCGGCACGCCAACACCTCGGCCGCTTCGGTTCCACTTGCGTTCGACGTGGCGCGCCGCGATGGGCGCATCAAGGCCGGCGATCTGGTCATGCTCGAGGCGATGGGCGGCGGTTTCACTTGGGGTGCGAGCTTGTTACGGGTCTGAATGACCCAAAAATGGGGGAAACCGACCCCGGTGGCGCCTTGCCAACCTGCCATGGTTCAGCCATTTAGGGCCGGGGTCGGACAGATTGCTGCAAGGGGAGGCCGCGCGGCCAATGATGCGATCCGTTGGTACACTTACTCGCGCCGATCTGGCGGAAACGATCAACCGCAAGATGGGATTCTCGCGTGCCGAGAGCCTTGCGCTCGTCGAGCAGATCCTCGCCAAGATGTGCGATGCGATGAGCGACGGGGAGAACGTCAAGATCTCCGGCTTCGGCAGCTTCATTGTGCGCGACAAGCGTGAACGGATCGGGCGCAATCCGAAGACAGGCGTCGAAGTGCCGATTACGCCGCGCCGCGTGCTCACGTTCCGCGCTAGCCAGAAGCTGAAGGACAGGATCTCGCGCCCCGCATGACAGAGGACGGCCGCCAGTTGCGCTTCGACGACGGCAAGGACCCGGCGGCCTTGCGCACGATCGGCGAAGTGGCGGCGGCGTTCGGGGTTCGTCAGCACGTGTTGCGCTACTGGGAACAGCAGTTCCCGATGCTCCGCCCGCTCAAGCGCAGCGGGGGCCGGCGCTATTATCGACCCGAAGACGTGAGCCTGGTCGAGACGATCGATCGGCTGGTGAACCGCGAAGGCTACACGCTGAAAGGCGCGCGTCAGGCGATCGAACGCGGCCCGCGCGGCGGCGGAACCGTGCAGCACGCGACAGCGCCCGCAACCGAGGAACCCGCGCGGCAGCACGACGCATCGGCTCCCGATATCCTCCCGCAACTGCGCGCCATCCGGCAACGTCTGGCAGCCGCCCTCGCGGCGTGAGGTTATTTTTCCCCGTCATGTAAGACCCACCGATCCCGCCCGACTAACAGGGTGATGGGATCGGACGAGGCATGAACGCGAAAGCGCAACAGGACGCGCGCTATCTCGCCGCCGCGCGAACGCACGGGGCGATGATCGAGCGGCTGGCGCGCGGCTACGAAGCCGACCCGGACTCGCGGCGTGATCTCGTGCAGGAAATCCACGCGGCGCTGTGGCGCAGTTTCGCGGTCTACGAAGGACAGTGCGCCGAGAAGAGCTGGGTTTACCGCATCGCCCATAACGTTGCCGTCACGCACATGATGACGGGCAAGCGGCACCGGAAGATCCCGCTCGTCGGGCTGGAGCAGATCGAGGAGTTGCCGGGCGGCGACGACCCGGAGCGCCGCGCGGGCGAGCGGTCGCTGTCGGACCGCCTGCTGGCGACAATCCACCGCCTCGCGCCGGCGGATCGCCAGGTCATGCTGCTCTATCTGGAAGACCTGACCGCCGCCGAGATCGGCGAGGTCACCGGCCTTTCGGCTTCGGCCGTCGCGGTCCGGATTCACAGGCTCAAGGCGCTGCTCGCCGAGCCCTATCGCGCACAGGAGAAGCGGGCATGAGCCGTGACCCGGCCAAGCAAGCCTGGCAGGAATCGGTTGAGATCGCCGGTACGCCGCCGCTGGAGAAGGTGCGGAAGGACGCGGAAAAATTCTACCGCCGCATCCGCCGGCGCAATGCGATCGAGTATATCGCATGCGTAGTCGTGATCGTCGGATTCACGATCAACATGTTCACGTTGCCACACGTCCTCCACAAGATCGGCTCGGCCCTCGTCATCCTCGCCGCGCTTTTTGCGCCGTGGCAGCTTCATCGCCGCGCGTCGGCGGTCCCACCTGAAGTGACGGGAACGATGCCGACTCATGCCCATCTGCGTGGGCAGCTCGTTCGTCAGCGTGATGCGTTGCAGGGGCTCTTCTGGTGGTACGTGCTGCCGTTTCTGCCGGGATTGGCGCTCGTGTTTCTAGGTCACGGATACGATCCGGAAATTAACGCGGCAGGGCCCCCGAGCTGGATGAGGTGGCTGATATTCGCTGGGATTTTCGCGATGCTCGGCTTTATCGTCTGGCTCAATCGGCTCGGCGCGCGCCGGTTGCAGAAACGCATCGATGAAATCGACTTGCTGACCGGGAGGACCGAATGAATCGCTGGACCGCCTTGCTCGCAGGACCCGCCATGGCCATTTCCGCGCCCGCTGCCGCGCAGGAAGCCATCGGAGATTGGCAGGGCACGCTCGATGTCGGCGGGCAGAAGCTGCGGCTAGTGTTCCATATCGCGCGAGGCGCGGACGGGAAGCTGACGGGCACACTCGACAGCCTCGACCAGGGCGCCTTCGGGATTCCGCTCGGCGACATCGCGCTCGAAGCCAACAGGCTCACCATCGCGGTTCCTTCCGTGTCGGGAGCCTATACCGCCGAATGGGACGCGGCGGCGCGGGCCCCCGCGCCCCGGCTGCGAGGCGCACGGCGCTCGGCGGGCGACGGGGCCAGGAGGTTCCCCGGCTCCCCGCCCGACGGGGGCCCTGCCGCGTTAAATTACGGATAGTATCCGTGACCTAGAAACA
>JAEZCZ010000045.1 GCA_023433305.1 Pseudomonadota bacterium | reverse complement strand
ACGAAGTGAGGCCCGTGGTCCGGGCAGGTGGATGAAAGAGTCCAACGAAGCCGCGCGCGGACCGCACCCTCAAACCACAAGAAGAGTACAAGTCTATGAATACGATGATCTCGCTCGCGCCGCGAGCAGAGCAGCAGACCTCCTGGTTCACCACCCAGCGGGTGATCAACCGGATGGGGGCAGTAGCCTCCGCAATCAATGCGGTGATCGGGAAGGACGGCAGCACGCTCGATCCGTTCCTCCAGCAGTCGATCGTGATGCCGATCCCCAACCTCGTCCTCGCCGGGACCGGATGCCCGCATCCGTTCTATCTCGAGCGGGCCGAGACGATTGGTGCGGCCAGTGGCAGGGATGTGCTCCTGCTGCGCTTCGACGCAGACAAGGGCACGACCTTCGATGTCCGGTTCCACGATGCCGACCGCTGGCTGTGCCGCTTTGTCGCGTGGCGCCGCAGCGACGGCGACCTGTGGCTGATCCCCAGCGCCGGTAGCGGGCTCTACATCAGGGCCAGCTACAAGGGCCTCGAGCCTGTCACCACGCCCCCGTTCGTCAGCGCAGAGGAGCGCAAGGCCGGGATCGTCCTCGCGATCGAGAACCCTTCGTTCGAGGGGAGGATCTGATCATGGCGAAGACAAAGACCGCCAAGCCCCGCGCGATCGCCAAGAAGGTGGTGGAGCTCGCCACCACCACCGCGATCGAGCCCGCAGAGCTCAAGAGCTTTGCCTGGGGTGACTCCGCGCACCCCGGCTTCTTCTTCTCCCGCTACTGGTGGGAAGGTCTCGGCCCACGCGAAGGCATCACCCCTTGGGTCGAAAAGAAGATCCAGCCTGGAGACGACCCGGTGTTCGGCAAGGCCGCCAAGGTCGAGGTCTTGCTCCCCGACACGGCGCCGAGCGATTACGCGAACCTCGCCTTCCTGCTGCGGCAGGTCGACGAGAGGCTGCCATCGTTCGAACGCCACGTCATGGTCCAGGCGAAGATCGTGCTCGATCCCGATGAGCCCTGGCATGTCGGCTATGAGCGCGCACGCGCCTACGCTCGCTCGCACTTCCGCGGATTTCCGGTGATCATGGTGGCGCACGTTCCGAGCATGGCCGGGCTCAACGGCTACGGCAGCCATGTGCACTGCATTGTGCTGGCACGCCCGATCACGATCAACGGGCTCGGCGGTCCCTGCCATCCGCTTTGCTCGGACAAGGGCTACCGCAAGGCTCGCGATGCCTGGAGGGCCTGGCTCGCCGCCGAGGAGAAGGCCGCGTGACCGGCCGCCGAAACACGCCGCCGCCTTCCGAGGCGGCGGCTCGGCGTCTCGCCGAGAAGGGCATCGCCGGGATCGAGCAGGTGCAGGCCATCGTCGAACGCGCGCACGAGATGCTGGCGACCGGGAAGGTCGCGCCGCCACCTTTTGACTAGGATCCGCACCGGCCGCCGCCGTACCCGTGGGAAGTGACCGAAGTTCGCGCCGACCCGCCGAGACGTATCTGGATGGCCACGGTCGAGGACTTCGACACCGGCGAGAGCCTCACGGTGCACCTTGCCGCTGCTTGCTCATGACGCTGACGAGTTCAGGCGGCGGTCGTCGCTCGAGCTAGGTTGGGAGCTGGCTCACGGGGCCGATGTCAACGTTGGGGTGGAGGGGATGCCGCAGGCCGCGTTGTTTCTGTCACCCAACTTCCGGGCGATGCTCGAAAGATTCGACTGCGGTGGGGATCGACCGGCGGTCATGAGCCTGGATGGAAGCGCCGCCGATGGCAGCTTCGCGCCCTCATCTCCGTCGTTCGGCCTGTACCGGCACGGTCCCGAAACCTGCCGTTCGCCATCTAACTGTGAACGCAACGCCAAACCTCGTACGCATCTAGGCTCGAGCGGTTTGGCCAGGACAGTCCTCCTCATCCGCTGGGTCAGCCATTTTTTCTGCTCGATGCTGCTGCAAAGGCGGAAGACGCAGGATCGTGCGCGCGCCAATAGGTCTCGCGGTGGTCACGATTAGGCAGCGGTAAAGCAACTATGTCGCAGATAAGTCCTTTTGGCGCTTCATGCCGTCGCCAGATTTTCATACACACGGCGCGGGGGAGTTCGAAATTGACCTTGCATAATTGCCCACCACCTAAGGCTGCGCTGGCGCGATGGCTTAAGGCCTACCCGAGCGATGTCGACAATTACGGCCACCTGTTGCTTGAGCAAGCTTGCGCTTGCGACGATGAGCTGATCGCCGATTTCGTGGCTTACTTCGAATCCGCGCATGCAGATGCGCGGGTGTTCTTCCACGAACAGATGGGTATCGAGCTTCACCCCGATGCGGACGAGCCCGCTGCGCATATTACCTATCCGACCTGCCTGCCGTCGATCACGCGACGTGGCCTGTTCGGTGAAGTCATGGCCGGCATGCTCACCGAGCATTACGACTATATCGGCAGCCATAAGTGGACGATCCCGGTCTTCCTCTTCCGTTATCACGAGGATGCAGAGGCCTATCTATTCGCGCTCGTCCGGGATGAAGAACGGAAGCGCGAGGTTTATGGTAGGCGCGGCTCCGACTTCCTCGCGCTCGCGCTCAACGACGAGGGTGATATAGAGCGGTTCATCGCGGGTGAAGCCAAATGGCGAAAGAAGCTTCAGCCGGCCGTCGTCGCCGAGCTGATGTACGGCAAAAAGAAGAAGAACCCGAATACCGAGGAGCTTGAGCACGACGGCAAGGGTATCTGGTTCCAGATTAATCGGGACATCCCAGCGCCGCACGGCTTGAGACAATTGCAGCGCCTGCTTCGCGAAATCGACCCTAACGGCTATTCTGCCGCGATCGCGAGGCTCGACCGTGTGCTGGTGGTGAGGAATGCAGAACCGCTGCCGCGGACCAACCTGATCATGATCTCGGGCGGCGATGTGCCCAGCCGCAAGTCCAAGACATCGCTGATCCCCTTGGAGGCGGTGCCAGACGAATACACGGCACCGCATGACCTGCAGGTAGTCGAACTCATTTTGAACGACGGCGATGATTTGATCGATGGCGTCTATGACGCGCTCTGGGCCATCTGATGCCCGCAAATGACCCACAGCGGCTCGAGATCGCCAATGGCGCCCGCATCGGGCTCGCGCTTGAAAACGAGATATCTGCCAATCAGGCGCGTTCTTATGTCCGTTGCCTCCAGATCGGTTGGCAGGTCGACACGATCGGCTGGGACCGCCGAGATTCCGAAGGTCAGCTGGCGGATGCGCGAAGCCTGTTGCAGGCAGCCGAAATCTTCGCAGAGATCGAAGGCCATGACGCGCCGCGCGCGATCGACTGCTACCGGCGTGCCGGCGAGATCCTCGAATGGCTGGCGCGTTCGGCAGACGACATCCGGACGATCGCCCCGATCGAACTGCTCGCCGGCGCTGCCTTTCAGCTCGGCGGTCTGCCCGCGATGGCGTCGGGTCTTCTCGGACAGCTCGATCTTGAGGAAGACGGCCCGAAACTCTTCGCCGCGTTCCTCCAGGCCGATTTCGACGCTGTGCTCGTCCGAGCGATGGCCTTCTGGGATCAGAATGGCGACCTAACCGACTCCGCCTCTTCCCGTCTGATCCTCGAAGAGGACGAGGATGACAGGCTCAGCTGGTATTTCACGGTCGAACTCATTCGCGCGCTCGGCCTGTTCGCGGATTCGATCCGGCGTGGGGACGATGGCCGCCTCGCCAAGGCCGCTGCGAAGCTCAAGGCGCTCGACGCCATGGCCTTGCGCACCTTCAGCGACGATGTCTCGCTGCTCATCAGTCTGTTGCGGCAGGTCGGCGAGCGGTTTGCCGACGCCAGCATCTATCATTCAGTCCGCGCGCTGGGCGAACTCAATCTTGAGCGCATGCCGCGCATGCTGGCCTTTGCGCGTGACCAGTTCTCGCGCGGTCGCGGCATATTGTGGTCGTCGCAGCGCGCCGGTCTCACCCGCCTGCTCGAAAACTCGTCCTTCGCGCTCTGCACGCCGACCGGATCGGGCAAGACGCTCGTCGCCAATCTCGGCCTCGTGAAGGAACTCCTGCTGCGCGATCATGGCGAGGTCGTGCCGTTGGCCTTGTACCTCGTCCCGTCCCGCGCGCTCGCCGGTGAGGTCGAGGCGAAACTGACCTCCGAGCTCGGCCGCGATCTCATCATCACCGGCCTCTATGGCGGCGCCGACTGGGGCATAACCGACTATTGGCTGAACGCCGACCGCCCGACTGTGCTTATCGCGACGGTCGAAAAGGCCGACGCGCTCATGCGCTATCTCGCGCCGCTGCTGCTCAGCCGCCTCAAGCTCCTGATCGTCGACGAGGCGCATCAGGTTCTGCCCGAGGATACGGAAAGCGGCCGCAGCGACTTCGCCGATCATAGCAGCCGCTCGCTCAGGCTCGAAAGCTTCGTCGCGCGCTTGCTCACCCAGGCGCCGGACATCGTTCGCATCGCGCTGACCGCGGTCGCCGGCGGCGCCGCCGGACCCGTCGCACGGTGGATGGAGGGCTCCGCCGACGCAGCAGCGATAGGCACGCGCTATCGCAGCACCCGGCAAGTGATCGGTGTGCTCGAGACCGCATCGGAGCGGCGCAGCACGATGTTGCTTGAGCTTATGAACGGGCGGCCGCTCTACGTGCAGGGCCGTGATGCCCCGGTTTACCTCAATCTCACCATCCCTCCGATGGCGCAGCTGCCCCCTCAGATGCGGTCCAGCCTCTACCGCTTCAATCAGGTGACCGTGCTTTGGACGGCCCTGCACCTTGCCGCGACTGATCGCCGGATCCTCATCTCGCTGGCCCAGCGGCCCGAACAGACGATGGGATGGTATGCGGAATCCTTCGACCTTCCGACCTGGCAGGGCCTGCCGGTTTTCGTGCCGCCCGAGGGAAGGGGCGGTGACCTGTTCGCCGAAGCCCGGGCAGCCTGCGTCGATTATTGCGGGGCGCAATCTTACGAGGTGCAGCTGCTTGATCGTGGGATAGCGACCAGCCATGGCCAGATGCCGCAACGGCTGCGGCGGCTGATGGTGGCGCTGATCGACGACAAGATCTGTCCGATCACTGTGGCGACCGCGACGCTCACCGAAGGCGTCAACCTTCCGTTCGACATCATCTTCGTCACCTCGCTCAAGCGCAGCGCCTATGACAACGTTGAGCAGCGGCCAGTCATCACACCCTATACCCTGGCCGAGTTTCGCAATCTCGCCGGCCGTGCCGGCAGACCGGGCGCGACGCGTGGGATGGAAGGGCTGACGCTAATCGCCTTGCCCACCACGATCGCCACCACCGCCAATGCGCAGAAGCAGACCCAGCGCAACCAGATGGATGCCCTGCGTGACGATTATGACGCGTTGCGCGAGAAGCTTCGGCTCGACGAGCTGGCGGGCGATGCGACGCTTAGTCCACTCGCGATGCTGCTCAGCGAACTGCGCGACAAGGCGCGGCTCTATTTCGGGCATCTGACCGACGAGGCCTTCCTCAACTGGCTCGAACAAGTCGAACCCGGCGAGGTCAGTGATGATGCCGGGACCGGCGCATCTGGCGGATTTGCTCGGCTGGCGGACACAGTCGACGAGCTGGACGCGTTCGTGATGACGGCGCTGGAGGAGCTCAGCCTTCTTGACCCGGATCTTGACGGACCTCAGGCCGAAGCCAAGCTGGCCGCGCTCTGGCAGAAGACATTCACTGTTGCTGCGGCGGCCCAGGAGGCATGGCTGGAGCAGGCCGTTACTCGGCGCGGACGCGCAATCGTCGAGGATATCTATCCTGATGCGGACGAGCGCCGTCGACTCTACCAATATGGCTTCTCGCCCTATGTCGGCAGGCGGTTCGAGGCGATCGCGCCGGCAATCGCCGACCTGCTGGCGGTTGCCGTCGATTATGGTACCGAGGCCCCAGCGCAGCGTTTGGCCTGGTTTGAAGCCCTGGGCGAGCTCTTGAAGGAGGATCGCGGCTTTGGCTTCCGCGTGCGCGACACGGTCGGCGATCGCGAGATCCTCGAGGCCTGGACCGACGTACTGAGCTGGTGGATGCGCGCGCCGGGCGGCGAAGTGCCCGAAGCCGGCGATCTTCGCGCACGCCAGCGTTTCGTCGCCGACAATCTGGAGTTCCGCTTGGGGGTCGCGATCGGCGCGGTCGTCGCGCAGAAATGGACCGCTGGTGCCAGTGATCCGCTCGCCGTTCCCTCACTTGCCGATTGGAAGGCCACAACGGGACTCCCCTGGTTCGGCTTCTGGGCGCGCGAGTTGCTGCGCTGGGGAACGCTCGACCCCTTTGTCGCCTTCGCGTTGGCGCAGGGACGCGCGAAGACGCGCGAGGATGCCGAAGCACTGAGGCCAGCATTCGAGGAATGGCTCGACGAGGAGATGGAAGTGTCGACGTCCGAAGACCTGATCGATCCCCAGCAGTTCTTGGCTTGGGAACGCAGCCTGCCCGCCCGCGAACGGGAGCGGGCCGAGGCTGTGCCGGAGGAAGCCGAACTGACCGGGACTACCGGCGCCATGAAACGCTATAATGTTCTGCCGATGACTGGTGCGGACGAAGTCATCTGGCTCGACGCGTCTGGTTACGAGCTTGCCCGGTCGCCGGATGAGTTCGGACTGTATGACCGGTCTGACCTTGCCAATGATTATGTACTCGAAACCGAGGGGCAGGCGACCGTGCGACGCGTATTCGCACGCTCACGGGGCCGGTGATCCCGCGAAACCGTTCCTGAAAGGCGGGCCTCTCCATGACACTGCTATTCTGCGACTAATGAGCGCGCGGGCGCGCTAGGATGCCAACATGACGACTGAAACGGAATCGGACTGGGTCGACGCGCGGCAGTGGAGGGAGCGCTGGAAGGCCATCGACAAATTACCAGGTGGCGGTCAGGGCGAGGCCTTCAAAGCGACGAGACTCGACGATGGTCGGTCTGGTTTCCTGAAGGTGATCAAATCGCCGAAGGATGTCGAGCGCAGGAAGCGATTCTACCGCGAGGCGAGCGCGTACAGCACCTTCCAGATCGAGGGTTTGCCCAAGCTGATGGAAAGCAACGCGCATCGGCATTCCGATTTGGACTACAGGCCATTCCTGGTCACCCAGTTCGTTGATGGCCCGACGCTGCGCGAATGGCGAGAACTACAAGCCGAGGTATCGCTCGAGACCGCGTGCGCGGTCGTGAGCCGTCTTCTCGATATCGTCGAAGCCTGCCACGGCCAAGCTTGCGTCCACCGTGACATCAAACCCGACAACATCATCCTGGAGAATTCCGATCCCGCGGATGTATGGCTGCTCGACTTTGGCCTGAACTGGCATGACATAGAAGACGCCGACTTCCAGACCGAGGACTGGCAGGAGGTGGGCAACAGGTTCTTGCGACTACCCGAACTGTCCGCGGGCAGCAAAGCGAAGCAGGATCCGCGCTCGGACATCTCCTTTGCCGGCGGCATCCTCTTCTATTTGCTCACCGGATCACATCCCGACGTGCTGGAGGATCAGGACGGTAGGATGCCGCACCAACGCTCAAATGGCCTCGCGCTGCTGCAGTCGGCGGCTGGTCGCCGCTTCGCTTCTCTGGCGGCTGTCTTTGACAACTGTTTTGCGCCACGGATCGACCGTCGCTACACGAACGTGGCCGTTATGCGCGCGGCCTTGACGGCCCTACTGGCTCCGCCCCTCGCAGGCGGTCGGGCCGAGGCGAACATCACTCGCATCGTGGAGTTGCTCAGTGGCGGCGCGACGTTCCAGCGTGAGCAGTCGGCGGAGCGGATGGCGATGGCGTCACTCAAAGTTGCTGAGGTCTTCGGCTCGGTTAGTGCGTCGTTGAAGTCGAAGCTGGCGCAAGGTCAGACGGGTTATGCAGTGGAGGCAGGCAAGGCTAGGAACACGATATTCTGGAAGCTGCCGGGAACCAACGAGACGATCGTCTCGATCACGTATGAGGTGGTCGAGGCGGGTGACGAGATTGTAGTGTCGCTATCCGGCCGCACGGCATACCGCACGAGCATCTCAGAGCCGGAATACGGCGACGATTTCCGCGAGGCCATCAGAGATGAGGTTACAGCCAGGATCGTGGGAGCGCTTGAGGACCCGAACAGTGCATTGCCCGAGGCGGACTACTTTAAGGAGGTTCGTCCGCACGGCACGCTGGCTGCCGCCGCAGAGCAGGCGAAGGCTGCCAGTCGGCATCTGATCGCCTTCGTGTACGACCCGTCGCAACCGGAACGGAGCCGGCTGAAACACGCGCTCATGTACTTCTTGCAGAATCGGAAAACGCGGGACACGATGAATGCGGCATTCGTCACCGCATTGGTCCCTCTGTCGCAACTTATGGGGATCACGGACATCCTCGACGGCAAGTCCATGGAACAGGCGCGGTGGATCGTTTTCGACGCCGCACTCGACGCCAAGGAGGAGGCGGTCATCTATGCCAATCCTGGTCAGGGTGAGGCCGACATGTCGAGGCTCGCCACGACCTATGGCGACTGATGATACAAACCCGTGCAGGTCAGACCTCGCTATCTCAGCAGGTCGCGCACTTCGCAGAGCAGGCTGATCAGGTGGGCCCACCCGACGTCCGAGAATGGCTGCTGCCATTCTGTCAAAATCCCAATTTCGCTACCACGCCACTTGCCTAACGCGACCCGACCCACTCTGCATTCTATCCCACCTCCACTCCCAGGTGCCTCCGGCCGCATTCGTTTTGACCGATGGTCCGCAGTTGATGATGCAGAATTCCAAAGCGGGCAGTCGGCTAGCGGCCCCTCAGCGGTACGCACACTTCGCTTTTCAGAGGTTCACGCACTGGCGCATGGTTGCGCGAAGGGCCGCAGGCGCGTTGTAGAGAGAGGCTTCGCCTTCAAGTCGACCATCGATACGCAGATAGGCCATTTCCTTTTGCGTCATGAGGTGCTCGATCAACGATGTGCCCTCGATGCCTCCCACCCAGTAAGTCCCGGCATCGTTTGCCCGCTGGACGGGAATATCGACCAGGCGCCCAGCGAAGTTCCAGGTCATGGTGCTGCGCGCGCCGGTGCCCGCTTTATCCAGGAGCATGGCCATGTAGGGCCGGCCATTCTCGCAATAGACCGTGATCGAGATGATGCTCGGCGAGGCCGCGGCCTCGACGTAGGCGACCGGCGCCCGGCCCTGCACGGGCAACACCTCCCATGGCGTGCCCGGCGCGGCATTGGCCGTCTCACCGGGGCTGCGCGCCAGCATCGCGCCGACTTCGGACGGTTCGGGCAGGCGGCCGCTCGCAGGGACGTAAACCGTCAGCTTGCCTTGTTCCCAAAGTCCTACCTGCACCGCCCGTCTCGCAGCGTCGATCAGGACATAGGCCTGATCCTCCCCGCCGCGGTGCGGAGCGTTGCCCATGATGTAGTAGAGATTGCCTTCGCGCTTAAGGGGCGTGACAGTCGAGAGATTGATCTCGAGTACTGACATCTTCTCACCGAGCACCGCGCGCAACGCGGCGGCAATGGCGCCCTTGCCGAACAGGTCGATATTGTCCTCGGCATAGCTTCCGGGATAGCGGCCCACCAGACCGGGAAGATTGGCCCACTCGAGGGGCGTTCCGGGAACCGGAACAGCTTCGGTCACGGCCGGGGGCGTTCCGCCGCTGCCCGTGCCTGGGCAGAGTTGATAGCTTCCTGCGAGTTCCGCATGAATGGGATCGAGCCGCTGGCCCGGCTCGGCATTGGTCTCGATGCGAACTGTGCCCGGCTTTTCATCTTCGTTCACGTACATGAGCACAGGGCCAAGGTCGCTGTCGCTTCGCGGGAAAGGGAAGAACGCAAGCGCAATGCCCTCGTAAAACCCTCCGAAGAAGCTCGCTGCGTACTCGATCCGCGTCGCCGTTACGGTTCGGCCATCCGCGCGGAAGGTCATGCCGGCCTCAGCGATCGTCACGCGCGGCTCACGAGCGCAGTCGCCGTCCGGCGCATAACTGCCGTAGATGTGATCGAACCCGGACCCCTGGAGGCCATCGATGGAAACAGCCTGAGCGGACTCTGTGACCACCAGCGCATTGGCCACCAATGCAAGACCGAGCAGGCGCCGCCCCCAAGGATCCAGCTTGTCCATGGAATCTGCCCTCGCACACTCGGACCGGAATCAGTGACCCAGACTGTATGCGACCCTAGATCGGAAATAACGGAATCCGTCATTCTGATCAACGGGTGGATGGGCCAGCGAGACCTGATGACTGCGTTCTGACAGCAATGTCTGTTTCGCTCGCTGCTGAGACTGAAGCTGCCGGTCAGCAACCGGCCCAGGAGCCGCAGGACCGGTCCTGCACAAACCGCCAGACGGCTAAGCGCCCCATTTCGGCCATTAGGCCAATCGCCGGCCTCTCCCGAAAGCCGTCATAGAGACCCGCGCTGTAATGGCCGCTTTGTGTCGAGGCCGGCCGGCCCGCGCCCGTTCTCTCCATGGCCAATCACGGCCCACGGAGAATGACGATGACCTACTCGCACTTAGATCCCGCGATGCACAACCGCGTGGCCTGGAATGCTGGCAAGAACGTGGGAACGAAGCGACCGCTTACCCAGAAGCAGATCTGGGCGATCCGCTTCTTCCTCGACCGAGAAGAGCGGCTGCGCGATCGCGCGCTGTTCGACCTTGCCATCGACAGCAAGCTGCGCGGCTGCGACCTCGTGAAACTCAAGATCAGTGATCTTGTGGCGGGCTCGGATATTCGGAACCGCGCTCTCGTCATCCAGCAAAAGACAGGACGACCGGTGCAGTTCGAGATTACCGCTGACGCTCGCGGCAGCCTCGCAACATGGCTCCAGCGTCGTGGCGCCCCAGCTGACGGGTATGTCTTTCCTAGTCGTCTTGATCTCAGCCGCCCAATGAGCACGCGCCAATATGCTCGGCTTGTAGACGAATGGGTCACAGCCATCGGACTGCGCCGGGAAGACTATGGCACGCATTCGATGCGTCGCACTAAGGCCGCCATGATCTACAGGGCGACCGGAAACCTACGCGCGGTGCAGATCTTGCTCGGTCATACCAAGATCGAGAACACCGTTCGTTATCTGGGCGTGGATGTGGAGGACGCGCTCCTCCTCGCCGAGCGCACCGAGATCTGACCAACAATGCGGCCGTCGGGCATCGCCCGATGGCCGCTGTTGGAGGCAACGCAAACGCACTGATCCGACTGCAACGGGGTGGGAAGCGGACGTTCCCCTGATCGGCGGAAGCTGGTAGCTGGCGATATGCGTTGGCGACTTACAGCTGGGATACTTTCCCTCTTCTTGCTCGGCTGCACGCCCAATCAAGAGGCCGCCCACTGGGTTGAGGCTGTCGAAATACCTTTGGATGTAGAGACAGAGCGCGAAGAACTGGTTACCTTGTTGAGCGACGAGGCCAGTCGGCACCGCGGTCTTCATGTAGATGATGTGAGCCTTCGTTCCGCGCGTTACTACGCTGATAGCGGCATCTTGGAGCCGAACCAGCGCCCGACGCTTTCAGTCACGGTATGGCGAGGAAAAGACGACGATCAACTCGTAGCCACAGTGAGCGATCTCTTTCACCGTGGAAGGGTCTGGGCAACCTTCAACCGGGGAGAGGACCCGGAACAGGAAATGCCGTTCAGAGACGCTGCCATCAAGCTGATTCGCGAAAGATGGCCCGAGACGAAATCGTTGCCGATACTTGCAGGAGGTCTACCTAACCCGGAAGACTTCGTCCTCACGGATGATGGCTATAAGATTAGGCAATCGGCGGTGGCAAACTACGATATCCCACCGGGCTCCGATCTGATTGCCCCCGACTGAACTCTTCCGAATGTCTGCAACCGGGTCGGCACCAGAAATGCGGATTTCCGGTGCAGGCCGGCCGAAGCTGCAGCTCCGGTGTGGGGATCGCGCTGCACTACACGCAACGGCTTGAGCGGGGTGGTTAGCGGACGTTAGCCTCAACTGAAATTGCGAGTATTCCTCCGGCGATTAAGCCAAGGGATTCACGAGAAGAGCAACACCGCCACAGTAATCGAGGCAAGCACCAACACAGCAACTGACCAAATCAAGCACCCTCGGCTAACGGTTCGGTCATCGTCTTCGGCCGAAGGTGGCCCGACGATAAAGAAAGCCTCCAAGATCGCCTCAAGCAGCGCGAGCATCAGCCGAACGCCGCAAACGTCTTACGATACTAGAACGGCTCACCACGGGGTAATGCTCACACGAACAGCCAATGTCCGCAATCGCGTCGGCACCAGAAATGCGGATTCAGGAGTGCGCCGGCAAGACCTGTCACGCCGCTCTTGGGATGGTGAGGCACGGGCCTGAACGGCGTGAGAAATGGACATCCGCGTCAAGTTGCCAACGCCATTTCTGGCAGTTGAATATATGCCGCTAGTCCGCGCGAGGGTCGTAGCTCGGCCGCCTGTCTCCATTGCTGAAATGCATCGGGTGAGCCATCGAAGCTGGCGAGATAGTACTTCGCAACTGCCGCCGCATGTCGGGCGGTCTTACCGTCATCTCCTTCTGCCGTCTGGACAACATGCTCCCACGCCTGCGCTGTCGCGGCCGATCCGGTCAAAAGCAAAAGATAGGCGTGGAACGCGAAGTAGGAGGGATCAGGCTTAGGCAGGTGTTCAAGGACGATCTCGAATGAACGCAATGCAAGTTCATATTCGCGGCGTTCGAAGTGCCTGACCGCTCCGAAGAGCGCCGGTGTCGCTCGCCGCAGAGCCTTCCATGTAGAGGGGCTACATAGGCGCCAGATGCGGAGCATCGTGTAAGAATGCAGAATTCTACAACGCCCGCAATGGGTCGCTAGCCGAAAGGTAGGAAATGGGGGCGATTGGGTAAAGTCTGCCCTTCAGGTCCCGACGCCATAGCAGACGAAGGCGATCTCACGTAAAAAGCCCCATGCGCGCTCGACACTCTCTTGTGTTGCTTCTGCTGCCCCTCCTCAGCAGTTGCAGTTACCGATATGAGCTGCTGGCCGTCAGTGACGTGACCCCCTGATTTTCCTCCACGCTCGATTAGAGTCCGGCCCTGACGGAGGACGGACGAGATGAAGCGTAAGAGGTTTTCAGAAGAGCAGATCATCGGTGTGCTGAAGGAGGCCGAGGCGGG
>JAEZCZ010000133.1 GCA_023433305.1 Pseudomonadota bacterium | reverse complement strand
GGCGCCGGGTTCGGCCTACTGGGTGGGCGAGCGCGGGCCGGAGGTGTTCGTGCCGACTGCGGCGGGGCGGGTCGAGACGGCGGCGGCGGCTCCGCGCGAGGTGCGGGTTTCGATCCAGGTGGCGGCGCCCAAGGGCGAGAGCGCGCCGGCGGCTTTGCGGCGCTCGTCGCGGCAGGTGGCGAGCCAGGTGCGGCGGGTTTTGCGGGAGGGTTGATCCTCCCCGCTCGCGGGGAGCTGGCAGCCCGCAGGGCTGACGGAGGGGGTTGGCGGGCTGGCGCGAGGGAGCGTGAGGGCGCGAGCCCCCTCCACCGTGCTGCGCACGGTCCCCCTCCCCGTGCCGGGGAGGATTAGGAGACATCGTATGGCTTTCTGGCTGGCCCGCGCGCGGCGGGGGCAGGACTTCGACTACATCCAGCGGTTCGATCCGCGGTTCTGGACCGTGGATTTTCCGCGGCCGATGATGGCGGCGGTGGTCACGACGGCCGCGGATGCGCTGCGGGTGGAGCTGGAATTTCACCATGCGGACGCGCTCGCCGGGCTGATCTGGGAGAGCGCGGACCGGTTCGACCATCCGCTGCTGCGCTATGAGACCGACCGCGACTATTCGCGCACGACGCTGCGGTTTCGCTGGCGCTCGGGCGGGATCGTCGCGCTCGACGCGGTGCACGGGCCGACGCTGACGATCGAGGGCCGCGATGCGCTGGGCGCAGCGCGGGCGTGGTATGTGCGGCTGTGGAATTATGCCGAGGGTGGCCCCGAGGACGCGGTGGTGACGCTGCCGTTCTCGGCGCTGGCCGGCGGATGGGAGGCGGACGATCCGGTCCATCCGGCGGACATCGACCGGATGTTCGTGTCGCTGGTGTCGCCGGGGTTCGACCCGGCGAGCCCGGCGCTGCTGCCCGCGCGGGCGAACGGCTGGGCCGAAATGTCGGATATCGCCTGCTACGGCGACCGGCCGATGCTCGAGATCGGCGACGTGCTGGTGCCGCCGCACGACCTCGGCATGGCGACGGCGTTCGACGACAGCTACAACCTGACAGCCGAACGGGTGCTGCGGAACCTGCGCGGGCTCGGGTACCGCGGGGCGGTGATCCACTACGTCGGGATGAGCCACTTCTACCGGCTCGGGCGCGTGGACGGCGCGCTGCTGGCGGGGGAGACGGAACTGTGCGCGCCGGCGGCGGCGTGGCACGCGGACTACTTCGCGCGCTGCGCGGCGCAAGGTTATCGGCCGATCGCTTCGCTCTCCTACGAGCTGTTCGCCGAGCATTGCCCGCCCGAGTGGCAGCAGCGGTTCTATGACGGATCGCCGGGGCTGACCGGGTGGGAGCCGCCCTCGGCGCTGCTGTCGCCGGCAAACGGGGAGGCGATGGCGTTCCTGCAGGGGATCGCCGCGCGGTTCGTGGCGCTGATGGCGGCGGCGGGGCTGCCGGTGTCGTTCCAGATCGGCGAGCCGTGGTGGTGGACGACGGCGGACGGGCGCATCGCGCTCTATGACGCGGCGGCCCAGGCGCTGTTCGGCGGCGCTCCGCCGGAGATTGCCGACATGCGCGCGCCGCTCGACGCGAACCAGATGGGTTTGCTCGACCAGGCGGGCGCGGCGTTGGCGGCTTCGACTGCGGCCTTGCGCGATGTGGTGCTGGCGGCGGCGGGCGGCGGAGCGGAGACGATGCTGCTGGTGTTCACGCCGACGGTGCTCGACCCGGCGATGCCCGAGCTGCGGCGCGCGAACCTCCCGGCAGGATGGGCGTGGCCGGCCTACGACCGGCTGCAGCTCGAGGATTACGACTGGCTGACCGCGGGGGCCGAGGGCCGGCGGGCGGGCGGTTATGCCACGGTGCAGGCGCGGCTCGGCTATCCGCTGGCGAGCCAGGACTACCTCGCCGGGTTCGTGCTGCGGGCCGAAGATGCCGATGCCTACTGGCGGCGGATCGATCGCGGGATCGAGGAAGCGGCGGCGCGGGGCGTGGCGCGGCGGTTCGTGTGGGCGCTGCCGCAAGTGGCGCGCGACGGGTTCACGCACCTTTCGATTTCAGGACGTGCGACTTCAGGGGAGGACGACATGCAGGCTTTCGACGACGTGGCCTATCCGCTGGCGCTGGGGCGCGATGCGGGGGTGAGCGCGGAATTCGCGACATCGGTGATGCTGACGGCCTCGGGGCACGAGCGGCGGGCGAGCCACTGGAGCGATGCGCGGCTGCATTTCGATGTGGGCCCGGGGATGCGCTCCGAAGCCGAGCTCGGCGAGTTGCTGGCGTTCTTCCGCGCCCGGCGCGGGGCGGCGCGCGGGTTCCGGCTGCGCGACCCGTTCGATTTCAGCTCGAACGGCATGACCGGCGAGCCGCAGCCGGACGATCAGCTCATCGGCACGGGCGACGGCATGACGGCGCGGTTCCGGCTGTGCAAGCGCTATGGCGACGAGGACGGCCAGGTGCGCGCGATCAGCCGGCCGCGCCTCGACACCATCCTGGTGAGCGTGGCGGGCGCCTCGACGTTCGACTGGACGCTGGAGGACGGCGGCTGGATCGTGCTCGGGACCGCGCCGGCGGAGGGCGCGGACGTGCGGGCCGGGTTCCTGTTCGACGTGCCGGTACGGTTCGCGAGCGATCGGCTCGACGTGAGCGCGGCGGCTTTCGCGGCGGGCGAGGCGCCGTCGGTGCCGCTGGTCGAAGTACGGGAGGCGGCATGAGCCGGGTGTTCTTCCGCGAGCCGCTCGAAGCCGTGGCGACGTTCTGGCGTGTGTACCGGCGCGACGGGGCGACGCTGGGGCTGACCAGCCATGACCGCGACCTGTGGTTCGACGGGATCGTCCATCGCGCGGCGCCGAGGATGCTGCCGAGCGCGGTGCGGCGTGGCGCCGACCTCGCTCCGGACAGCGCCGAGGTGGAAGGCGCGCTGACGCACGATTCGATCTCGGCGACGGACCTGGCGGAGGGCCGCTTCGACGGGGCGCGGGTCGAGATCGGCGTGGTGGACTGGGACACGCTCGAACGCGCGGTGCTCTATCGCGGAGAGATCGGCGAGGTGAGTACCGAGGCGGGGCGCTATGCGGCGGAGCTGCGATCGGCCAAGACGGCGCTCGAGGCGGACCTCGTGCCACGGACCAGCCCGACCTGCCGGGCGAGGTTCTGCGGGCCCGGCTGCACGCTGAGCGGGACGCGGTTCACGCACGAGGCGGTGCTGACGGCGGTGGACCTCGAAGCGAACCGTGTGAGCTTTTCCGGCGGGCCCGATGCGGCGGCGATGCGCGACGGGAGTCTGCGCTGGATCGACGGGCCGCAGGCCGGACTGACGGTGCCGGTCAGCGCGGCGGGGCCGGACGGGTTGGTGCTGGAGACCGAACTCAATCCCGGGCTCGAGCCCGGCGCCCGAGCGCTGCTGCGCGAAGGGTGCGACCACACGATGGCAACGTGCCATGATCGCTTTGCCAATTCGGTCAATCTCCAGGGCGAGCCGTTCCTGCCGGGGAACGACCTCGTCGCTCGCTCCGCGATGCCGTCGGGATGAGCGGCGCGGCTCTGGCGGCGGCGGCCGAGGCCTTGATCGGCTGTCCGTTCCGGTTGCACGGGCGCGATCCCCAGCGCGGGCTCGACTGCGTGGGGCTGGTGGCGAGCGCACTCGCGGCGACGGGGCATATCGTCTCCGCTCCCGCCGGGTACGCGATGCGACGGCAGGAAGTTGGTGCCCTTGCGGCGATCGCGCGCGGCGCCGGACTGGTCGAGGTGGAAGGCCCGATCAGCGACGGCGACGTCCTGCTGGTCCGTTGCGGGCCGGGACAGCTTCATCTCATCGTCGCCAGCTCGGGCGGCGGCTTCGTGCACGCGCATGCGGGCATCGGCCGTGTCGTGCGGACGCCCGGCCCGCTCCCCGGGCCGGTCGAACGGCACTGGCGACTTCTCTCCAGATAGGTTGGTGAAATGGCAACTCTGGTTTTCACCGCGGTCGGAATGGCGATCGGCGGGCCCATCGGTGGCGCCATCGGCTCGCTGATCGGAAACAAGCTCGATCATCAAATCTTCGGTGGGCCGCGCCGTGCGGGACCGCGGCTCAAGGAGCTTGCGGTCACGACCTCGAGCTATGGCACGCCGATACCGCGCCATTTCGGCACGATGCGCGCGGCGGGCTCTATCGTCTGGGCCACCGACCTCGTCGAAAGCAGCGAGCGCAGCGGCGGCGGCAAGAGGCGGCCCGCGACGACGACCTACAGCTATTCGGCTTCGTTCGCGGTCGCGCTGTCGAGCCGGCCGATCCGGCGGCTCGGGCGCATCTGGGCCGACGGCAAGCTGCTGCGCGGGGCGGCGGGCGATCTCAAGAGCGGCGGTACGCTGCGGGTCTATCGCGGGCATGGCGACCAGCCGGTCGATCCGCTGATAGCTTCGGACCGAGGGGCGGCCTGCCCGGCCTTCCGGGGGCTTGCTTATTGCGTGTTCGAGGGGCTGCAGCTCGCCGAGTACGGCAACCGCATCCCGGCGCTGACGTTCGAAGTCGTGGCGGACGACGGCGACGTCCAGTTCGCCGCGCTGGTCGAGCCCTTGCGCGCGGCAGTCGACGCGGACCGGCCGCTGACGGGTCTCGCGGGATTCAGCGACGAGGGCGGTCCGATCGGCCGGTCGCTCACGGCGATCGGGTCGCTCTATCCGCTCGCCTGTGACGCCGGGGAAGATCGGCTCACGATCCAGGCGGGCGACGCCTTGCCGGCGCAGCCGCGCGCGCTGCCCGATGCGGCCGTCGATCCCGGTGAAGACGGCTTCGGCGGGGCCGGCGGCCAGACCTGGCGGCGACAGGCCGATGCCGAGCCGGTTCCCGACGGCTTGCGCTATTACGACCTGGGCCGCGACCATCAGCCCGGACTGCAGCGGCCCGAGGGACGGGCTCGCCCGGGGGCGGGCGAGGTGATCGAGTTTCCGGGTGCGCTGACGGCCGCGGCGGCGCGCACGCTGATCAATGCGGCGGCCGAGCGGGCCAGGCGGACGCGCGATACCATGGCCTGGCGTGCGGCCGAGCTCGACCCGGCGCTCGCTCCGGGCGCGGTCGTGCGCGTGCCGGGCCGGACCGGAGCCTGGCGGGTCGAAGACTGGGAATGGCGCGAGCGCGGGGTCGAGCTGACGCTGCATCGGCTGCCGCGCGGCGCCACCCAGCAAACCTCCGCCGACGGCGGCGAAGCGATGACCGCGCCGGACCTGATGGCGACGCCGACCGTCCTGGCGGCGTTCGAGCTGCCGTGGGACGGCAACGGCGACGGCTCTTCGCGCCAGGTCTTCGCGGCGGCATCGTCTGCGTCGCGCGGCTGGACCGGCGCGGCGCTCTACGCGGTGCGGGGCGAGGACCTCGTGCCGGTGGGCGCGAGCGGCCCACGGCGCAGCGTGATCGGGCAGACGGTCACCGAGCTACCTCGATCGTCGGCGATGCTGTTCGACCGCGCGGCCACGGTGGATGTGGCCCTGGTCTCGGCCGATTTCGCTCTCGGCAGCGCGACCGCCGCGGCCATCGCAACCGGAGCCAACCGGGCGATGATCGGCGGCGAAGTGGTGCAGTTCGCCGAAGCGGTCTCGCTGGGCGGCACGAGCTGGCGGCTGCGCGGATTGCTGCGTGGCCGGGGCGGCACCGAACACCTGGCGCAGAACGGACGAGCGGCGGGCGCGCCGTTCGTGCTGCTCGACGGGGGCCCGCTGGCGATCGATCCGGCGACGCTGGCGGCGAGTGAGGCGACGAGCCTCGCGGCGATCGGCCTCGCCGACGAAGACCCGGTGATCGCCGCTATTGCCGAACCGGGGCTGACGCTGCGGCCGCTCGCCCCGGTCCATCCGCGCGTGCACTCGAACGCTGCGGGCGGACTGACCCTGCGCTGGACTCGGCGCGCGCGGGGCGCGTGGACTTGGCCCGACGCCATCGAGACGCCGCTCGCCGAGCAGGCGGAAGCTTACCTCGCCGGCGTTGGCGATACCGAGCAGCCGGCGCTGCGATGGGAGCTGGCCGGGCCCAAGCTGGAACTGCCTTCGGCGATGCTGACGCAGCTTTCGGCCGCCCATGCGGGCGAGGCGCTGTGGGTGCGACAGGTCGGCAGCTTCGCGCTGTCGCCGCCGCTGCTGCTTCTTACCCTCGATTGAACTGCAACCAAGGACCACGCCATGACCGATCCGATCGTCTTCACCTCAGCCAGCCCGCGCTTCGGGTTGCCGCTGCTGTTCGCGGGGCAATCGCAGAAGGAGGTATTCGTCAACGAGGCGCATGTGCTGGCCGATGCGCTGCTTCATCCGGCGGTCGAGGGCGAAGCCGACGATCCACCGGCGGCGCCTGCCGAGGGCGAGTGCTGGCTGGTCGGTGGCGCGCCGACCGGAGATTGGGCGGAGCATGCCGGCGCGCTGGCCTCTTACCAGGCGGGCGGCTGGATATTCGCCGCGCCGCGTGACGGGATGCGCGTGCTCGACCGCGCGAGCGGGCAGGACATTCGCTACCGCGACGGCGCCTGGCGGCGTCCGGTGACGCCTGCGGAGCCCTCGGGCGGGATGACCGTCGATGCCGAAGCGCGCTCGGCGATTTCGGGCCTGCTTGCGGCGCTGGTGTCGGCGGGCGTGCTTGCGGAGCCGTAGAGGGACCCGTTATCGGGCCTGTCCGTTGGTGAGCAGAACAGGAGAACCCCGCGCATGACCCGAGCCTTCCTCGTCGCCCTTCCCCTTGCCCTTGCACTTGGGGCCTGCACCACAGTCGACGAGCTGCCGACCGAACGGCTCGGCCAGGCGACGCTGCGATTGGCGAGCGGGTTGCCGGCCGGGACGGCGCAACTGCTGGCGAGCGGATCGCAAGTGAACATCTCTGTCGCGGTGGCAGGAATTTCCGAGGGTGTGCACGGCGTCCACCTGCACATGACCGGATCGTGCGAAGCGCCCGATTTCACCTCGGCGGGTGGGCACCTGAACCCCGACTCCCGCCAGCACGGCCACGAGAACCCGGCGGGCGCGCATCTGGGCGACCTGCCCAACATCACCACGGGTGGCGCGGGCGCGGGCACCGTGAGCGCGACGCTGCGCGGTTCGCGCGAGGAGGTCCTCTCGCGCCTGTTCGACGCCGACGGAACCGCAGTGGTGGTGCACGCGAGCGCTGACGATTACCGCACCGATCCTTCGGGCAATTCGGGCAGCCGGATAGCTTGTGGCGTGCTCACGCGGACGTGACGGCGGCGGCCTGAGCGGCGAGCCCGCGACGGTAATGCCGCAGCGCCAGCGCGAGAGCCGCGAGGCCGAGCGGGATCGCGAGCAGGTTGCCGATGACGCCGTGCGCAAGGCTGCCGGAGGCCTCCGACACGAAGCCGGCGGTGAACGGCCCGAACGCAAGCCCGATCAGCGTGGTGCCGAGCAGGAAGATCGCGGCGGCGATGCCGCGCATGCGCGGCAGGACCAGCGCCTGGCTCGCCGCAGCGGACGCGCCGAGCGCGGACGACGTCACGATCTGAACGAGAAAGGCGCAGACGAGAAAGAGCGTGGAATCGGCGGTGGAGTAGCCGACCGCGACGATCGGGATCGGGGCGACGAGGCCGATCGACATGACGAGCAGGCGCCCTTCCGGGTATCGGCGGTGGAGCCGGTCGGCTAGCCAGCCTCCGCCGATGACCCCGAGGAAGCCGCCGAGCGCGGCCGGGGCGCCGATCAGCCAGCCGAGCTCTACCTTGTCGAATGCGAAAGTCCGCTCCGCATACGGGGCCGCCCAGTACGAGACCGTGTAGCCGACGAAGCACACGATGGCGTAAGCCAGGATCACGCCGACGAAGGCAGGGCTGCGCCAGGTCAGGTCGAAGGTCGCGCGGTCGTCGGCGCGCAGAGCCGAGGCCCAACTGAATACCGCGTAGTACCCGAGGGCGACGAACCCGAACTGGGCGAAGTTGCCGGTCGCACGTCCGAGCAGGACCGCCGCGGCCGCCAACGCCGCCGCCGCGACGAGGTTGGTCGCGAGCGCGCGGCCGCCCCTCCGCGCGGCACCGGCAACCGTGAACGGCGGGACGATCTGCAGCATGTTGCCGAGCAGGCTGCGCCACGGGTGCGGGTCATGCCCGGCCGGACTCCCCTCGAACACGCCGCGCACCGGCTCTCGCAGCGAGAGAACCCAGAGCGCGAGCAGCAGGCCGGGCGCGCCGACGGCAACGAAGGCGGCCTGCCAGCCGCTCAGCCCGAGCGGGCCGCCGTCGGGCCAGGCGGTGTTCCAGCCCTGCACGATCAGTCCGCCGACGAGGAGCGACAGCCCGCTGCCCACGAAGAGGCCGGAAGAATAGATCGATAGCGCGGTCGCGCGCAGCCGTTGGGGAAACCAGTCTGAGATGAGCGAATAGGCGCACGGATTGGCGGTCGCCTCACCGATCCCGACGCCAACGCGCGCGGCGGCGAGCGTCGCCCCGTTGCGCGCGAAACCCGACAGCGCGGTCATGAGCGACCACAGCGCTAGCCCGGAAGCGAGCAGCCGGGTTCGGTTCCAGCCGTCGGCGAGACGCCCGAGCGGGATGCCGAACAGCGCGTAGAAGATCGCGAACGCGGTGCCGTAGAGAAAGCCGAGCTCGGCGTCGGTCAGGCCGAGGTCCGCCTTGATGTCGTTGGCGAGGATCGAAAGGATCTGGCGGTCGACGAAGTTGAACAGGTAGACCACGAACAGGACGCCGAGCGCGTACCAACTGTAGGCGGGAGCCTTGTCGGAGACGCCCTGCTCTGTGCCCTCCCCCGCCATCGCTCAGCCCTCTGGCAACGGGGCGGCGTAGCGCGTGCCGTCGTCCACGCCGGCCTGGGCGAAGCCGGCGCGGCGCAGCCGGCACGAATCGCACAGGCCGCAGGCGATCCCTTCGGGCGTGGGATCGTAGCAGGACCAGCTCATCGCCGGATCGAGCCCGAGGCGGTGCGATTCCTCGGCGATGCGCGCCTTGCCCCAATGCTGCAGCGGAGTGTGGATGACGAAGGGGCGACCCTGTGCGCCCTCTTTCGTCCCGAGCCGCGCGGTTTCGGCGAAGCTGGCGATGAACTCGGGGCGGCAATCGGGGTAGCCCGAATAGTCGAGCGCGTTCACCCCGATGAAGATGTCGTGCGCGCCGATCGCCTCGGCCCAACCGAGCGTGAGCGAGAGGAAGATGAGATTGCGCGCTGGCACGTACGTGACCGGGATGTCGGCCGGATCCACGCCGTCCTTGGGCACAGCGATTTCGTCGGTCAGCGCCGATCCGCCGAATTGGCGCAAGTCGAGCGGCAGGACAACATGGCGCCGGGCGCCGAGATGGCGAGCGATCGTCCGCGCCGCGTCGATCTCGCAGCGGTGGCGCTGATTGTAATCGATGGTCAGCGCGTTAACCGCGAACCCGCTTTCGCGCGCGATCGCCGCGGCCACCATCGAATCGAGGCCGCCGGACAGCAGGACGACTGCATCGTGGCTGGGATCAGGCATCGGGCATGCGCTAGCAGGCGCGTGCCGCGCGGCAAGAGGTTAGACCGCGACTAGCAACTTCCGCCGTGGCGCGCTTCGCCGCTGATCGAGAAAGGCGCGCCGTCGATGATGCCCTGGCTCTGGATTTGCACCAGGCCGTTGCCCTCGCGGCGGATCGAGGTCCGGCCGTAGCCGTTGCCGCGGCAAGTGTACTGGACCACGACTTCGTCCGCGGTGTCGCGCACGACGAAGCGGCTGCAGCCCGGCTGCTTGTGGCGGATCTGGATCAGCTCGCGGCCATCGCGCAGGCAGATACGTTGGGTCGATCCGTCATCACGAATGCGCAGCGTCCACGCACCCTTGGTGAGCGAATCGAGCATGCCGAGCTCGGCCGCGTGGCCCGCCAGCGGAATGCCGATCAGCAACGCCGCCAGCACGAGCGGGAGGCGCCATCCGGTCATGCGCGAACTAGACTTCGTTCCCATTCCTGGCCCTCCTTCCTGCGTTCAACTTATAACACACTCGCCACGAGCGGCAAAGCGCCCTCTACGAGCGGCGAATCGTTAGTCCTCGATCGGAAACTCGCGCGAACAGAACGCGCAATCGACTCGAATGATGCCGTGCTCGTCGCGCATCTCGCGCCGGTCCTCCTTGGGAAAGCGGGCCAGGACTTCCTCGAAGTGTACCACCGAGCAGCGACATCCACGCGCGAGATGCGCGAGGGTCTGCACCCGGACTTCGGGCTCCTCGTGGAAGAGCCGCCAAACCAGCGCCTCGGCGGACAGGCCAGGATCGAGCAACTCCTCGTGACGCACCGACTGGGCGAGTATCGCGACGTGCTCCCACTCGGGCCAATCCGCTCGGGCGTGGAGCCTCTCGCCGCCTCCTTCGGCATCGGCGAGGTGCTGGATGAGCAGGCCGCCGGCGGCGCAACCTTCGGCTCCGATCCAGACCGCGGTGCGGATCAGCGTCGGCACCTGCTCGCTGAGCGCGAAGTAGGACTCCACCGCTTCGGCGAGTGTCTCGCCCTCGAGCGGGACGACGCCCTGGTAGCGTTGGTCCGCGCCCGCGACCTCGAAGGTGATGGCCAGGTACCCCGTGCCGAACAGCGCCGCGAGCGAAGGGTTGGCGCCCATTTGGGCGAGCCGCCCCGCATCGTGCTTGACGTAGCCGCGCAGTTCGCCGTCGCGGTAGTCGCAGACCAATAGCTCGACCACGCCGCCATCGGTCTGCGCCTGCAAGGTAAGCTGGCTACCCGCGCGCTTGAGCAGCCCCCCGAGCAGCGCGGTGATGACCAGCGCCTCACCCAGCAGGTGCTTGATCGCCGGCGCGTAATCGTGCGCCGAGAGGATCTTGTGCAGCACCGGTCCGAGCCGGACGACACGCCCGCGCGCGTCGCGGCCGGGAATGGTGAAGCTCAGCAGCCGGTCGATATCGGGGCCGGTTTGCAGGGTCTCTCTCTCGGTCATCCGCGCCATATGGGAACGCGCCGGCCGAAAATAACCCTGCCTAGGCGCCTAGGACAGCAGCCCGAAGCACCACAGCAGCACCGATTTCTGCGCGTGGATGCGATTCTCCGCCTCGTCGAACACCACCGACTGCGGCCCTTCGAACACGCCTTCGCTGACTTCCTCGCCGACGTGGGCGGGCAGGCAGTGCAGGAAGCGCGCCTGCGGCTTGGCATGGGCCATGAGCGCTGCGTTGACCTGGAACGGGGCCATCGCTGCCAGCTTGTTGTGCACGTGCTCCTGCCCCATCGACACCCAGGTGTCGGTGACGACGATGTCGGCACCGGTGACCGCCTCGACCGGGTCGCGGGTCAGGCTGATCCGCGCGCCGCGCGCCAGCGCCTCCCGCACGAAGCCGTCATCAGGGTCGTACCCCTGCGGGGTGCCGACGCGCACGTTGAACTTCATCAGGCCGGCCGCCTCGATAATCGAGTGCAGCACGTTGTTCCCGTCGCCGAGCCACGCCACCTCGAGCCCGGGCAGCGGCTTGCCCTGCTCGACCACCGTGAGCAGATCGGCGACGATCTGGCACGGATGCGAACGGTCGGTCAGGCCATTGATGACCGGGACCGTGGCGTGACGCGCCATTTCCTCGATCTTGGCGTGGTCGTCGGTGCGGACCATGATCGCGTCGACCATCCGGCTGAGCACGCGCGCGGTATCGGCCACGGTTTCGCCGCGCCCGAGCTGCGTGCTGGCGGCGTCGAGCACCAGCGACGTGCCGCCGAGCTGGCGGATCGCGATGTCGAAGCTGACGCGCGTGCGGGTCGAGTTCTTCTCGAACACCATCGCGAGGACGCGTCCGGCGAGCGGCGCGTCGGCGTCGACCTTGCCCTTGGGCCAGTCGCGCCGCGCCGTCTTGCGATCCTGCGCGTCGTTGATCATCGCCGCAATGGCGTCGCCCCCGGCATCGGCGAGATCGAGGAAATGGCGCGCGCCCATCACGCGGCTTCCGGCATCGGAAAGTCCGCGGCGCCGGCGGAGAGCTTGTCGAAGAACTCGTCGATCTCGGCATCGCCAATGACAAGCGGCGGAAGCACGCGCACCGTGCCGTCGCCGGCAGCGACCGTCAGCAGCCGATGGTTGTCGCGCAAGTGCTGCATGAAACCGCGCGGCTCGACCTTGAGCTTGATGCCGAGCATCAGGCCCTTCCCCCGCACGCTTTCGAACAGCTCGGGGTAATTGCCGATGAACTGCTCGAGCCGTGTGCGGATGCGTTCCCCCTTGGCGCGGACTTCGGCGAGGAAATCCTCGTTCGCGACCACGTCGAGCACCGCGTTGCCGGCGGCCATCGCCAGCGGGTTGCCGCCGTACGTCGAGCCATGCGTGCCGAACGTCATGCCGCGCGCCGCCTTCTCGGTAGCAAGGCAGGCTCCGAGCGGGAAACCGCCGCCGATGCCTTTGGCGGTCGCGAGGATGTCGGGTGCAACGTCGTATTGCTCGTAGACGTAGAACGTGCCGGTGCGCGCAACGCCGGTCTGCACCTCGTCGAAGATGAGCATCAGGTCGTGCTCGTCCGCGAGTTCGCGGAGGCCCTGGATGAACTCGGTCGTGCCGACGCGGATGCCGCCCTCGCCCTGGATCGGCTCCACCAGGATGCCGGCGGTATGCGGCCCGATGGCGGCTTTCACGCCTTCGAGATCGTTGAATTCGACGTAGCGGAAGCCGGGCAGCAGCGGCGCGAAGCCCTTGTGCATCTTCTCCTGGCTGGAGGCGCTGATCGTCGCCATCGTCCGGCCGTGGAAGGCGTTGTTGAAGGTGATAAGCTCGAAGCGTTCTTCGCTGCCCGCGTGCTGGTGGTAGGCACGCGCGGTCTTGATCGCGCATTCGACCGCTTCGGCGCCCGAATTGGTGAAGAACACGGTGTCCGCGAAAGTCAGGTCGACCAGCCGCTGGGCCAGCCGCTCACCCTGCGGGCTGCCGTAGAGGTTCGAGACGTGCATCAGCGTGGCCGCCTGCTGCTGGATCGCGCCGATCAGGCCGGGATGCGAATGGCCGAGCAGGTTGACCGCGATACCGGCGGCGAAATCGAGATAGCGAGTGCCGTCCTCGGAGATCAGGTGGCAGTGATCTCCGCGCACCGGCCGAACGTCGCACCGGGGGTAGACGGGCATCAGCGGGGTAATGGTCATCACGGAAAGGTCCTACGGAAAGCGCGTCTTGCGCAAACGACGAATGGCGGCTCCCTGAGCATGTCCAGGAGCCGCCCATGCTGTCCGTTTATGGAGTAGGCCAGGTCCGGTCAAACCGCCGGACCTGGCCCGAGTCCCTATTTTTCGCGCGTCAGCCCTGAACGGGCACAAGGTTGACCGCTGAGTACTTCCCTCGTCGGTCGACCTCGAGGTCGAATTCGAATCGGTCGCCTTCGTTGATCCCCGGAAGGCCCGAACGTTCGACCGCGCTGATGTGGACGAACGCGTCTTCCTTGCCGTCGTCCCGCGTGATGAAGCCGAAACCCTTCATCGAGTTGAAGAACTTGACCGTTCCGGTCGCCTTCTCCCCGGTCAGCTCACGCTGCGGACCCGCGGTCTTCTGCTGCACCGGAATCACGTCGCCGACGACCTGGAGATCGGCCGCGGAAACCTTGCCGCCGCGATCGACCAGGTTGAACGCCAGCTCCTGCCCTTCGGCCAGGCCTTCGAGGCCGGCGCGCTCGACCTGGCTGATGTGGACGAACACATCCTCACCCCCCTCGTCGCGCTGGATGAAGCCGAAGCCCTTCTGAGTGTTGAAGAATTTCACCTTGCCGGTGCCGGTGCCGACGACTTGCGCGGGCATGCCGCCGCCACGCGGCGGGCCGCGATCGCCTCCACCGAAACCGCCACGGCCACCACCGCCACCACTGTCGCGATCGCCGAAACGATTCCCACCACCGAAGCGGTCGCCACCGCCCGACGAGCGCCAGTCATCCCCTCCGTAGCGGGGGCCGCTCGAAAACGGATCGAACGCTTCTTCTCCGAAACCGTCCCGCTTGTCGCGCCCCCGGCCGCGACGTCCTTTATCGTAACCCATGAACCAAACGCACCTTCACTTCGCTTCTGTCCCCCGGCGGCGGCGCGAGCGAAGTCGAACTGCCACAGGTGCTCCGCGATATAGCCTACAAAAAATCATTGTGCGAACGATTTAAGAAATAGTCGACGCGAGCGGCTCGTGGCCCATCTTATGGCGCTGAGTCCTTGCGCGGATTCGCGGCCCGCGTATGAACGCAACGATGGAAATCATGGCCCTTTTGAGCGATCCCGCGGCGTGGCTCGCTCTCGTGACGCTGGTGACGCTCGAAGTCGTGCTCGGCATCGACAACCTCATCTTCATTGCCATCCTCTCGAACAAGTTGCCCCCCGAACAGCAGCAGAGAGCGCGCCGCATCGGCCTGATTCTCGCGCTCGTCATGCGCATCGCGCTGCTGATGCTGATCGGCTGGCTCGTCACTCTCCAGACGCCGCTGTTCGACTTTGGGATCGCCGGGGAGCCGGGCCCATACGGAGAGCCGACCTTCGAGACGGCGTTCTCGGGTCGTGACCTGATCCTGCTGGCGGGCGGACTGTTCCTGCTGTGGAAGGCGACCAAGGAAATCCACCACAACATCGATCCGGAGCAGGATTCCGGCGAGATCCTCGACAAGACGCGCGGCGCGGTGACGCTGACTTTCGGCAGCGCGATCGTGCAGATCATCGCGCTCGACATGGTCTTTTCGGTCGATTCGATCCTGACCGCCGTCGGGATGACCGACCACATCCCGATCATGGTCGCCGCGGTCGTCATCACCGTCGGGGTCATGCTGGTCGCGGCCGATCCACTCGCGCGTTTCATCGATCGCAATCCCACCCTGGTCATGCTCGCGCTCGCGTTCCTGGTGATGATCGGGCTCGTGCTGATCGCGGACGGCTTCGGCTTCCATGTGCCGAAGGGCTATATCTACGCTGCGATGGGCTTCTCGGTCGGCGTGGAGGTGCTGAACATGATCAAGCGAAACCGCAGGGCAAAGCTTACCGCGGAGACGCCCGCATCGTGAGCGATTTTCGCCAGGTGACCCCGACGTTCTGGGCCAGCCCGCAGATCGGCCTGGAGGACGTCCGCGAAGCGAAGGCGCGCGGTTTCGCGCTCATCGTGAACAACCGGCCCGAGGGCGAATCGGACGATCAGGTTCCGGGCGATCTCATCGCAGCCGAAGCCGCCGAATGCGGGCTAGCCTACCGGGCAATCCCCATCAGCCATGCCGGCTTCGGCGAAGATCAGGTTCGCGCCATGACCTCGGCGCTGGACGAAGCGCAAGGGCCTGTGCTGGCCTATTGCCGTTCGGGCACGCGCTCGACCTTGCTGTGGTCGCTCGCCCAGGCGGCGGCCGGAACTGATCCCCACACGATCGCCGCACGGGCCGCCGGCGCGGGTTATGACGTCAGCTCGATCAGGCCGCTGATCGACATGCTCGCCGCGCGCCGAGAAGGCTGACGCAACCGAGCAACAAGCGCGCCTTCTCGGCTCGCCACCCGATAGTTTCAATGACCCAAAAAGAAGGGGCCGGGAGATTGCTCTCCCGGCCCCATTCGTTTGCCTCGTGAGGCGGTCGCTTAGCGGCCCGAACCCGGACCGTAGCTGATCTCGACACGACGGTTCTGCAGCTCGCGCACACCGTCGGCGGTCGGCACGCGGGGCATGCTCTCGCCGAAGGCCTGGCTGCTGATCCGCGCCGCCGGGATGCCGCGGCCGGTCAGGTAGTTGCGGACCGAGGTGTTGCGACGCTCGGCC
>JAEZCZ010000132.1 GCA_023433305.1 Pseudomonadota bacterium | reverse complement strand
AAGGCGTCGCAGCGCGCCGATGAACTGGTCGAGTGCCGCCTTGCTCTCGGTTTCGGTCGGCTCGACCAGCATTGCGCCGTGGACGACCAGCGGAAAGTACACCGTCATCGGGTGGAATCCCTCGTCGATCAGCGCCTTGGCGATGTCGAGCGTGGCGATGCCGTCGGCGAAACCGCGGTCGCTGAACAGCGCCTCGTGCATGCACGGCCCCGACGCCGCGAACGGCGCGTCGAGCACGTCCTCGAGGCTGCGCAGGACGTAGTTGGCGTTGAGCACCGCGTCGCCGGAGACCTGCCGCAGCCCGTCGGCGCCGTGGCTGAGGATGTAGGCCAGCGCGCGGGTGAACATGCCCATCTGTCCGTGGAACGCGGTCATCCGGCCGAAGCTGTCGCTGTGGCCGTGGGCGACGGTTTCCTCCTCGACCAGCCGGTAGCCGCCCTCGGCGGTCTTCTCGACGAACGGCAGCGGGGCGAACGGCGCCAGCGCGGCGGAGAACACCACCGGTCCCGCACCCGGTCCGCCGCCGCCATGCGGGGTGGAGAAGGTCTTGTGCAGGTTGATGTGCATCGCGTCGATGCCGAGGTCTCCCGGACGGACGCGGCCAACGATCGCGTTGAAGTTGGCCCCGTCGCAGTAGACCAGGCCGCCGGCGGCATGGACCGCGTCGGAGATCGCCTTCATGTCTCGCTCGAACAGGCCGCAGGTGTTCGGGTTGGTGATCATCACCCCGGCGACGTCGGGGCCGAGGCGGGCTTCGAGCGCCGCGAGGTCCACGCGGCCCTCCGCCGTCGCCGGAATCGCCTCGACCGCGTAGCCGGCGAAGGCCGCGGTGGCCGGGTTGGTCCCGTGCGCGCTCTCGGGAACGAGAATGGTCTTGCGGTGGCCTTCGCCTTTCGCCTCGAGCGCAGCGCGGATCGCCAGCACACCGCACAGCTCGCCGTGGGCGCCGGCCTTTGGGCTCATCGCCACCGCGTGCATGCCGGTCAGCGTGACCAGCCAGTGGCCGAGCTCGTGGATCACCGCGAGCGCGCCCTGAACGGTATCGATCGGCGCGAGCGGGTGCAGGTCGGCGAAGCCCGGCAGCCGCGCGACCTGCTCGTTGAGCCGCGGGTTGTGCTTCATCGTGCACGAGCCGAGCGGGAAGAGCCCGAGGTCGATCGCGTAGTTCTGCCGCGACAGGCGCGTATAGTGCCGCACGGTCTCGGGTTCGGACAGGCCGGGGAGGCCGATCGGCGCGGTCCGCTCAAGGCCGCCAAGCCGGGCAAAGGAGGTTTCCCCCGGTGGGATGTCGACACCCGTCCTCTGCGTCGTGCCGATCTCGAAGATCAGCGGCTCTTCGAGCATCAGCGCACGGTTGCCGGTGAAGGTCGCCGTGCCAGCCGGCTCGGCCGTAGGCGCTTCCGGGCGCCAGCCGCTCGGATTAACCGTCATGCCAGGACCTCCTCGAGCGCGGAGGCATAGGCCTCGATGTCCTCCGCCGTGACAGTCTCGGTCACCGCCACGACCAGGCCATTCTCGCGCCCGTCGCCGTCGGGATAGAGCCGCCCGAGCGAGACGCCGGCGAGCACGCCGCGATCCGCGAGCGACCGGACCAGGGGCCGCGTCTCGAGCGGCAGGCGCAGCGTGAACTCGTTGAAGAATGTCGGCGTGACCAGCTCGACGCCGGGCACGCGCGCGAGCCGCTCGGCGGCCCTGGCGGCCTGCGCGTGGTTGACTGCGGCAAGCTGGCGCAGGCCCCTCTCGCCGAGCAGGGTCAGGTGGATCGAGAACGCCAGCGCGCAGAGGCCGGAGTTGGTGCAGATGTTGCTCGTCGCCTTCTCGCGGCGGATGTGCTGCTCGCGCGTCGACAGCGTCAGCACGAAGCCGCGCTTGCCTTCGGCGTCGACGGTCTCGCCGCACAGCCGTCCGGGCATCTGCCGGACGAACTTCTCGCGCGTGGCGAACAGGCCGAGGTAGGGCCCGCCGAACTGCAGTCCGACGCCGAGGGACTGTCCCTCGCCGACGACGATGTCGGCGCCCATCTCGCCCGGCGAGCGGATCGCGCCGAGCGCGACCGGCTCGGTGACTACCGCGACCAGCAGCGCGCCCCTGGCGTGCGCGGCTTCGGCGAGCGGCGCGAGGTCGGCGATGCGGCCGAGGATGTCAGGATACTGGACGATGACGCAGCTGGTCTCGTCGTCGATCGCCGCGGCCAGCGCCTCGAGGTCGGTCTCGGCCGACAGGGCCGGCGGCGTGTAGGCGACCTCGTCCTCGGTGAAGCCGGCCATCGTGCGCACGACCGAGACGTAGTGCGGGTGAAGCCCGCACGACAGCAGTGCCTTCCTCCGCCGGGTAACCCGCCGGGCCATCGTCACTGCTTCCCAGCACGCGGTCGAGCCGTCGTACATCGAAGCGTTGGCGACCTCGCAGCCGTAGAGCCGGGCGACCTGGCTCTGGAACTCGAACAGCATCTGCAGCGTGCCCTGGGCGATCTCGGGCTGGTACGGCGTGTACGAGGTCAGGAACTCGCCGCGCTGGATCAGGTGGTCGACGCTTGCCGGGACGTGATGACGATAGGCGCCGGCGCCGAGGAAGAACGGCACGCTGCCGGCGGCGAGGTTCTTCGCGGCGAGCGCCGCCATGTGCCGTTCGACCACCATCTCGCTGGCGTGGTGGGGGAGGCCCTCGATGGGCCCCGACAGGCGGGCGTGCTCGGGCACGTCGGCGAACAGGGCGTCGATTGACGGCGCACCGACGACGTCGAGCATCGCCGAACGGTCGGCGTCGGTAAGGGGGAGGTAGCGCATGCGGGGGGTCCGTCGGTCAGGCCTGTGCGGCCGCGAAGTCCTTGTAGGCGGCGGCGTCCATCAGGCCGTCTAGCTCGGCCGGGTCGGACAGGGTTAGCTTGAAGAACCAACCCGCGCCTTCCGCGTCCGAATTGACCAGCGCGGGATCCTCCTCGATCGCGCCATTGCCTTCGGTGACCGTGCCGCTGACCGGCGCGTAGACGTCGCTCGCGGCCTTGACCGATTCGACCACAGCGGCCTCCTTGCCCTTGGCAAGCACCGTGCCCGCCTTGGGAACTTCGACGAACACGATGTCGCCGAGCTGCGACTGCGCGTGGTCGGTGATGCCCACGGTCGCGGTATCGCCGTCGACCTCGATCCATTCGTGCTCTTCGGTGAAATAGCGGGTCATTGGGGGCTCCTCAGCGGTGATAGCGGTGCGGGACGAAGGGCAGCGGCACGACCGTGACATCGAGCCGCCGACCGCGCACCTCGACGGTGAGCGGGGTCCCATGCCCCGCGTGCGCGGAGTCAACGTAGGCCATCGCGATCGGGTGCCCGAGCGTAGGGGAAAATCCGCCCGAGGTGACCTGCCCGACCTCGCTCTCGCCGGCCAGCACCGGCGCGCCTTCGCGCGCGGGCAGGCGACCCTCGAGCGAGAGGCCGACGCGGCGGCGCGGCGGGCCATCGGCGAGCAGAGCGGCGATGCGGGCGTGCCCGGGGAAACCGCCCCCCTCGCGGCGCGGCTTCGGGATCGCCCAGGCGAGCCCGGCGCTGACCGGGTCGGTCTCGCGCGAGAGGTCATGGCCGTAGAGCGGCAGACCGGCCTCGAGCCGCAGCGAATCGCGGGCACCGAGCCCCGCGGGTTTGACCTCAGGCTCGGCGCCGAGGAGGTCGGCGATCCGCTCGGCCTCGGTTGCCGCGAACGAAATTTCGAACCCATCCTCGCCGGTGTATCCGGTGCGGCTGATCCACGCCTCGACCCCGCCCAGCGTGAAAGGGCCGCCGCGCATGAAGCTGAGCGCCGACAGCGGCCACGGACCGGTGGCGTGCCGGTCCAGCGCAGCGAAAGCCTGCGGGCCCTGGAGCGCGAGCAGCGCGCGATCCTCGAAATGTTCGAGTACCACGCCGGCCGGCAGCCGCTCGCGCATGTGGGCGATGTCGCCGTGTTTGGTCGCTCCGTTGACGACGACATAGAACCCCTGCCGCCAGCGGGCGACGATCAGGTCGTCGAGGATCCCGCCGTCCTCGCCGAGCAGCAGCGAATAGCGCAGCGCGCCGAGCTCGAGCGTCGAGAGGTCGATCGGCAGCAGCGCCTCGAGCGCCGCCTCTGCCCCCTCGCCGGAAACGAACAGCTGGCCCATGTGCGAAACGTCGAACAGGCCGGCCCGCGTTCGCGTCCACTCGTGCTCGGCGACGATGCCCTCGTATTGCACGGGCATCGCGTAGCCCGCGAACGGCACCATCCGCGCACCATGCGCGCGATGCCACGCGTCGAGCGGCAGGGGCAGGGGCTCGTCATCGCTCATCGCGGTCTTCCCGACATTGCCGGCAATGCCCGCCGCGGGCATCTTCACCGGCACCCCCTCTGTCGGGAAACCTGAGAGCTTGGCCGGCGGTGCCGGCTTACCCCTTCGGTGGGACCGCGTCGCCGCGGCCCGCTTTCCAGAGTGTCCGTTCCCCGCTGCGGTCCTTTCGCCTGAGAGATTCCGGGGCGGTTGCTCCTTCGGCGATCCGGCCAAGAGCCGGATTCTCTCCCGCGACGGGGGCCGGAGCCTCGCGACTCCGGTGAACCCGGCGACCATGGCCCAACTATTGGCCCGCGCCAAGCCATTGGCGTGCATTCGTTCACGCCCATTGCATACGCCGCCTGCGGCTAATAGCTGACAGCGCATGGAATTGACCCCCGTCGAGCTGGTCCTGCTCGGCCTGCTGCTGGCGGGCTGGACGTTCGGCGCCGTCTGGCTGGTGCTCGCCGCGCAGGGCCGCGCGCGGCAGGCCAAGGTCGCCCGCAGCACAGCGCGCCGGTTGGCGCGGATGATCGACGATTCGCCTGCGGTGCCACTGCTGGTCAAGGCCGACGGCAAGATCGAGGGCCCTGAGCGGCTCGCGGCGTGGCTCGGGCTCGACCAGCTGCCGGGTTACCTGACCGAGCTTGCCGGCGAGGAGGCCGGGCTGAGCTCCGGCGACCTCGAGCAGCTGCGCGACGCGGTGCGCAAGACGCAGAAGACCGCAGCACCGTTCGGCATGGTGATGAGCCCGCGCGGCTCGAACAAGAGCTTGGCCGTGCGCGGAAACCTGGCCGACCCGGCGATCGCCCAGGGCGGCGCGGCGCTGGTCTGGTGGTTCGACTTCTCGGAAAGCCAGGTCGAGCTGTCGCGGCTCCGGGCCGAGACCGCGCGGGCGCGCAACGATTTCGCGGCACTCGTCGGACTGATCGAGGCGGCGCCGACGCCGATGTGGTTCCGCGGGCCGGACATGAAGCTGCGGCTGGTCAACAGCGCCTACGTCGAGGCGGTCCAGGCGCCGAGCGCGGAAGAGGCAGTCCGGCAGCAGATCGAACTGATCGAGGCGGTCGACGGGCTGACTGCGGCACAGGTCGCCAAGCAGGCGCACGACAAGGACCTGCCGGTCGAGCGGATCGTCCAGGCGACCGTCGGCACCCAGCGTCGGACGCTGCGGGTCAGCGACCTGCCGCTCGGGAGAGAGGGCGTTGCCGGCTACGCGATCGACATCGAGGAGATGGAGGAGCAGGCACGCGAGTTTCGCGCGTTCCGCGAGGCGCAGCGCTCGATGCTCGACCAGCTGTCGGTCGGGGTCGCCCAGTTCGACGCCGAACGGCGGCTGACGTTTGCCAACCAGCCTTTCCAGCGGATCTTCTCGCTGCCGCCGTCGGCGAGGCTCGACCCCCTCGAGTTCGACCGCTTCCTCGACATGGCGCGCGACGCCGGGCGCCTGCCCGAGGCGCGCGATTTCCCGGCCTGGCGGCGCGAGCTCGGCGGGTGGTTCACCGCCGGCTCGCCGAGCGAGGACCAGTGGACGCTGAGCGACGGCACGCACCTCAGGATCGTGGCCCAGCCGATGCCTGACGGCGGGCTGTCGCTGGTGGCTGAGGACCGGTCCGAGCAGCTGGCGCTGTCGGCCGTGCGCGACACGCTGCTGCGCACCCGCACGGCGACGTTCGACAGCCTGTTCGAATCGCTCGCGGTGTTCGCGCCCGACGGACGCATGCAGCTGTGGAACCGGCGCTTCCCGCTGATCTGGGGCCTGCCCGAGGAGCTGTTCGACGAGCACCCGCGGATCGAGCCGCTGCTCGAGCAGATCGGCACCCGGCTGACGCGGCCCGCGCAGCGCCAGGCGATCGGCGAGGTCGTCCGCGCGGCGACGCTCGACCGCCAGCAGCGTGGCGGCCGGGTGCAACTGGCCGACGGGCGCACGCTCGAGTTCGCCGGGGTTCCTCTGCCCGACGGCAACGGGCTGCTGACGGTGCTCGACGTGACCGACAGCAAGAAGGCCGAGGACGCGCTGCGCGAGCGCAACACCGCGCTCGAGGAAGCGGACGCCGTCAAGACGCGGTTCCTTGCCAACATGAGCTACGAGTTCCGCACGCCGCTGACGTCGATCGGCGGCTTCGCCGAGCTGTTGCAGAACGGCGTGGCTGGCGAATTGACTCCACAGGCGCAGGACTATGTCGCGGCAATCCTCGCTGCGGTGGAACGGCTCCGCGCCCAGATCGAGAGTGTGCTCGACCTGACCCAGAGCGAAGCCGGGCTGCTGCCCATGGCGACGGAGGAAACCGAGCTGCTGCCGCTCGTTACCCAGGTCGTGCGCGAGCGGGAGGAGGCGATCGAGAACAAGGGCCTGACGTTGGATCTGCGCGGCGACCGGACTTCGGGCACGGTCATGGCCGACCCGAGACAGCTCGGCCGCGCCATCGGCAACATCCTCGACAACGCCATCGAGGCGACCCCCGAGAGCGGCCGGATCCTGGTGGCGCTATCGCGTCGGAAACAAGGAGCGCGGATCGTCATCTCGGACAACGGCCCCGGCATGAAGCCAAGCGAATTGGCACGCGCGCTTGACGGCTATCGGGTGATTGCAACGCCGGGTCCATCGGAGGGACGCCGCGCCGGCCTTGGTCTTCCGCTGGCGCGGCAATTGGTCGAGGCGCACGGCGGACGGCTCGAGATGTCCTCCGAGAAGGGCACGGGCACCACGGTGACGATCAGTCTGCCATGAAGGTTGCGGAGTGATCGTCGACTTGCCCGACACTGCCGCAATGGCGGACTTTGGCGCGCGGATCGCCAAGCGGCTGCGGCCCGGCGACGTGGTTGCTTTGTCCGGGGGCCTCGGGGCGGGCAAAACGACGTTGGCGCGCGCAATCATCGCGGCGCTGGGGCATGACGGGGAAGTGCCGTCGCCGACGTTCACCATCGTCGAGACTTACAGCCCACCGGCGCTCCGACTCCCGTTGGTCCACGCCGATTTCTATCGCCTCGATCGGCCTGCCGAAGCCGACGAACTGGGGCTAGACGATTATCGCGATGGCGCGGCGCTGATCGCCGAATGGCCCGAGCGCGTTGGTGGATTCGCCACCGAGCCCGGTTGTATCGCCATTGCGTTGGAAACTGCGGGTAGCGGGCGACGGGCGATTGTCGAACCGGGCACCGATTGGCTAGGGCGCCTGCCATGAGCCTGGAGTTGCCGGAAGGACTGGATGCCTTCCTCGAGAAAGCGGGTTGGGGCGGAGCGCAAGTCGAGCCGCTACCCGGCGATGCGAGCTTCCGACGCTATTTTCGCATCCGCAATGGAGCGAAGACGGCGATGTTGATGGACGCCCCGCCGCCTAATGAGGACCCGGGCCCGTTTCTTCACGTCGGCAAGTGGCTGTGCCATCACGGGATGCGCGCGCCGGCGATCTATTCAGAGGAGCGTGAACGCGGCTTCGTGCTCATCGAGGACTTCGGCAACGCCCGGATGCGCGACTGGCTCGACGAGAACCCCGAGGAGGAGGAAGCGATCTACGCGCGCGCGATCGACGCCCTGGTTGCGCTTCACGCCTGTCCGCCGGGCCCGTTCGAGCCCTATGACATGCAGGTCTACCAGCGCGAGGCCGCGTTATTCGTCGAATGGTTCTGTCCGCTGCAAGGGCTAACGGTCGACGAGGCGGCATGGGCCGCGGCTTGGGACGCGGTCCTCACGCCGATGCTTCCGCGCCAGAATCCCGGCGTGACCGTTCTGCGCGACTACCACGCGGAAAACATCATGCTGCTCCCCGACGGTGCCCAGGGCTTGATCGATTTCCAGGACGCGCTCGTCGGGCATCCGGCTTACGATCTCGTATCGCTGCTTCAGGACGCACGCCGTGACGTTTCGCCCGAGCTCGAACGAGCGATGCTCGACCGCTACTTGGAGCAGGTTTCCGTGGAGCAGGAGTTCGCTGCGGACTACGCCCGCCTGGGGGCGCAGCGGAATGCCAAGATCGTCGGCATCTTCGCACGACTTTGGAAGCGCGACGGCAAGCCGCGGTACCTGGCGATGATCCCTCGAGTTTGGGAGGCCATGGAACGCGACCTGAAGCATCCGGCGCTGGCGCCGGTCGCCGAATGGTTCGACACCAACATCCCACGCGAGCTCCGCGCCACCGGCGGGGGAGAGTTGCAGTGCGGCCGCTCGTCTCGGACTCCGCAATGGTGCTCGCGGCCGGCCTGGGGACGCGCATGCGCCCGTTGACGAACGATCGCCCCAAGCCGCTCGTCGAAGTCGCCGGCAAGCCCCTGATCGACCATGCGCTCGATCGGCTCGCCGAGGCCGGGGTCGCGCGCGCGGTGGTGAATGTCCATCATTTCGGCGACGCGGTCGAGGCGCACGTGGGGGCGCGCACGACGCCCGCGATTACGATTTCGGACGAGCGCGCTCTTTTGCTCGAGACGGGCGGCGGGCTCGTGAAAGCTCAGGACCTGCTGTCCGATCCGTTCTTTTGCGCCAACAGCGACAACGTCTGGCTTGATGGTCCGAAGAACGCCTTCCAGGAGCTCTCTGACGCGTGGGATCCCGAACGGATGGACGCGCTTCTCCTGCTCGCGTCCCACAGCCAGGCGAACAACTTTCGCGGCAAGGGTGATTTCCATATGGACGGGAAGGGCCGCCTGTCGCGGCGTCGTTCGGGTCGGATTGCCCCGTTCATTTTTACGGGCGTGCAGCTCATCGCCAAGCGACTCTTGCGCGATCCGCCGCAGGGGCCGTTCTCGACCAACGTATTGTGGACCCGCGCGATCGAGGAAGGCCGGCTGTACGGCATCCCTTTCACTGGCCAGTGGTTCGAAGTCGGCGATCCGCAGGCGATTGCGCCAACCGAGGCAGCCTTGACCGGTGGCTGAGCCGGTCAAGCCGCAAGTTTTCTCGATCGCCGCGCATCGCGGCTTCGCCGATGCCCTCGTGGCCGGCCTCATGCCGCGGTATGCCGATGCCGAACTTGGGATTGCACGCCTGACGTTGCTGCTGCCAAGCGGACGCGCCGTGCGGACAATGACGGAGGCTTTCGTCCGCCATTCGGGTTCGGGCTTGCTGATGCCGCGCATGGCAGTGGTCGGCGACCTGGATCTCGACGAAACACTAGGGCCGTTGCTCGATCCGATCGACGCCGCGGTGACAATTCCGCCGGCGGTCGACCCGACGCGGCGCTGGCTACGCCTGGCCGCGCTGATCCGCGAGGAATGGCATGACGATCGCAGCCCGCCCAAGGGCAGCGCGCTGTTGCGGCTCGCGTTCGAGATGGGGCGCACCATGGATCGCCTTCTCGCGGAGGAGATCGATCCGGAGGACCTTTATGGCGACCGGATCCTGGGACTGCTCGGGGAGCTGGCGGACAATTGGAAGCGCAGCTTGCGGCTGTTCATCGCGGTGCAGGATCGTTGGTTGAGCGAGCTGCGGGCGCGCGGCGAAGTCGACCCTCCGGCTCGCCGAAACAGGCTGTTCCGGCACGCCGCGCGGCGTTGGAAGGCCGAGCCGCCCTTAACGCCCATCGTCGCCGCCGGCGTCACCAGCGCCGCCAAGGGCATTGCCGAACTGCTGCGCACGGTCGCTCGCTTGCCCGAAGGCGCGGTGGTCCTGCCCGATCTCGACCTGTCAATGAGCCGGCAAGTTTGGGACGAGCTCGGCCACGCGGGGGCGCCCGATGTCGACCCACCGATCGCCCGGAGCGACGCGGTGACGCATCCGCAGTACCATCTGAAGCTATTGCTGCAACGGATGGACGTCTCGCGCGACGAAGTGCAGCCATGGCACCGGGCGGGGCTCGGCAAAGGCCCGCCCGAGCGCAGTCACGCGATCTCCAGCCTGTTCCTGCCGCCCAAGGCAAGCCAATCATGGGTCCATCTCCCCGGCGAGAAACGCCGGCTTTCCGGTGTCCGGTTAATGGAGACCGCCAATCCGGAAGAAGAGGCCCAGGCCGTCGCCCTGCTGGTGCGCGAGCGGCTCGAAGAACCAGGCAAGCGTGTCGCGGTCGTCACACCTGATCGGGGACTGGCTGGGCGCGTGGTTCAGCATCTCCGGCGGTGGAACATCGAGGCTGACGATTCGGCGGGTCGGCCGCTCGCGCAGACGGCCGCTGGGCGCCTGTTCCTTCTCTTCGCCGAAACCGCGGCCGAGCAGGCGGCGCCGGTGCCGCTAATGGCTCTGCTCGAACATCCGCTCGTTCGATTGGGGGAGGCCCGGGCCGCATGGCTCGACAACGCGCGCGCGCTCGAGCTGGAACTGCGCGGTCCGCGGCTTGCCCCGGGGCTGGAGCCTCTCCGCACGGTCGCCCAACATGCGCGGCTCGGCGAATGGTGGAACGAGGTCGAGGCCATTCTCGCGCCGATCATGGCCGAGGAGGAAACCGCGCTCGCGGACCAGCTCGATCGCCTCGTGACTGCGGGTGAGGCGTTTTGCGGCGAGGCGCTCTGGAGCCGGGAGGACGGGCGTGCGCTGTCGGCTTTCGTCGAAGACCTGAGGGCGCATGCGCGCGATGTCGGGACGCGGCTCGATCCGGCCGAGCTTCCGGTGGTTCTCCGCGAGGCCATGGACCGCGCCGCGGTGAGGCCGCCTTATGGCGGACATCCGCGCGTTGCGATCTACGGCCTTCTCGAATCGCGCATGACCCGCGCCGAGCTGGTGATCTGCGCGGGGCTCAACGAAGGGAGCTGGCCGGCGACACCCGCGACCGATCCGTTGCTCGCCCCAGCGGTGCTGCGGGCACTGGGCGTGCCGGGCGCCGATTTCCGCATCGGGCTTGCTGCCCACGACCTCGCAGGAGCGATGGGGGCGCCCGAAGTCGTCCTCAGCCGCGCCAGGCGCGACGCGGGCGGCCCCGCCATCGCGAGCCGTTTCTGGCTCCGCGTCGAGGCGCTTCTCGGCGAAGACTTGATCGATAGGCATCGCGAAACGACGATCCCCGCTCTGGCCCGCGCGCTCAACGAGCCGGCCGTTGTCGCGCGAGCCCCGCGGCCGGAACCGTTGCCTGCGCCCGAGCAACGCCGCGTTCGAGTCAGCGTAACCGCGCTCGATCGGCTGCGCTCCGATCCTTACCAGTTTTATGCCGGGGTGATCCTTCGCTTGAGGGAACTCGACATGCTCGACGCCGAGCCGTCACCCGCGTGGCGCGGTGAGGTGGCGCACAAGATACTGGAGCGTTGGCACAACGGCGATGGAACGCTGGCCGAACTCGCCGCGGCCGAGCTCGAAAGGATGAACGCTCACCCTTTGATGCGCGCGTTGTGGCGACCCAGGCTGATGAAGGCACTCGAATGGGTTGAGCAAAGACTGGCGGCGGAGGCCGGCCGCGTCCCGACGGTGATAGAGGGTTGGGGCGAGATGGAGGTGAAGGGCGTTAACATATTTGGAAAGGCCGACCGGATCGACCGGTTGCCCGACGGCACGCTTGCCGTGGTTGATTACAAGACCGGCGCGCCGCCGAGCGGGCGCGAGGTCCAAGCAGGTTACGCCTTGCAGCTCGGCACGCTCGGGCTGATGGCGCGGCGCGGCGCCTTCGAGAATGCAGCGGGCGAACCGACGCGGTTCGAATACTGGTCGCTCGGCAGCAGCAAGGCGAGCGAGACCGGATTCGGTTATGTCTCGACGCCGATCCTGGAAGGAAAGAAGCGGAGCGGCATCGCGCTCGAAGAGTTCCTGCCCCAGGCCGAATACTTCCTGCACGATGCTCTTGACCGGTGGATCCTCGGCGAGGAGGCCTTCACCGCGCGCCTGAATCCCGACGCGGCCGGCTACGCAACGTTCGACCAGCTCATGCGGCTCGACGAATGGCTGGGGCACGAGGAATGAGCAAGGTTCATCCCTTGGTGGACAATCAGGCGCGCGCCGTCGACCCGTCGGACAGCGTCTGGCTGTCCGCGTCGGCGGGGACCGGCAAGACCCAAGTGCTTTCGGCGCGGGTTCTTCGATTGTTGCTGACGCCCGGCGTGCAGCCGGAAAACATCCTGTGCCTGACGTTCACGAAAGCCGGCGCCGCCGAGATGGCGGAGCGTGTGAACGGCGTACTGGCCCGCTGGGTACGCCTTGCCGACACGCTGCTCGAACGCGATTTGTTCAACATCGGCGCGCCGACCGATCCGGATATCCGCGCCCGCGCGCGCACGCTGTTCGCCAGCGTGCTCGATTGCCCTGGCGGCGGCCTCAGGATCGATACGATCCACGCATTCGCCCAATGGCTGCTCACGGCGTTTCCCGAAGAGGCTGGCCTGATCCCCGGCACCAAGCCGATGGAGGACCGCGACCGCGAGATGCTGGCGCACCGCGTCCTCGCCGACCTCTTGGTCGAGTGGGAGGCCCACGGGGACGTTGAACCCATCGCCGCGCTGGAAAGGCTCTCGCTTCGCATGGGGCCGGACAAGGCGCGCGCGTGGTTGATGCGCTGTGCCGAAGCGCGCGAGGCGTGGTTTGGCGTCGGCGCATGGCAGGAGCCGCTGAAGAACCGGGTGGAGCAATTGCTCGGGCTCGCGGCCGATTCCGGGCCCGAGACCGTCGCCGCGCTCTGCGACGATGCGGTGTTCGACTGCGCGGCGCTGGTCCGCTGCCTCGACGTGAACCGGGCCTGGGGCGCTCCGTCGGCGGCGAAATGCATCGAAGCGATCGAAACCTGGTTGGCGGGCGATGCGTCGGCCCGGATGGAAGGCTGCGACGAACTCGCCTCGGCGCTGTTCACGCAGAAGGGCGAAGTGCGCGCGCTGAAGTCGCTCGAGAAGCTCGACGCCAACTATCCGGGCATGGCGGAGCGCGTGGGGGCCTGCCTCAAAGCCGTTCGTGATCAGCGGGCGCTGCTCGAACTGGTCGACCTGCTGACCTCGGCGCTCTCCATCGGCCGCCGTTTCGCCTTGGCCTGGGACGAGGCGAAGCAACGCGAGGGGTTGGTCGATTTCGACGATCTGATCCGCCGCGCTGCAAGCCTTCTAAGCGAGCGGGGGCTCGGCGAATGGATCCGCTACAAGCTCGACCGGCGCATCGATCATATCCTCGTCGACGAGGCGCAGGACACCAATGAACCGCAATGGGAGATCATCCGAGCGCTCACCGAAGATTTCTTCACGGGATTGGGACAGCGCGACAACAAGCTGCGCACGATCTTCGTGGTGGGTGATTACAAGCAGGCGATCTTCCGCTTCCAGGGCACCAGCCCGGAGAACTTCCGCATCGCCAAGGACCAGTTCGCGCGGGAGATAGCCGAGGCCGCGCGCAACGCGGCGCAGCTGCGTGACGGTGTGAACGCGCGTGAACTGCAGGACCTGGGGCTGGGCCGCTCATATCGGACGGCGCAGCCGGTGCTCGACTTCGTCGACAAGGCTATCGAGGCGATCGGTCCGGCGAGCTTCGGGCTCGATCAAGCGCCCGAGCGCCATGTCGGAGATTCGCGTCCGGGCCTGGTCACGCTTTGGAGGCCGGTCGACGCTCGCCCTGGCGAGGACGACGACGGCGAGGGCCCGGAAACCTGGCTGTCACAACCCGAACGGCGCATGGCAGAGCGGATCGCCAGCCAGATCAAGGCAATGATCGGGCAATTTCCGCTGGCGAAGTACGGCCGCCGCGCGGAGCCGGGAGATTTCATGGTCCTGGTGCGCAAGCGCAAGGAACTGGCCGGGTTGATCGTAGCGCGGCTTCACGCGGCCGGCGTGCCGGTGGCGGGCGTCGACAGACTGCGGCTCGGCGCACCGCTCGCGGTGAAGGACCTGATGGCCGCGCTGCGGTTCGCCGCGCAGCCGCTCGACGATCTGAGCCTCGCGAACCTGCTCGTCTCGCCCCTGGTGGGCTGGAGCCAGGAGCAGTTGCTCCAATACGGGTATCGGCCCGAGAAGGTTCGCCTGTGGAGCCATTTGCGCGCTTCGCGGGAGCCCGAAGTCCTCGCCTTGCGCGACTTGCTCGATCCGCTCCTGGCGCGGGCCGATTTCGAGCCGCCGCAAGCGCTGCTGCACTGGTTGCTCGTCGGCCCGTGGGACGGACGGCGCAAGCTGGTTGCGCGGCTTGGCCGCGAGGCCAACGATCCGCTCGACGAATTGCTCAACGCGGCGCTGGCCTACGCCGCTTCGAACACGCCGAGCCTGCAGGGATTCGTCCGGTGGTTCGATGCGGGGGAGGGTGAGCTCAAGCGAGAGCCCGGCGCGAGCGAGAACCTCGTGCGGGTCATGACGGTCCACGGCTCGAAGGGCTTGCAGGCGCCGATCGTGATCCTTGCCGATGCCACGGGCAACCCCGACAATTCGCCAACGCGCGGTCTCAGCCTGAAGGAAGCTTTGCCGGGCGGCGCCGGGCGCACGATTCCCATTCCGGACTTGCCCAGCGAACAGAGGGTTGGCCCTGTTGCCGAGGCCGAGGAGGTGGCCCGACGCGAGGAGCGCGAAGAGCACTGGCGGCTGCTTTACGTGGCGATGACCCGTGCCGAGGAGGCGCTGTTCATCGGTGGCGCGCTGGGCAAGCGCGAGACCGAGCCCGCTGCCGCTAGCTGGTATGCGCGGCTCTCCCCTCTGATGACCGGCGAAACGATTGCCGACACGATCTGGGGTGAGCGGCGCGAATGGGGCGAGTGCGCCGCGCCGATCGCCTTGCGTGAGCAGGCGGAGCTGCCGATGCCGCCGGTCCTACCGGACTGGACCGCGCGCCCGATCGGACCCGAGCCGCGTCCACCGCGACCGCTCGCGCCCTCGGCCGCCGGCGAAGAGCAGGGGGCCGATCCGCCGTTCCCGCCGGGTGCCGCGGTGGCTGCGCAGCGGGGTGTGCTGCTGCACAAGCTGCTCGAGCGGCTCCCGGAAGTGGAGCCCACGGACCGTGCGGCCGCCGCCAGCGAATGGCTCGAGCGCAACGCTCCGGCCTCGTCGGTCGAAGAGCGCGCCGAACTCGCCGGGCTCGCGATCGAGGTCATCTCGCATCCCGACTGGGGAGAGCTGTTCGGGCCGGCGGCGCTCGCCGAAGTCCCGCTTGCGGCGACGGTGGGCGGGCAGGTGATTGCCGGGACCGCCGACCGGTTGCTGGTGGAGCCGGGGCGCGTGCTGGTGGCCGACTTCAAGACCGCGCGGCGGCCTCCGGCCTCGATCGACGAGGTGCCGGTGGCGACGCTTCGGCAGATGGCAGCCTATTCCGCGGCGCTCGGCACGATCTATCCGGGGCGCCGGATAGAGGCGGCGGTGCTCTACACGCAGACGCCGCAACTGATCGCCATTCCCGCGGAACTGCTCGACGCGCACAAACCGGCCTTGCCGCCTTCGCAGGAAAGCTTTGGCGGATGAGCCGTTGCGAGCGCGAGCGGCACACCTAGATTAGACCACGAGAATCAGGAGCACATTTATGGCCACCAAGAACGTCACCGACGCCAGCTTCCAGACGGATGTCCTCGATTCCGAGACGCCGGTGCTGGTCGATTTCTGGGCGGACTGGTGCGGCCCCTGCAAGATGATCGCCCCGGCGCTCGAGGAGATCAGCGAGGAGCTTTCAGGCCAGGTGACCATCGCCAAGATGGACATCATGGAAAACCCCGAGGTCCCGGGCCGGATCGGCGTGCAGTCAATCCCGCTGATGGTCCTGTTCAAGGGCGGCCAGCCCGTCGCGCAGAAGCTGGGCGCTGCGCCGAAGAGCCAGCTCAAGGGCTGGATCGAGAGCGTTCTCTAGTCCGGCAGGTCGGCAAGCCGCTCCGCCATGTCGTCCCACAAGGCAGGGCTGGCGGCGCCGATCAGGCCTTTGCGCTGCCAGTCATCGACACGATAGGGTGTGCCGTCGGGCCGGGCGACTTTCCCGCCCGCCTCGTTGAGCCAGAGCGCGCCGGCGGCGTGGTCCCACGGCAGCGTGCGCTCGAAGATCGAGAGGTCGTTCTCGCCGAGCGCGAGGCGCGGATATTGCTCGGCCGCGCAATAGGGCACGTCGACCAGCGCGTAGCCGGCCGCGGCCTGCTTGACCGCCTCGCGCCGCGCGCCGTCCATGAAAATCAGCGAGATCGCCGCGACGGGCTGGGGCTGCCCGGTCGGACGCGCGCCGATCCGCGCGCCGTCCACGAAGGCGCCCTTGCCGCGCTCGGCGTGGCAGAAGCGCCCGCTCAGGCAATCGTAAATCCATCCGCTGTGCGCCTCGCCGCCCTGGGCCATCGCGACGAGGATGCCGAAAGGGGCCTGCCCGCGCGCGAAATTGCGCGTGCCGTCGAGCGGATCGACGATCCAGCAGTCTCCGGCCAGCCGGTCAAACACGCTGTCGTCGGCAAAGGCGGCTTCCTCGCCGACGATGGGAATGTCGGCGATCCGCGACAGGCCTTCGGCAAGCATGGCCTCGGATTCGTGATCGGCGATCGTGACGACGTCATCCGCCAGCTTGGCGGTGATCTCGTGGTCCGCGAGCTTGCGGTACCGCGGCAGGATGACCGTGGCCGTCACCTCGCGCAGCAGCGCGAGCATGTCGCCGTGAAGCCCGTTCGTGCTCATATCGAATCGCTCATTCGCAAGCCGATTCGCCGAGGCGAAGTTCACACCCGGTTGACGGGGTTGACAGTGTCCAGGGGAAAAAATTCGACCCTTCGCAAGGGGGCTGAATCGATGGGCTGGGCGCGGGGCGAGCGACGGCGTTCATGCTCTGTTCCTAGCACAGATCGATCGAATAGGACAGCGGGACGTTAGCTGCGGTAATCGGCGTTGATGGCGATGTAGCCGTGCGTCAGATCGCAGGTCCAGACCGTGGCGCGGCCATCGCCCAGGCCGAGGTCCACCTCGAGCTGGATGTCGCGACCTTTCAAGTGCTCGACCACCGGCGTCTCGTCGTAGTCGGCGAGCGGCATTCCCTCGCGCGCGGCCCAGACGCCGCCGAAACCGATCGAGAGCTTGTCGCGATCGGCCGGCTCGCCCGCCTTGCCGACGGCCATCACGACCCGACCCCAGTTCGCGTCCTCTCCGGCGATGGCGGTTTTGACGAGCGGCGAATTGGCGACGGCGAGGCCGATCCGGCGGGCGCTGTCGTCGGAGACGGCGCCTGTCACGCGCACTTCGATCAGCTTCTGCGCGCCTTCGCCGTCGCGCACCACGAGCAGCGCGAGCTGGCGGCAGACGTCATGGATCGCGGCTGCAAAGGCATCGGCGCCGGGGTTTTCGAACGAGCCCAACGCGGCGTTCCCGGCCTTCCCGGTGGCGAACGCCAACACGGTGTCGCTGGTCGAGGTGTCGCTGTCGACGGTGATGCACGAGAAGGTGCTCTCGTTGGCCTGGCTGAGGCAGGCTTGCAGGAAGCCCGGCTCGACCGCCGCGTCGGTGAAAAGGTAGCCGAGCATCGTCGCCATGTCCGGAGCAATCATGCCCGAGCCCTTGATGATGCCGGCGATCGTTACCGTCCGTCCGCCGACGATGGCCGTTGCCACGGCGCCTTTTGGGAAAGTGTCGGTCGTTCCGATGGTTGTGGCGGCTTCTTCCCACGAGCACGGAGCGGCCTGCAGGACTGACGCCACGCCTTCGCGCGCCTTGTCCTTGGGCAGCGGGACGCCGATCACGCCCGTCGAGGAAACGAACACCTCGCTCGGCTCGCAACCCAGATGGTGCGCGACTTGCGCCATGATCTGCTCGACCGCCTCGCGCCCGCGATAGCCGGTGAACGCGTTCGAATTGCCTGCATTGACCACCAACGCGCGCGCGCTTCCGAGGCGGGCCCGCTCACGCCCCAGCTCGACCTCGCTCGAGCAGCACACGTTCTTGGTGAAGACGCCGGCGACCGTCGTCCCTTCGGCCAGCTCGGCGAAAGTGAGATCGCAGCGATCCCACTCCTTGTACCGCGCGCGAGCGACGCGCAGCGTGACCCCCTCGATCGGCGGAATCGCGGGAAAGGGCAGGGCCAGCGGCGAGGTTTCGATGTCCATCGTCGGCGGCCTAGAAAAGCGGCTCGGTTCGTGCAAGCTTGCTGCAACGGTGACGCTTGCGAAGCCGGTGAGGGGGGAAAGTTCGCCATGAATGAGGTGCCAACCGCAGTGCCGGGAGCCTTGGCGCTGATGGTGACTGCGTTCGCCCCGGCAGCGGCGCAGACGCAGCCAGGTCCACCGCCCGCACCTCCGGCTCCACCCATCGTCACGATGGAGCTACCCCCGGAGCCGGTATGGCAGGCGCCGGAGGACGTTCCGGCCGACCCGGTGCCCATCAGCGATCCGGCTTCGTGGATGACGTCGATCGACTATCCACCCACTGCGCTGAGAGACCGGCGTGAAGGACGTACCGAGTTCGAGGCGGTGGTCGATTCGAACGGGCGCGTGACGGATTGCCGCGTGATCGCGACGAGCGGCGCAAGCGACTTCGACGACACTACCTGTCGCCTGGTGAGGCGGAGGGCGCGTTTCCGCCCGGCGTTCGGTGCCGAAGGGAAGCCGGTCATCGGCACGTATCGGAACATGGTGGTCTGGCAGCTGCCCACGGTTCCCAAGATCGAGCCGCATTCGGCGCAATTCGCCTTCGTGGTGGGGACGGACGGATACATCAGCGATTGCCGGGTCGTGTCGATGACCGGCAAAGTCCCGGCGGCGCTGCTGGCGAACAATCCGTGCGCGGCGCCCGTGCGCTACGAGCCCTACCGCGACGCCGACGGCAATCCGGTACGCAAGCAGGTGACGCTGACGTTCGGCGGGGGCGTGAACGAAGCGCCGGGCGACTGAAGGCGCTGAAGAAAGCGCGACGCAACGGCTGGACGTTTAAAGGCGCACGGCTTATCTTCGCCCCGATGCTCCGCAAGCTTCTCGCCCTTCTCGTGCTCGTCACCGGTCTCGCGGCCGTGGGGACGCCCGCGCAGGCGCGGGTGTTCGATGTCGAGAGCGTTCGGAGCGTCGATGTGGGCTATGCCTGCGTCACTCCGCTTGGCGCGCAGGCCGCCAGGTTAGCGGCCGTCGCGCGCAAGGAGCGCGGCGAAGCGCTGCCGAAATCGTGCCCGCGGCCGCCCAAGGTCGTGGTCGTCGTCCCCACGGTGATGCTCCAGGTGGACCGCGCGCACGAATAGCGCGCCCGTTTCCATAACAAGCTTCGTCCCTGGCCGCGCGCAACCGCGCGGCTGATCATGCATTATCTAGAAAAGTCAGGATCCCGCCCATGATCGGCGCGCTCGCGAAGGCCGTTTTCGGCTCCGCCAACGACCGTTACGTCCGTTCGCTCGACAAGATCGTCGGGCATATCAATGCGCTCGAGCCGGTGATCGAAGGCTTCACCGACGAGGAGCTCAAGGCCCAGACCGCCAAGTTCCGCGAGCAGCTCGCCGCCGGCAAGACGCTCGACGACATCCTGCCCGAGGCTTTCGCCACCGTCCGCGAGACGTCGAAGCGCGTGCTAGGCCTGCGCCATTTCGACGTGCAGATGGTCGGCGGCATCGTGCTCCACCGCGGCGAGATCGCCGAGATGAAGACGGGCGAGGGCAAGACGCTGGTGGCGACGCTCGCAACCTATCTCAACGCCCTCGAGGGCAAGGGCGTGCACATCGTCACGGTCAACGACTACCTGGCGCGCCGCGACGCCGAGACGATGGGCAAGCTGCACAACTTCCTGGGGCTGTCGGTCGGCGTGATCGTGCCCAACCTGCCCGAGCACGCGCGGCGCGAAGCCTATGCGGCCGACATCACTTACGGCACGAACAACGAGTTCGGCTTCGACTATCTGCGCGACAACATGAAGCACGAGCGGGCGCAGCAAGTGCACCGTCCGTTCAATTTCGCGATCGTCGACGAGGTGGACTCGATCCTGATCGACGAGGCGCGCACGCCGCTGATCATCTCGGGCCCGACCGAGGACAAGTCCGAACTCTACATGACGCTCGACGCGCTGGTGAAGACGCTCCCCGCCGAGCTCTACGAGGCCGACGAGAAGACCAAGAACGTCCAGCTGACGGAAGACGGCGTCGAGCACGTCGAGAAGCTGCTGATCGAGCAGGGCACGGTGGTCACCGACAACCTCTACGACGTCGAGAACACGATGGTGGTCCATCACCTGGACCAGGCGCTCAAGGCGAACGTGATGTTCAAGCGCGACATCGACTACATCGTGAAGGACAACAAGGTCGTCATCATTGACGAGTTCACCGGGCGCATGATGGACGGCCGCCGCTGGTCGAACGGGCTGCACCAGGCAGTCGAGGCCAAGGAGGGCGTGAAGATCGAGCCCGAGAACCAGACGATGGCCTCGATCACCTTCCAGAACTATTTCCGCATGTACCCCAAGCTGTCCGGCATGACCGGCACGGCGGCCACCGAAGCGGCCGAGTTCTGGGACATCTACAAGCTCAACGTCGTCGAAATCCCGACCAACGTGCCGGTCAGGCGCGTCGACGAGGAGGACGAGTTCTACAAGAACACCGCGGACAAGTTCCAGGCCATCGCCAAGTCCATCGGGGAGAAGAGCAAGATCGGCCAGCCGGTGCTGGTCGGCACGGTGTCGATCGAGAAGTCCGAGCTCCTCAGCAGCTACCTCGACAAGGAAGGCGTCAAGCACGCGGTGCTCAACGCCCGCTTCCACGAACAGGAGGCGCATATCGTGGCCCAGGCCGGACGGCTCGGCGCGGTCACCATCGCCACCAACATGGCCGGTCGCGGCACCGACATCCAGTTGGGCGGCAACGTGGAGTTTCGCATCAACGACGAGCTGGCGGACCTCGAGGAGGGCGCCAAGCGCGACATCGAGATCGCGCGGATCAAGGCCGAAGTCGCGGCCGAGCGCCAGAAGGTGCTCGAGGCGGGCGGTCTGTTCGTGCTCGGCACCGAGCGCCATGAGAGCCGCCGCATCGACAACCAGCTCCGCGGCCGTTCCGGGCGCCAGGGCGATCCGGGCCTGAGCAAGTTCTACCTTTGCCTGGAGGACGACCTGCTGCGCGTCTTCGGGCCGGACACGCTGTTCGCCAAGATGATGAATTCCAACCTCGCGGACGGCGAGGCGATCGGCAGCAAATGGCTGTCGAAGGCGATCGAGACCGCGCAGAAGAAGGTCGAGGCGCGCAACTACGAGGTCCGCAAGCAGGTCGTCGAATACGACAACGTGATGAACGACCAGCGCAAGGTGATCTACGAGCAGCGCTCGGACGTCATGGACAGCGAGACGGTGGACGAGGTGGTCGTCGACATGCGGGTCGATGCGATCAACTCGATGGTCGCCGCCGCCTGTCCGCCGGACTCCTATCCGGAGCAGTGGGACATCGAAGGCCTGAAGGCGAAGGTCGCCGACATACTCGGCTTCGAGGCGCCCATCGACGCCTGGATGCAGGAAGAGGCGGTCGAGCCCGAGCTGATCGAGGAGCGCCTCGTGGAGATGGCCGACCAGAAGATGGCGGCGAAGATCGCCGAAAGCGATCCGGCGATCTGGCGCCAGGTCGAAAAGCAGATCCTGCTCGACCGGCTCGATCACCACTGGAAGGAACACCTCGCCACGCTCGATGCGCTGCGCCAGGTGGTGTTCCTGCGCGCCTATGCGCAGAAGCAGCCGATCAACGAGTACAAGCAGGAAGCGTTCGGACTGTTCGAGTCGATGCTCGAGGTGATCCGCGAGGACGTGACGCGTGTGTTGATGACGGCGCAATTGCGCATGCAGGCTCCGCCGCCGCCGATGGACCTTCCCGAGCTGCCCGAGTTCCTGACCGGCCACATCGACCCGTTCTTCGGAACCGACGACGCGGATGGGACGAGCCGCGCGACCGGGGCGGAAGCCATTCTCGGGGCATTGGCCGGCGCGCCGCGGGCCACCGCGGGACCGGGCGGCACGGAAGGCGAGGGCGATCCCTACGCCGGGATGGACATCAGCCGCAACGCGCCTTGCCCTTGCGGTTCCGGCCAGAAGTACAAGCACTGCCACGGGGCGGCCTGACCTTTCGAGCGGAGGTTGTTGCCTCCATCGTAACGTTCGTTAATATCGTCGCCGGAAGGGGGCCCGGCGATGAGGATCACGCGTTTGCCGCTCGCTCGCTGCAGTGTCGGCGAGGGACCGGTCTGGGATGCGGGCGAACAGGCGCTCTATTACATCGACATCCTGGAGAAGCGCGTGCTCCGCTGGGATCCCGCCAGTGGAGAGCACAGAAGCTGGCCGGTCCCCGACATGATCGGGTCGATGGCGCTGCGTGAAGGCGGCGGGGCGATCGTGGCGCTGCCGGACGGCATCCATGCGCTCCATTTCGAAAGCGGCGCGGTGACTCCCTTCGCGCTGTTCGATCCGGCCGACCCGGCGATCCAGCTCGCCGACGGAAAGGTCGATCGGGCGGGGCGCTTCGTGTTCGGCACGAGCCATCGGCAGGCGAAGGAGCCGATCGGCGGGCTCTATTCGCTCGGCGCGGACCGAGCGATCCGCCAGCTCGACGAGGGGCTAATTCTTGGCAACGGGCCGTGCTTCTCGCCCGACGATCGTACGCTCTACCACGCCGATTCCATGCGCCAGGTCATTTACGCCTACGACTACGACATCGAGACGGGCACGGCTTCGAACCGGCGGGCATTCTTCGACAGTTCCGCCTATGGACCCATCCCGGACGGCGCTACGGTCGATGCCGACGGCGACCTGTGGGTCGCGATCTGCGAGGGCGGGGTGGTGCTGCGGCTCTCGCCGCAAGGCGAGGTCAGGCAGGCGATCGAGATGCCGACGCGCCTGCCCGCGAGCTGCATGTTCTTCGGGCCCGATCTCGACCGGCTGTTCGTGCCGAGCATCGATCCGACCTTCCTGGGGCGCGAGCCCGCCGAGGGCGATGGCTGGTGCTACGTGATCGATGGGCTCGGCGTTCGCGGCCTGGCGGAGCCGCGTTACCGTGGATAGGCGGCTGCCGCCGCTGCTCGTCGCGGTGTTCATCAACATCGCCGGCTTCAGCCTGATCCTGCCGCTCCTGCCGTTCTACGGGCAGGTGTTCGACGCCGATGCGTTCGAGATCGCGCTGCTGTTCGCGGCTTACAGCTTCGGCAACGTGTTCGGCGAGATCTACTGGGGCCGGCAGTCGGACGTATGGGGCCGGCGCAAGGTGCTGGCGGTGACGACGTTTTTCGCCGCGCTGAGCTACGCCGCGTTTGCGTATGCGCCGACGCTGTGGGCGGCGATCCTCATCCGCGTGGTCAGCGGCTTCTTCTCGGGCACCTTGAGCGTGGCGCAGGGATTCATCGCGGATGTCTCGACGCCGGAGCGTCGTGCCAAGACGATGGGATACTTCGGCGCGGCGTTCAGTCTCGGCTTCGCGTTCGGGCCGGTGCTCGGCGGCGTGTTCGCGGGAGACGAGGTGGTGGCGGAGAGCTTCCGGCTGCCGATCTTCATCGCCGGGGGACTGTCGCTGCTCGCCTCGGCGTGGTGCGTGGTGGCGCTGCGCGATGCGGTGCCCGCGAAGGGGAGAGGCGCGCCGCTGCCCGCCTATAGCGAGGCGATCCGTTTCGTCGGCGGACAGCCTCTGCTGCTGCGGCTGTTCGTGATCTCCTTCTGCGGCATCTCGATGTTCGCCTCGATGGAGGCGATCTACGGGCTGTGGAGCGAAGAGAACTTCGGTTGGAGCGCGAACGACCTCGGCTTTGCCTTCCTCGCCATTGGCGGGGGAGGGCTGTTTGCGCAGCTCGTGTTGATCGGGCCGTTGGTCGCGCGTTTTGGCGAGGCGCGGGTGATCGTGATCGGGCTCGCGCTGCTGTCGCTGTCGATGCTGCTCCAGCCGGTGATCCGCCTGCCGGTCTCGGGCGTGCTGCTGATGGGCCTGCTGATGACGGGCCACAGCCTGGCGTTCCCTTCCGCCGGCGCCCTGTTGTCGCGCCATATTCCTCCCGATCGGCAGGGCGGGACGATGGGGCTTCTGATGGCGTCGAACGCCGTGGGGCGGATCGTGGCGCCGCCGCTGTTCGGGCTGATCTATGCGACGATCGGGCACGATGCGCCGTGGTATATCGGCGCGGCGACGATGTCGCTCGTCGTGCTGCTGGGCTTGCAGGCGGTGCGGCTCAGTGCGTCGCGGGAGCCGAGCCGTGCGGCTCCTTCCGCGGGATCAGATGGAACACCGCGACGATGACGCCGCCGACGATCAGGCCGACGACGGCCGAGCCGACAGCTTCGACGACCCATTGAACGACCCCTTGGGCGGCCGGCGCAGCTGACCCGGCCGCGACCGCTATGTCGTGGATCGTGTGGGGCACGACCCCGACCCCGAACTCCTCGAGCCCGTGGCTGAAGATCCCGCCGCCGACCCAGAGCATCGCCGCCGTGCCGATGATCGACAGGGCCTTGAGAAGTACGGGCATCGAGCGGACCAGGCCGTGACCCACGGCGCGGGCGAGGGCGGACGCGCGCTGGCTGAGGTGGAGGCCGACGTCATCCATCTTCACGATCAGCGCCACCGTGCCGTAGACGCCGACCGTGATCACGACCGCGACGATGGCGAGCACCACGGCACGCATCACCAGCGACAGCTCGGGGAGCTGCGAAAGCGCGATCGCCATGATCTCGGCGGAGAGGATGAAATCGGTGCGGATGGCGCCGCTCACCTGGCGCTGTTCGAGCTCCTCCGCGCTCACGATGTCGAGGACTTCCTCGGCGTGCGTGGTGTGTGACAGTGCTTCCCAGATTTTCTCGGTCGCCTCGAACGAGAGATAGGCGCCGCCGATCATCAGCAGCGGGACGATCAACCAGGGCGCGAATTCGCTGAGCGCCAGCGCGGCGGGCAGGAGGAACAGCAGCTTGTTCCGCAGCGAGCCCTTGGTGATCTTGTAGACGATCGGCAGTTCGCGCGACGGGGACAGGCCGACGACGTACTTCGGGGTGACGGCTGCGTCGTCGATGACGACGCCGGCGGCCTTGGTTCCCGCGCGACCGGCCGCGCCGGCGACGTCATCGATGGAAGTTGCGGCGAGCTTGGCCAGCGCGGCGACGTCGTCAAGCAGTGCGACCAGACCACCGGGCATGCAAACTCCTCAACCGTTCGAACCGACGCAACGCGCTGGTCCTCAAGAAGTTGCCGTGGCATTGCAAGCGCCACAAAGAAACGTGGGAGAGAATCGATGCGGCGCAGCGTGGCACTTGCCCTCATTTCAGTCAGTCTCGCCCTGGGTGGCAGCGCCTTGGCGCAATCTCCGGCGGCCACCGAGTCCATCGCGACCGCGGTTGCAGACACAGCTCGGCCGGATGCCGACAAAGCACGCGACACGGTCCGCAAGCCGGCTGAGATCGTAGCGTTCGCGGGCGTGAAGCCCGGCGACAAGGTCGCCGAGATCGCGCCGGGCGGCGGATATTACACTCGCATCCTGTCGAAAGCGGTGGGACCCGAAGGCAAGGTCTATGCCCTGATGCCCGCGTTTTTTGCCAACCGTCCGGGCGGTCTCGACGCGATCAATGCCCTGGCCGAGCAGTATGGCAACGTCGAGGTCGTCGTGATCGACTATGCCGCGACCGAGCTGCCGGAGCCGGTCGACCTGGTCTGGACGACCGAGAACTATCACGACCTGGCCCACGGCGACATCGCCACGGTCAACGGCTGGGCGTTCAAGGCGTTGAAGCCCGGCGGCATCTATTTCGTCGAGGACCACGCGGCGCCGGGCACCGGCACGTCCGCGACGAGCACGCTTCATCGCATCGACCCGGCGGCGGTGAAGGAGCAGGTTGGGGCCGCGGGCTTTACGCTCGAAGCCGAAAGCGACCTCCTCCACAACCCGAACGATCCGCACGATGTGAACCCGCGCGAAGTGCAGCCGACGAGCGACAAGTTCGCGCTGCGCTTCCGCAAGCCAGAGTAGGGCCCCTTGCTCCGCCGGCAGGCGGACGCGACCAATTGCGACACGGATTTCATCGACAGCTCGCGGCTGTTCGTGGAACTAAATGCACTCGCGGACTAGACGGACACCGTATTGGTGTATTAGTTCGCTGCATCGCTGTTTGGATGAGGCGGCGGAGCGGGGGGAAAGAATGGCCGCTTGGACCAGGCATGGTATCGCCGGGATCGCGCTCCTGACGACGGCGGCTTGCGCCACGCCGAACGCCGCCACCCCCGATGCCGGGATACCCGTTCCTGCGACTTGGGTCGAAACGGACGTCGCGCCGGCGTCGCTCGAGCTTTCCGCCTACTGGCGGCTGCTCGACGATCCGCTGCTGACCGAATTCGTCGAAGCCTCCGTCGTACGCAACCTCGATCTTGCGCAAGCAGCGGCGCGGCTCGATCAGGCGAGGGCACAATTGCGGGGCGCGCGGGCGGGTTACTTTCCGCAGGTGTCCGCAAGCGGCAGGGTCTCGCGCGACGTCGGCGACCTGGCCCGCGACGAGCTTCAGTTCACGCTCGGCGCCGATGCGAGCTGGGAAGCCGACCTGTTCGGGCGGATCGGCTCCGATGTCGCCGCATCCCGGGCCGATCTCGCTGCCGCGGGCTATTCGCTCGCCGACCTGCAGCGGCTGATCACCGGCCAGGTCGCACTCGCGACGATCCAGGCGCGTGCCACGGCGCTGCAACTCGCCATCGCGCGCGACACACTCGCCTACCAGGACGAGAACCTGCAGATCGCCCGCTGGCGGGTCGAGGCGGGATTGGTCTCCAGCCTCGATGTCGAACAGGCGCGCAGCCAACGCGCGCAGACGGCGGCGAGCATCCCGCTGCTCGAGGCGAACCTGGCGGCTACCGCCAATGCCATCTCGACGCTGATCGGCGAGCCGCCCGGGCGAGTGCTCGACCTGCTGGAGGGCTCGAATTTCGTGCCCGATCCTCCTGTCATGGCCGGATTCGAGGCCCCCGCCGAAGTTCTGCGCCGCCGTCCTGATGTTCGCTCGGCCGAAGCTTCGCTCGTCTCCAGCACGGCGCGCATCGAAGGGGCCAGGGCGCAACTCTTGCCACTGGTGCGGCTCGGCGGCACGATCGGCAGCACTTCGATCGGGCTCGACAGCCTGTTCGACCTGATCACCGGCAACCTCTTCGGCACGGTCAGCCAGCTCATCTTCGACGGCGGCCGCACGCGGGCCCAGATCGACAGCGCCGAGGCGGCGGCGGCAGGCGCGCTCGCCGCGTGGCGGCTATCGATCCTCGGAGCGCTCGAGGAGGTGGAGACTTCGGCGGTCGACTTGCGCAAGGCAGACGAACGCGTGACGCTGTTTGGCGAAGCGCTCGATGCTGCCGACAACTCGGCCATCCTCGCACGCAGCCAGTACCAGGCCGGGCTGACCGACTTCCGCAACCTGCTTACGTCGGAGAACCAACTCCTTTCGGCGCGCAATGCGCAAGTCAGCGCCGAAGCCGAGCGGGCCAGCGCCTTCGTGCGCCTGACCCAGGCGCTCGGCGGGGGCTGGGCTCCCGAAGACTATGCTTTTCCCATCCACGACGGGATCGAACCATGACCGAGATGACCGAGGTTCCAGCCGCAGGCGAAACGGCGCAATCCGTGGACGACTTTCTCGGCGCTTCGGAGCGCCCGCGCTGGAGGCGCTGGGCAAAGTACTGGGTGCCGGCGCTGATCGTCGTGCTTATCGCGCTCTACTTCGTGAGCGGCGGAGAGGAGCAGCCGAACTACATCACCGAGCCGGTGGTCGAGCGATCGCTCGATATCGAGGTGACCGCCACCGGCAACTTGCGCCCGACCAACCAGGTCGACGTCGGTTCGGAGGTATCCGGGCGGATTGACCGGGTGCTGGTGGACGTCAACGACCGCGTCGGGCGCGGCCAGGTGCTGGCGCAGATCAACACCGACGTGATCGAGGATCAGATCAAGCAGGCGCGCGCCAACGTGAATTCCGCGCGCGCGTCGGTGGCGCAGGCCCGGGCGACGCTCAACGTCGACACCGCGCAGTTGGCCCGTCTGCAGGAGGTCTACCGCCTTTCAGACGGCAAGGTGCCCTCGAAGACCGAGCTCGAAGCGGCCCAGGCCAACGTGGCCCGCGATCGTGCGGCGATGAATTCCGCGCAAGCGAACGTGGCATCGGCGGAAGCGCAGCTTTCCTCGGCCATTACCAACCGCGACCGCGCGGTTATACGCTCGCCCGTCTCGGGCGTAGTGCTCGCGCGGCAGGTCGAGCCCGGGCAAACCGTCGCCGCGAGCTTCAACACGCCGACCCTGTTCGTCATCGCCGAGGATCTCTCGCAGATGCAGCTCAGGGTCTCGATCGACGAGGCCGATGTCGGCCAGGTGAAATCCGGGCAGAAGGCGACGTTCACGGTCGACGCCTATCCGGGCCGCCGCTTCCCGGCGACCGTCGAGCGTGTCGCGCTTGCTTCTAACAACACCGCGCAGTCGACCCAGCAGCAACAGCAAGGCCAGCAGAGCAACACGGTCGTGAACTACGAAGCCCGGCTGATCGTCGCCAATGCTGATGGTCTGTTGAGGCCTGGCATGACGGCGACCGCCAACATCGCCACCGAGAGCACGGGCCGGCGCATGCTCGTTCCCAACGGGGCGCTGCGCTTCGCACCGCCCGAAGAGGACGAAGCCGGTGGCGTGCAGCTGAACAACGGCGAACAGTTCGGCCTGGAGCGCGAGGAAGAGCGCGCGACGATCGGCCGCGGCAGCCGGCAGACGGTCCATGTGCTCAAGGATGACGGGACCCTCGATCCGGTCGAGGTCGTCACCGGACAGAGCGACGGCCGCTACACCGTGGTCAGCTCCAACGAATTGAAGACCGGGATGAAGGTCGTCACCTCGATAAGGGCCGGCGAGGAGTGAGCGACGGCCCGATCATCGAGCTGGAAGGGATCACCAAGACTTTCGGCACGGGAGGGGCCGCGTTCCAGGCCCTGAAGGGCGTCGACCTGACGATCGAGCGTGGCGATTTCGTTGCGGTGATGGGGCCTTCCGGCTCGGGCAAGTCGACGACGATGAATATCCTCGGTTGTCTCGACGTGCCGACTTCGGGCGTGTTCCGCTTTCTCGGCACCGAGGTGCAGTCGCTCACCCGCGACCAGCGCTCGCTGCTGCGCCGCAAGTACCTCGGCTTCGTGTTCCAAGGCTTCAACCTGCTGGCCCGGACGAGCGCGGTCGAGAACGTCGAATTGCCGTTGCTTTACCGCGGCGAGAGCAAGGCGGTGCGCCGCGCGGCCGCCATGAAGGCGCTCGACCGCGTGGGCCTCGCGCCATGGGCCGACCACACGCCGGCGGAGCTGTCGGGCGGCCAGCAGCAACGTGTCGCGATCGCCCGGGCGTTGGTCACCGACCCCGAGGTGTTGCTGGCAGACGAGCCGACCGGAAACCTCGATTCCGAACGGTCGATCGAGATCATGGAATTCCTCGCCGAGCTGAATGCCGGCGGCATCACGATCCTGATGGTCACGCACGAGGCGGACATGGCGAAGTTCGCCAAGACGATAGTCCATTTCAAGGATGGCCTCGTGGAGCGGATCGAGCGGGGCCACTTGCAAGGGGCTCCGGTCTGATGTTCGGTACGACCCTGCTCCTCGCGTTTCGTGAAATCCGGCGGCACCTGCTGCGCAGCTTCCTGACTACGCTCGGCATCATCATCGGTGTCGCCGCGGTGATCACGATGGTGACGCTGGGGCGTGGGGTCACGGCCGATATCGAGGAGCAAATCAGCTCGCTCGGCTCCAACATGTTCTTCGTCTTCCCGATCCAGACCGATCGCGGCCAGTTGCGGCCTTTCGACGAGCGCGATGTCGAGGCGGTCCGGGAGCAGATTGCCGGGGTCAGCTACGTCGCAGGACAGGTCGAAGCCCAGGTGACCGCGATCCACAACGGCCAGGACTGGCGGACGAAGGTCGAAGGCGTCAACAACGAGTTCCTCGATGCGCGCGGCATCGAGCTCGAAGAGGGGCGCCGCTTCTCAGAGCGAGAGCAGCAATCGGGCGCCAATGTCTGCATCATTGGCCCGACCGTGCGCGATGAGATATTCCTCGCGAGCGAAAGCCCGGTGGGCGAGCACATGCGGCTCAACAACGTGTCATGCCAGGTCATCGGGGTGTTCGCCTCGCGTGGCGCGGTCGGCGGGAGCGGCGACGACGACAATTCGATCTTCATGCCGCTGACCAATGTGCAGCGCCGTTTCACCGGCAACGACAACATCGGCTATATGGCCGTAGCCTATGACTCTTCCTATTCGAGCGCGGCGCTGACCAGGGCGCTCGTGGACCTTATGCGCGAGCGCCGCGTGCTTCTGGAAGGGCAGGCCAACGACTTCGATATCGTCGATACCGCCGAGATCAACGAGACGGTCGCGGCGACCGTCGGCACGATGACCCTGATGGTCGCTGCCATCGCGGCGATCAGCCTGATCGTCGGCGGCGTCGGGATCATGAACATCATGCTGGTCTCGGTCACCGAGCGGACGCGCGAGATCGGCATCCGCCTCGCGATCGGCGCGCTGGCGCGCGAGGTGCGGTTGCAGTTCCTGACCGAGGCCGTCGTGCTGTGCTGCTTCGGCGGAATTGTCGGCATTCTGCTCGGCTTCGCGCTGTCGCTCGGCCTTTCGACGGCGCTCGGCCTTCCTTACGTGTTCGATCCCTTCATCAATGTGCTGAGCTTCGTGATTTCCGCCATGATCGGGATCATCTTCGGCTATTTCCCGGCGCGACGCGCGTCGAAGCTCGATCCGATCGAGGCCTTGAGGCACGAGTAGCGAAGGCGGCTATCCTACCGGGACGGCGTCGATTTCCGCTGATGACGAACCGCTTGAGTGGTGTCACTATGCTCCCCGAGCCGATAACGGCCGGGAGATGGATGTATGACGTTCAAGGTCGCTTGCGCGGGCGCGATCGCGCTGGCGTTGGCCGGAGGCACCGCCCTGGCCCATCACAGTTTCGCGATGTTCGACATGACCAAGGAAGTCACCGTCAGCGGCACGGTGAAGCAGTTCCAGTGGGCCAACCCTCACGCCTACATTCAGCTCGTCGCCAAGGACGAGGCGGGACGCGATGTTGAATGGAGCATGGAGATGGGCGCGCCGATGTACCTCTACGCGCGCGGTTGGCGGCCCTCGTCGCTGAAGGCCGGCATGCGCGTCAACGTGGTGCTCAACCCCCTGCGCAACGGCCGGCCGGGCGGGGTGGTCCGCACCGTGACCTCCACCGACGGCAAGGCGATCGGGAGGAATACGGAGTGAGGCGCACGGCCGGGGCGCTTGCCGGCGGGCTCGCTCTCTTCGCCGTCTCCGCACTGGCGCAGGATCCCGCGGGCAATGCTCCCTTGTCGCCGCATGCGCGCATAGAGGCCTTCGCCAAGCTGCCTTACTGGCCCGGCTACTGGGTCAGCGAACAGTATGCGGGCACCACCATCGGCGGGTTTGCCGGACCGCGCGCTGCCGGCAGCCCGCCCTTGCAGCGGCTCAACGGCTTCGACGCGCCCTGGAACGAGGAAGGGAAGCGGCGCCAGGCGGAAGCAGTGCGAACGAGGCCTGGGCGAAAGGCGCTCGGTTGGGGCTATCCGATGATGATGGATGCGGCGACGCCGATTCAGTTCATGATCACGCCGGAAGAGACGATGATCGTCAACGCTTACGGCGAAGTGCGCCATATCTACACCGACGGCCGTCCGATGCCGGCGGCGGAGGACATGTGGCCGACGGTGTGGGGCACCTCGATCGGACACTGGGAGGGCGATACGCTCGTCATTGAAACGGTGCAGGTCCAGATGCCGTACGAGTACTTTCACGGGGCGCCGACCTTCTCGGAGGAGGCGCGGTATCACGAACGTATTCGCGTCGACGGCGACCGGCTGATCGACGAGTTCACGATCGAGGATCCGGTGACGCTGACCGAACCCTGGAAGGTGACGATCACACAAGTCCGCGAGGAAGCCTTCGACCGGATGGTTCAGATGGACTTCTCGAACGATCGAACCGGATCGGAGAACGGGGTGAACACCATCGAGCCGCCGGGGGGCGAGGCAGGAGGACAATGACGACGCAGGCGTGGTTCCTTGCCGCCGCAGTCCTCGTTGGAGCGCCGCTAGGGGCCGGGGCGGCTCTGGCACAGGAGCGGAGCCAGCAAGAACGCGGCGAGGCGTTCCTCCAGCTTCCGTATTGGCCGGGGTACTGGGTCGGCGAAAATTCTGCGAACACGCCGATCAGCGGAATCGCGCTGCGCAACGCGGAACCCGCCGGACTGGCGTCGAGCGATTCGCTGGCGGTGTGGGGCAACAACGCGCCATGGAACGAAGAAGGTCGCCGCCGGATCGCGGAGATCGCGCGGGCTCAGGGGGCGCGTAAGTCGCTCGGCTGGGGTTATCCCTTGATGATGAACTCGGCCACCCCGGTTCAATTCCTGATCACACCAGAAGAGGTGCTGATCATCAACGCCTATAACGAGGCGCGGCACATCTACACCGACGGGCGCGATCATCCGCCTTCCGAGGAGCTCTGGCCGACCGTGACCGGCAACTCGATCGGGCATTGGGAAGGCGAGACGCTAGTGATCGATACGATCATGGTCACCAATCCCAACGCGTTCTTCCAGGGCGCCCCGCCGCTCAGCGAGGAAGCGCGCTACTCCGAGCGTATTTGGCTCGACGGTGACCGCCTGCGCATCGACATGACGATCGAGGACCCGGTGACCTTGTCAGAGCCATGGAGGGCCAAGCTAGCTCTCATTCGGGAGGAGGGCTTCGACCGGATGATCCAGGTGGATTGGAACAACGACCGCACGGGCAGTGAAGGTGGGACCAACACCATCGAGCCGCCGGCGAGCGAAGTGGGAGAATGACGATGGGCAATCGAGTACTCGGCGCCGGGCTGGCGTGCATTGCGTTCGCGCTGGCAACACCCGCCGCAGCTCAGGGTCAACCCGCTCCCGAAGCGACCGTCGACATCGCCGCGATCCCCGGCGTGGTCTCAGGGGACGCTCAATGGCAGACGTTCTGGACCGGACCGATGATCGTCGACGGAATGACCTCCGCCGAGGACGGCGGGCTGCTGTTCGCCCAGGAGCAAAGCAATTCGATCATCAAGGTCTGGCCGGATGGCAAATGGTGGGTTCAATGGCCCTACGTCGCCGGCGCGGGCGCTGTCTCGATCGATGCCGAAGGGCGTGTTTTCGCCGCCGACCGGTCATGCACGGATCCCGGGCTGGGGCTGGGCGCCGACTGCAGAATCCTGTCGAAGATTGTGCAGCTTGCGCCCGAACGGAAAGTTGTGGCCGACAAGTTCGCCGACGGCACCACGCTCGGCCGGATCAACGATCTCGCGGCCGACGGCCATGGCGGCGCCTACTACACGCAAGGCGGCCTGTTTCACGCCAAGGCCGACGGAACGGTCGACACGATCGTTCCGGCCGGCAATCCGCAACAAGGTGGCGTCTTCACCAACGGTCTCGTGCTGAGCCCGGACGGCAAGACGCTCTACGTCACCAACCGTACCACCATACTTGCCTTCGACGTCGCGGCCGACGGCGGGCTTTCGAATCGACGCGATTTCGCCACGCTCGAGGGTGAGCCGGAAAGCAGCTTCGGCGGTGATGGCCTGGCGGTCGACGCCAACGGCCGCCTTTACGTGACCGGCGGCGCGGGGATCTACGTGTTCGATACGGCAGGCACGCAACTCGGGGTCATCCCGGTGCCGCGTCGCGCGATCACTGTGACGTTCGCGGGGCCCGACCGGAAAACGCTCTACGTGGGCACCTTGGGCGCCAACACACCGACCGGCGAGAACTGGACCCCGCCGCAGGGCGTGCGGAACGTGGCAGGCACCATCTACAGCGTGGACACCGAGGCTGCCGGATTGCGCAGGGGAGGCTAAGCCCCTTCCTGGCTCATCTGAGTATAAGGATGGCGACCCACGAACAGGTTGTCACCACCAGGAGGCCAACGACCCCGGCTTTGAACAGCTTCGCGCGCCGGCGTTCTTTGCGGGCGGCTTTCGCGCGCCCTTCTGGGCTCATCGGTATTCGTTTAGCCATGCGTTAGGTGACATCGGCAATTGGTGAATTTCTGGTTACCGCCGAGTTTGGTTGACACGCAACCAGGCGCTTCCAGGATGAGAATGGCTCCCCGAGTTGGATTCGAACCAACGACCAAGTGATTAACAGTCACCTACTCTACCGCTGAGCTATCGGGGAGCAGCCCGATGGCAGGCGGGCGCTATATGGATGGGCGCCAGCTTTGACAAGCCCGTCCTGAGCAAATGTGGACGCGCTTCCCGATCTGCCGCCGACGTCAGTACGCGAACTGCTCGGCGACGATGCGCTCGTCGAGCGCGTGGCCGGGGTCGAACAGGAGCGTCAGCTCGCGGCTCCGGTCGATATGCACTCGCACCTCGGCAATGTCGCGCAGCTCTTTCTGGTCGGCCACAGCTGATACAGGCCGTTTTTGGGGCTCGAGCACCCGGAACGTGACACGGCTGCGATCGGGCAGGATGGCACCTTTCCAGCGCCTCGGCCGAAACGGACTGATCGGCGTGAGCGCCAGCATCTGCGAATCGAGCGGCAGGATGGGGCCGCTCGCCGAATAGTTGTACGCGGTCGATCCGACGGGGGTGGCGAGCAACACGCCGTCGGCGGCCAGTTCGGGCAGCCGGACACGCTCGTTGACGACGATTTCGATCTTGGCCGTTTGGCGGGTTTCACGCAGCAGTGAGACTTCGTTGATGGCGTAAGAGCACTCGGTTGCGCCGTCTTGCGTCACGGCTTCCATCTTGAGCGGCGGAACCGCGATGCGCCGCGCCTTGCCGAGCCGTTCCAGCACGCGGCAACCCTTGGTGTAGCGGTTCATCAGAAATCCGACGGTGCCCAGGTTCAATCCGTAGAGCGGAATCAGTCGCTCGGAATCGATCATCCTATGCATCGTCTCGAGCATGAATCCGTCGCCGCCGAGCACCACGGCGGCCTCTGCGTCGTCGAGCGGAACCCAATCCGTGCAATCCGCGAGCGCCTTGGCGGCTTCCTGCGCCCGCTCCGTCGGCGAGGCTAGCAGCGCAAGTTGCTGGAAGCTGTTCCCGGAACCCCCGTTGGTCATACCTCAGCCTATGGGCCGCCGTCCCGAATTGCAACGCGGCCTGCGCGGGCCGAGACGCGTTCCTCAGGATCGGGCAACGCCGCGCCATGACCACTGCCGCAACGGCGCGCGAGCGCCGCAGCCGATCCGAACGCCGCCGCGTTGCCAAGCCGCCGATAGTCGCGGAGTTGGGCACCGCGATCGAGCAGGGCGAGATTGAGGTCTTGTTCCAGCCTCAGTTCGCTTCGGACGATAGCAGGATTGTCGGCGCCGAAGCGCTCTCGCGCTGGCGCCATCCGCACCTCGGAACTATCGCCGGCGACCAGTTGTTCGCCGTCGCCGCACAGGGCGGTCTGACGGAGGCGTTGTCGGACAAAGTAGGCGGGACCGCGCTTGAAACCGCGCGGCACTGGGCCGGCGGGCTGCAGCTGTCGCTCAACGTCACCGCGCCGGACGTTCTCGCAACCGACTTCGTCAGCAAGATCGAGGCGGCGCTGACCGCGTTTCGGTTTCCGGGCGATCGGCTTACGCTCGAGATCACCGAGCAAATCTTGCTGGCAGACCTTGGCGACACCGCCGCTAAGCTGAGCCAACTCACCGATCTCGGTGTGCGCATCGCGCTCGACGACTTCGGCGCGGGCTTCTGCAACTTCGACTACCTCAAGCGCCTGCCGCTGCATGGGCTAAAGCTCGATCGCGCGATGGTCCAGGGCATCGACACCGATCCGCGTGACCTGGTCGTTTTTCGCGGCATCGTGGCCATGGCAAAGGGCCTCGGCCTCGACGTGACTGCCGAAGGGATCGAGCGTGAGAGCCAGCGGAGCGCGGTGGTCCGCGAAGGTTGCACGAGTTGGCAGGGGTTCCTCGGCGCCGAGCCGATCTCCGGCGCCGAGTTCGCTGCGTCGGCCGGAAGGGCATCCGGCACGCTGAATTTGCTAACTAGGGACTGACAGGGCTGTCGTCATCATCGCCGTCTTCGACGAGAAGCACCACGCCGACCACCAGGAACAACGCAAACAGGGCCAGCATGGGTGCCGATGCGCCCGCGAAGCCACCAAGTTCTTCGCCCTGGCCGGCATTGCTACCCATGCGGGCATCGGCGACGGCTGCCGCGGAAGCTGTTTGCGAAACCAAGAGCCCGGCGGCGGCAGCGCTGACGAGGGCGCGCTTCAAGATCGTCATGACAGTTCTCCGAATGGGATGGCAGGAAGGCGTAGGACAATCATGCTACGGGCTAACGGGCGAATCCTCGTCATCGCCGTCGCTGACGACGACGGTAATCAGGACGGCGGCAATCAGGGCCGCGACCAACCACGCCGGACCCATTCCTGCGGCCAGTGCCTCGCCTTCGACGGCAGAACCCGCTCGGCTCGCTTCGACTGGCGCAGCCGACGCCACCACCGGTGCGGACACCAGCGACGTCGCGACGAATGCCGACAATGCAATCTGACTTGATTTCATGGGAGGACCCTCTGGTTGCGGCGCGTATGGGTCCATAACGATGGGACACAACCAAGTTCCGCTACTTTACGACAAGCCGTTAGTCTGAGGCGCTCTGTCGAATGAGCTACGCCGCGACTTTCTCTTTCTTTCCCGCCTTCTTGACGATCCCGCTCAGCCCTTTGGTGAGCTGAATGAGGCCGTTGAGACGGCTCGCCGGATCGCCCCAAGCGCGGTTGATGACGAGTTTCATGTCGGGGCGCAGCTTCGCGGTGCCCTTGAGCCGCTCGACATACGCGATCAGGCCGGCGGGATCGGGGAAGTCGTCGTTATGGAAGCTGACGAGCGTGCCCCGCGCGCCCACGTCGATCTTGGCGATGCACGCCTCGATCGCCTGGTGTTTGATCTCGATGAGCTTGATGAGATTGGCCGTCGCGTCGGGCAGTGGCCCAAACCGGTCGATCATTTCGGCCGCCATTGATTCGATCTCGGCCTTGTCCTTGGCGTCGTTGAGCCGACGATAGAGCGCCATTCGCACCGCCAGGTCGGGAACGTAATCGTCGGGGATCATGATCGGCGCGTCGACCGTGATCTGCGGTGAGAGACCTTCGTGCTCTCGTTCCAGCCCGGCATCGCCGGCTTTCGCGGCGAGGATCGCGTCCTCGAGCATCGACTGGTAGAGTTCGAAGCCGACTTCGCGAATATGGCCCGACTGCTCGTCGCCGAGGAGGTTGCCGGCGCCGCGAATGTCGAGATCGTGGCTGGCGAGCTGGAATCCGGCGCCGAGACTGTCGAGATCGCCGAGCACCTTGAGGCGCTTTTCGGCCACTTCGCTCAGCGCCGTGTCCTTCGGCGTCGTAAGATAGGCATAGGCGCGGAGCTTGGCCCGACCGACCCGCCCGCGCAGCTGATAGAGCTGGGCGAGGCCGAACCGGTCGGCGCGATGGATAATGATCGTATTGGCGCTTGGTATGTCGAGGCCGCTCTCGACGATCGTGGTGGAGAGCAGCACCTCGTACTTCTTCTCGTAGAACGCGCTCATCCGTTCCTCGACCTCGGTCGGGGTCATCTGGCCATGCGCGGTGACGAACTTGACCTCGGGCACGTATTTGTGAAGCCAGTCGGCGACTTCCTCCATGTCGGCGATGCGCGGCACGACGATGAAGCTCTGCCCGCCGCGATGATGCTCGCGCAGCAAGGCCTCGCGCATCACCATGTCGTCCCATTCCATGACGTAAGTGCGCACCGCGAGGCGATCGATCGGCGGAGTCTGGATGGTCGATAGCTCGCGCAACCCGCTCATCGCCATCTGCAGCGTGCGCGGGATAGGCGTGGCGGTCAGCGTGAGCACGTGGACGTCGGCACGAAGCTGCTTGAGCGCTTCCTTGTGGTTTACGCCGAAACGCTGCTCCTCGTCGACGATGACCAGGCCGAGCCGCTTGAACCTGGTGCTCTTGGAAAGGATCGCGTGCGTGCCGACGACGACATCCATCGTTCCCTCGGCAAGCGCGTCGCGCGTCTCTTTCATCTCCTTGGCGGCAACGAGCCGCGAGAGGCGGCCGATCCTGATCGGGAAGCCGGCGAAACGCTCCACGAAGCCCTGGTAATGCTGCCGGGCAAGCAGCGTGGTCGGAGCAACCACAGCGACTTGCTGGCCCTGCATTGCCGCGACGAACGCGGCGCGCAGTGCGACCTCGGTCTTGCCGAAGCCCACGTCGCCGCAAACGAGGCGGTCCATCGGTGTGCCTTCTGACAGATCCTTAAGGACGTCCTCGATCGCCTGTTCCTGATCCTCGGTTTCTTCCCAGGGGAAGCGCTCGACGAATTGATTGAAAGCGCTCTCCTCGGGCTCGAGCACCGGAGCCTTGCGCAGCGCACGGGCAGCAGCGGTGCGGAGCAGTTCGTTCGCGATTTCGCGGATGCGCTCCCTGAGGCGTGCCCGGCGCTTTTGCCACGCCTCGCCGCCGAGCCGGTCGAGGGCCGCTCCCTCCTCGCTGCTGCCATAGCGGCTCAGCACGTCGATGTTCTCTACGGGGATGTAGAGCTTGTCGCCGCCGTGGTACTCCAGCATGACGCAATCGTGCTGGCTTTGGCCGACGGTGATCGGCTCGAGGCCGAGGTATTTCCCGATGCCGTGATCGAGGTGAACGACGAGGTCGCCGCGGTTGAGCGCGGACAGCTCGGCCAGGAAGGCATCGGCATCCTTCTTACGCTTGCGGCGGCGAACGAGGCGGTCTCCGAGCAGGTCTTGCTCGGTGATCAACTCGAGTTCGTCGTTGGCGAAGCCTGTATCGAGCGGCAGCACCATTGCCACTGGAGCGCAGCCGGATGAGCCCTTTGAGGCCGAGAGTCCGAGTGCTTCCTGCCAGCTGGCGGCCAGCTTCACCGTCGCGCCGGCTTCGCCGAGGATGGAGACGATGCGACTGCGCGAGCCCTCGGAATAAGCCGCTAGCAGCGGCCGCTTGCCGGACTTGCCGAGAATCTTGAAATGCGCTGCGGCGGCTTCGTAGACGTTCTCGCCTCGCGAGCGCTCCGGCGTGAAGTCCCGCGCGGAGCGGAAGCCGAAATCGACGGCTTTCGTACTCTCGGGCTCGGCAAAAATGACGGCGCGATGGACGGGGCGTTCCGCTAGCTCCTTCTGCCAGTCGCTGGAGGAGAGGTAGAGCGCGTGGGGCGCCAAGGGCCGGTAGCTGCCGGCCGCCTGGCCGGCGGTTTCTCCGCGCTGCCGGTGGTAGTCGTCGATGTCCGCGAGACGTTCCTCGCCTGCGGAAATGGCCCCGGAATCGATCACCACGAGGTCATCGCTGCCGAGATGGTCGAAGAGAGTGGTGAGCCGTTCTTCGAACAACGGCAGCCAGTGCTCCATCCCCGCGAGGCGCCGCCCTTCGCTGACCGCTTGGTACAGCGGGTCTTGCGTCGAATGGGCGCCGAACGTCTCGCGATAGCCGGCGCGGAAGCGCTTGATCGTCTCTTCGTCGAGAAGAGCCTCGCTCGCCGGCAAGAGGAGATGACCGTCGACCGTGCCGGTGGTGCGCTGGGTATTCGGATCGAACAGCCGCAGCGATTCGAGTTCGTCGCCGAAGAAGTCGAGCCGAAGCCCTTGATCGAGCCCCGCGGGAAAGACATCGAAGATCGAGCCGCGCACGGCGAATTCACCGGTGTCGATCACCGTGTCGGTGCGGCTGTAGCCCTGCCGCTGCAGCAGAGCGGTCAAGCTTTCGTAACCGATCCGCATCCCGGGCTTGAGTTCACGGACCGCCGCGCGAATGCGGAACGGCGAGAGCACGCGCTGGAGGGCCGCGTTGACCGTGGTGACGAGCAGCTGGGCGCTGGTTTTTCCGTTCTGCAGCTGGTGCAGCGCGGACAGCCGGCGTGAACTAACCGAGAGCGCGGGGCTTGCCCGATCGTAGGGCAGGCAATCCCAGGCGGGAAACTCGATGACTTCAAGCTCGGGCGCGAACCACCGGGCGGCGTCGGTGACCGCGCGCATGGCCTGTTCGTCGGGCGCGATAAAGACGGCACGGCCTTTCGCGGCGCGCGCCAGATCGGCCATCACCAGCGGTTGCGCGCCGCGCGGCACCGACGTGAGCGAGAGCGGCCGATCGGCGTTCAGAATTCTGGAAATGTCAGGCATGCGGGCTTCAGGCTTTCACGCTCGGCAAGGCTCCGGCGCGCCATAAGCCCGCCCGCGCAGGTCTGGAAGGGCGCGCGGGCGGGCGGTCCGGTGGCAGGTCAAAGGGGGAGACCTTGGTCGAACCTTTCTTCACTTGGGGACATAATCAAGGTTTTCAAGGGCTTGAAGCAGTGGCCCGGAGTAGCGTTCGGGCGCCGGTCGTACGCCCATTGCCCACGCCATCACGTCGACATCGTCCTCCTCGAGCAGCGCTTCGAACCACTCCAACTCGGCAGCGTTCCAGGTCGCGTGATACCGGTCGAAAAAGCCCCCGATCATCAGGTCCGCTTCGCGCGTGCCTCGATGCCAGGCGCGAAACCGCGCACGGCCGAGGCGGGTGGAAAGGTCGTTCACCCGGCGCGCCCTAGGGTAACGCCGGGTGAAGCTCAACAGGGTCAGGCAGCCTGTGGATCGACCACCGACGGCTGTGCCGGTGGCAAGCCGCCGGCTTCGGCTTGCTGCTTCAATTCTTCTTTCCGCGCCGCCATCTGGTCGCGGAGCGCTACCAAGTCGACGTCGGTGTCGCGGCATTGGGCGAACATGCCTTCACCGCGCATCTCTTCCTCATGCACGTGGTGCTCGATCTGCTCCTGCAGCACCTTGACCTTGGCAGAGTAGAACTCCTCGTCCGGTCCGCCCGACATGATGTCGTTGATGAGGACCTTGGCTCCGTCATGCTCGACGTAGGCCTCGTCGAGGGTGTCATCCTCGATCTTGCCGCGGAAGGCGGGATAGAAAATCTCTTCCTCGATGATCGTGTGGATCTTGAGCTCGTTGCAGATCTGCTCGGCGATCGTCTGCTTGCGTTCCTGCCCACGCGCGTTTTCGAATTTGCTGAACAGATCTTCCACTTCGCGGTGATCGGCTTTCAGCAGCGCGATCGCGTCCGTAAATTCTTGCTGCGCCATTATCAGTCTCCTGGTCTCGGGCCCGGGCGGACCCTTGTCCCTCTCAAGCAACAAATCTGCGGGGGGTTCCTGCGCATTGCTCGCAATAGAGCGCGGCGTTTGGCATAGCCTTCGCCATGCGCCCCGAGACGCTCAACCCGTTGTTCGCCGAGACCGAGAGCCTCGACGGTGTCGGGCCCAAATTGCGAAAGCCGCTCGAACGGCTGGGGCTGACCCGCGTGCGGGACGTCGCCTACCACTTGCCCTATCGGTTCGTGCAGCGCCGCTCGGTCGCGGACCTCGACGAAGCGAACGTGGGCGAGCAGGTCGTTGTCCCGCTCACGGTGACGGAGCACCGATCGAGCCCCAACAGCCGCGCGCCGCACCGAGTGCTGACGCAAGATGCCAAAGGCAATGTCTGTGCGCTCGTCTACTTCGGGAAAGCCTCGTATACCGCGAAGAAGCTGCTTCCGGTCGGCGCCCGACGCTGGGTCGCCGGCAGGCTCGAGCAGTACGACCAGTGGCTGCAGATCGTGCATCCGGACCATGTCGCGGACGACAGCGCGGGGCTCATGGGTCACCTCGTCGAGCCCGTCTATCCACTCGCCGAAGGGCTGACCCAGCCCAAGGTCGCGCATCTCGCCCACCAGGCGCTCGAGCGCGCGCCCGAGTTGCCCGAGTGGATAGAGCCCGGCGTGCTCGACAAGCAACATTGGCCGTCGTGGCGCGACGCGCTCGTCCTGGCGCACCGCTGCGATCATCCCACTGCGCGCGACCGGCTCGCTTACGACGAGTTGCTGGCCAACAGTCTCGCGCTGATGCTGGTCCGCGCCGACAACCGGCGACGGCGCGGCCAACCGCTCCAAGGCGACGGGCGTTTGCGCGACAAGTTGGCGCTGCCGTTCCCGCTCACCGGTGCCCAGCGCCGGGCGATCGGCGAGATCGAAGGCGACCTCGCGCAGCTCTCGCCGATGCTGCGACTGCTGCAGGGGGACGTCGGCTCGGGCAAGACGGTCGTCGCGCTCGAGGCGATGCTCATCGCAGTCGAAGGCGGCGCGCAGGCCGCGATGCTCGCCCCGACCGAGATACTCGCCCGCCAGCACTTCGAGACGCTGCGCGCGATGGCCGGGCCCACCGGTGCGAACGTCGCGCTCCTGACCGGTCGCGACAAGGGCCGGGCGCGCGAATCGATCCTCATGGGTCTCGTCGACGGCTCGATCGACATCATCGTGGGCACGCATGCGATCTTCCAAGAAGCGGTCGCCTATCGGAACCTCGGTCTCGTTGTGATCGACGAGCAGCACCGCTTCGGCGTTGGCCAGCGGCTGATGCTGACGCAGAAAGGAAAGGTCACGCCCCACTGTCTCGCGATGACCGCCACGCCGATCCCGCGCACTCTCACGCTTGCACAGTACGGCGAGATGGAGGTGAGCCGCCTCGACGAGCTTCCACCCGGCCGCCAAGCCATCGACACGCGAGTCATCTCGATCGATCGCCTTAGCGAGGTCGTCGACGGTCTCGCCCGGCATCTGGAGACGGGCCAGCAGGCATATTGGGTTTGCCCGATGGTTCGAGGCAGCGAGCACGAGAGCGAAGACCTCGCCGCCGCCGAGGCGCGCTTCGCCTCGTTGCAGGCCCGCTTCGGCGATGCTGTGGTGCTCGTCCACGGGCAGCTCAAGCCAGAGGTCAAGGATGCCGCCATGGACCGTTTTGCGCGGGGGGATGCGAAGCTCCTCGTGGCGACGACCGTGATCGAAGTCGGTGTCGACGTACCCAATGCCACTCTAATGGTGATCGAGCAGGCCGAGCGCTTCGGACTCGCGCAGCTCCATCAGCTACGCGGCAGAGTAGGAAGGGGGGCGAAGAAGTCGGTTTGCCTGCTGCTGCGCGGCGAAGCGCTCAGCGAAGTCGGCCGTGAACGACTCGCCCTGATGCGTGAGACGCAGGACGGCTTCCGCCTCGCCGAGGAAGACTTGCGGCTGCGCGGAGGCGGCGAGCTGCTCGGTACCCGCCAGTCGGGTGACACGCCGTTCCGCATAGCCGATCTCGAACAGATACAGCGTCTTCTGCCCGTGGCCCACGACGACGCGCACCTCTTGATCGAGCGCGACGGAGGGCTTGCCAGCCCGCGTGGCGAAGCCGCACGCACCTTGCTGTACCTGTTTGAGCGCGATTGGGGCGTGCAGATGCTACGCGGCGGCTGATCCCCGGATACAAGCTCGCGGCGGGTCGTTGTGGGCTCGATGATTGGGAATGGCGGCACCGCTGAAGCGGGGGCATGAGCAAGGCCGGCTCCGCGCTCTCCTTCGAAGGTAACGAGCATTATGCTCGGGGTCTCGCTCGCGCACTTGCCGGGGCGATGATCTTCGGCTTCCCGCTGATGATGACGATGGAGATGTGGTGGCTGGGCTTCTATCTCGACCGCCTGCGCTTGCTCATTCTCCTGGTCGTAACCATCGGCACGCTGGTGCCACTATCCTACTTCGTCGGTTTCGAGCGTACCGGCACGATACTGGAAGACGTGATCGACGCCTTCGTCGCCTTTGCGATCGGAGCCACGGCCTCGGCGGCCATGCTCCTGGTTTTCGGCCTGATCGAGCGCGGAATGTCTGCCGACGAGGTCGTCGGCAAGATCGCGATCCAGGCCGTGCCCGCCAGCATCGGCGCTGTCCTCGCGCGCGGGCAGATGGGCGGCGACCAGTCGGACAGCGAGCAGAAGCAAGAGAAGGCCGGTTACGGCGGCCAGCTCTTCATCGCCGCTGCTGGTGCCATTTTCCTCGCTTTCAACGTCGCGCCGACTGAGGAGGTGGTCCTCATCAGCTACATGATGTCGCCGGTGCAGGCGATCATCCTCATCCTGCTATCGATCGCAGGGCTCTATGCGTTCGTATACGCGCTCAATTTCCATGGCGGGGAGGATCTGCCCGCGGACGTGTCGTGGCCTGTCGCCATCGTCCGACACAGCATCGCCGAATACGGCATCGCCCTGCTGATCAGCGCCTACGTGCTGTGGACTTTCGGCCGGATGGACGGGGCGTCGCTCGAACAGATCGTCATGATGATCGTGGTCCTGGGGTTTCCGGCATCGCTGGGCGCCGCGGCGGCGCGACTGGTGATTTGAGGGCCGCATGAGCGAGCCGTCCGAAAGCGATGAGAAACGCCCTGGTCGATCCCCTATCTTGGAATGGGTTTTCGGCGGGATCGGCCTGGCGCTGACGCTTTCGATGATCGGATTCATTGGATGGCAGGCGGTCACCCATCCTTCCGGGGAGCCGCCGCGCATAGAGTTGAGCGTCGAGGAGGTAACGCGTGTCGGCAACGGCTACGTGGCCGAGGTCGTTGCTCGCAACCTTTCGCGCACCACCGCCAAGGGGGTGGAAGTCGAGGCCATCCTCTCACCGGACTTGGCCGAGAGCGAGACGAGCAGCGTGACGTTCGACTATATACCAGGCGGATCGAGCGTGCGCGGCGCAGTCCATTTCTCGACCGATCCCACCGCCCACGAAGTTCGGTTGCGGACTGTCGGACACGTCGAGCCCTGACTTCGCTCCGACCCACCGTGTGCAGCTTCCTTGTTTTTTGCATCCGAAGACCCGATTAACGACGGACGAAATCAACTTCCGGCAAACAGGACCCCCAATGGCCAGCACCGCGCAATCCGACCCAGACATCACCGCCGAGCTGACGCGAGTTTTCGAGCTGCAGCGAGACAACCAGTGGAACGTCAAGGCTTCCACCGCTGAAGAGCGCAAGGCCAAACTCGCCAAGCTCAAGGCCGCCGTCGAGGCCCACGCCGACGAGATCGTGGCGGCTGTCCGTCAGGACACGCGCAAGCCCGAGGGCGAAATCCGCGTTACCGAAGTGCTGAATGTCCTCGGCAATATTCAGCTCAACATCGACAGCGTCGAAGAGTGGATGAAGCCCACCGAGGTCACGCCTTCGAAGAACCCCAACGACAAAGCGATGATCGTGCCCGAGGCGCGCGGCGTTTGCCTGATCCTCGGCCCGTGGAACTTCCCGCTGGGCCTTACCTTCGGGCCGCTCGCTGCGGCGGTTGCGGCGGGCAACTGCTGCATGGTCAAGCTGACCGATCTGTGCCCGGCCACCGCCCGCATCGCCGGCAAGATCGTGCGCGAGGTGTTCGACGAGAACGAAGTGGCGCTGTTCGAGGGCGAGGTAGAGGTGGCGCAGGCCATGCTCGAGCTCCCGTTCAACCACATCTTCTTCACGGGCAGCACGCGCGTAGGCAAGATCGTCATGGCTGCCGCGGCCAAGCATCTCGCCACCGTCACGCTCGAGCTTGGCGGGAAGTCGCCGGTGATCATCGACGAGGGCGCCGACATCGACAAGATCGCGGCCGACCTTGCCGGGGCCAAGCAGTTCAATGGCGGCCAGGCCTGCATCTGCCCGGATTACGTGTTCGTGCGCGAGGACCAGAAGGATCGCCTGGTAGAAGGCTTCAAGGCGAACGTGGCGAAGAACCTCTACGAGGAAGGCCAGCTCCAGAAGGAATCGATCGCGCAGATCGTCAACAAGGGCAACTTCGCGCGCGTCAAAGGCCTCGTGGACGATGCCTTGGCCCAGGGCGCCAGGGTCGTCGCCGGCGGCGATCTGGAGGAGGAGGACCTGACCGTCCACCCGACCATGCTCACCGACGTGAAGCCCGAGATGAAGATTCTCCAGGAAGAGATCTTCGCGCCCGTCCTTCCGGTGATGACCTACGACAGCCTCGACGAGGTCATCGAGTACATCGAAGCGCGCGACAAACCGCTCGCGCTCTACGTCTACAGCGACAACCCGGACAACGTTCAGAAGGTGCTCGACCGGACCTCGTCGGGCGGCGTCACCGTCAACGGGGTCTTCTCGCACTACCTCGAGAACCGCTTGCCGTTCGGTGGCGTGAACGGGAGCGGCATGGGCAGTTATCACGGCCACTTCGGTTTCAAGGCCTTCTCGCACGACCGGGCGGTTTACATGCACCGCGAAGCCGCCTGACGCTTGCACCCGGAGGCGGCCTTGCGCCGCCTTCGGCCTCTGCCTAAGACCGCTCCACTCGATCACCTGCAAAGCGAACCGGCTTGATCCTCTCTCCTTTCGAATGGACCATCGCTAAGCGCTACATGTTGCCCGGGCGCGGCGAGGCGGTGATTGCGCTCGTCGCCTCGATCTCGATTGGCGTGGTCATGCTCAGCGTGGCGATGCTGGTCATCGTGATGAGCGTGATGAACGGTTTTCGCGCGGAGCTGATCGACAAGATCACGGGGCTCAACGGCCACGCAATCATCCAAGCCTATGGCGGTCGGCTCGAGAACTGGGAGCAAGTGCTCGAAGAGGTGCGCGCGACCGAAGGCGTGGTCGATGCCTCGCCGCTGATCGACCAGCCCTTGATGGCGACGTTCAACGGGCGCGTGGACGGGGTGAACTTGCGTGGCCACACGCAGGAAGACATCGGCGAGCTTTCGCCCAACGTGCTGATGGGGGACATCAACACGCTTCAGCCAGGCGCCAACAACGTCGCAATCGGCTCGCGCCTGGCGATGAACCTCGGGGCCAGGGTGGGCGACGTCATCACCCTGATCAACCCGCAGGGCCGCTCCACCCCTTTCGGCACCGTTCCGCGCCAGGTGGGCTACACCATCACCGCCATCTTCGAAGTCGGCATCTACGATTACGACGAGGCTTTCGTCATCATGCCGATCCCGGAGGCGCAGACCCTCCTGCTCACGGGTGATTCGATCGGCATGATCGAAGTGACCACCACCGATGCTGACAAGGTCGGCGAAATCCTCGCCCCGCTCGCGCAGCGCCTCCAGGGCCAAGCGGTCGTCAACGACTGGAAATCGATCAACCAGTCGCTGTTCGAAGCGCTCCAGGTCGAACGCGTAGCGATGGCCTTCGCCCTTTCCGTGATCGTGCTGGTGGCCGCGTTCAACATCCTGTCCTCGCTCGTCATGCTCGTGCGCTCGAAGACGCGGGACATCGCCATCCTGCGAACGATGGGGGCAACGCGGAAGAGCCTGCTCAAGATATTCGTGACCACGGGGTCGGTCATCGGCGCGCTCGGTACTCTCGCCGGCCTCATCCTGGGTTTCGTGATCCTGCTGTTCCGCCAGCAGATCGTAAAGGTGATCGAACTGGCGAGCGGGCAGAACCTGTGGGATCCGGAAATCCGCTTCCTGACCGAGCTTCCGGCCAAGACCGATCCTGTCGAAATTGTCCTGATCTGCGTGATGGCCATGGGCCTGAGCTTCCTTGCCACGCTCTACCCGGCCTACCGTGCCGCGGGGACCGATCCTGTGCAGGTGCTGCGTTATGAGTGATGCCCCCATCGTCCGGCTCACCGATCTGACGCGCAGCTTCGAGCAGGGCGGCGAACGCATCGACGTGCTGCGCGGCGTCAACCTGACGATCATGCCCGGCGAAATCGTGGCGCTGCTTGGCCCATCGGGCACCGGCAAGTCCACGATGCTACAGGCGGTCGGGCTGCTCGAGGGCGGCTTCGGCGGCAAGATCGAGATCGCGGGCGTCGACGCGACCCGGCTTCCGTCTGCCGATCGCACGGCGCTGCGCCGCAACCATCTCGGCTTCGTCTATCAGTTCCACCACCTCCTGCCGGACTTCAACGCCGAGGAGAACGTGATCCTGCCCCAGCTCGTTGCCGGGGTGCCGCGTTCAGAGGCGAGCGAGCGCGCCCGCCATTTGCTCGCGTCGCTGGGCCTGGATCACCGGTTGACCCATCGGCCGAGCCAGCTTTCGGGTGGCGAACAGCAGCGCGTTGCGGTGGCGCGGGCGCTCGCGAACCGTCCCAAGCTCGTGCTGGCGGACGAGCCGACTGGAAACCTCGACGAGGTCACCTCGGACAAGGTGCTCGAACAGTTCCTCGAGCTAGTTCGGGGTCAGGGCAGCGCCGCCCTCGTCGCCACGCACAACGAACGGCTGGCGCAGCGGATGGACCGCATCGTGCGGATCCACGAGGGCATCGTCGAGTAACGCGCTATTCGGCGGCGGCTGCCGCCGCTCGCATGGCAGCTTCGTCCACTGGAACCTCGATCTGCTGACCGTCCACGGTCAGGGTGGCGGTATCGCCGTTGATTTCGACTTTGCCGAGCTCGCCCATGTCGACGGTCTGGTTCTGGCCATCGATCGTCATGCTGCCCAGCTCGCCGAGGTCCACCGTCGTCTCGGCCATGTCGCTGCTTGCCAGCCCGCCGCTTGCCATCGTCGCGGTGCCCGTGATCGCAGCGGTTACCATCGCCACCACGAAATACAGGACGATCGCGGCCAGGATGGTGACCACGGTGTAGCTGAGCGTCTTGTCTTCCGGGACCTGCATCATCGGGCCGGACCCGAGGTAGAGCAGGTAGAGCGTGTAGAGGCTGAACAGGAGCCCGATGATCGACAGCATCGGCACGAGCCCGAAGATTCCGCCGATCCACGACGCGGTCATCGCGTAGGCGACCCACCGGAAGGCGGCCGGGAAATTGTCGCGTCCGCCGAATTTGGGGCTCAGCCAGTTGGCGATGAACGCGAGCACGAACACCCCGACCAGCGAGAGTACGAAAGTCGTCACCGCGGTCGTGATGGCGAAACCCAGCGCCGGTCGCACTGTGGTGAAGAGCACGTTGATGCCGAACAACTGCATCCCGATCAGCGCCGCGATCGGCCCGATCAGGGCGAGCGGGATGACGTAGCTCGTCAGCAACTTCATCGGTTCGGTGGTCTCACCCGCAATCCGCGGCCATTCGGCACGCGGCTGCATGAGAATGGCTTTGGCGCGGGAAACCAGACCGTTCGAGCTGGATTGAATTGGTAGATCGTCGCTCATTGCATACCCCTCCGTGCAAGCGCGTATGACAAGGAAACACAGGTCCCACGGCAAGGGAAGGAGAATCTGAACGGCGGCTGTGGATGGGACAGTTCGTAGGGAGGAAAAACACCGCCCCAGTCTTTCGATTTGCGTCCGTCCCATTAGGTTGGCAGCATGCCCTTTGCCCCGTTCGTTCCGCTGCGCGTGCTGTCGAGCTACTCGATGCTCGAAGGGGCGATCGACCCCAAGGCGATTGCCAAGCTCGCGAAGGAGCGCGGTTTTCCGGCTATCGCCATCTGCGACCGCAACGGGCTCTACGGTACGCCGGCATTCGCGGCCGCATGCAAGGCGGAAGGCGTTCAGCCGATCATCGGCACCTTGCTCGGCGTCGCTCGCGGGGGCGATGACCCGATCGACTACCTGCCGCTCTATGCGCAGGACGAGACAGGTTGGCAGAACCTCTGCTATCTCGTCAGCCGCGCTCACCTCGATCGTCCGTTGGAGATCGAGCCCCATGTACGGGTTACGGATCTCGAGGGGCGCACGGATGGGTTGATCGCGCTGACCGGCGCTGCCGAGGGCTCGGTCGTGCGCCTGCTTGCCGAGGGTCGCGCGACCTTGGCGCACGACATGCTCGAAAGGCTCTCCGAACTGTTCCCAGGGCGGGTCTATGTCGAAGTCGCCCGGCGCGGCGACCCGACCGAGGATGAAGTCGAAGATGCGCTCGTCGATCTCGCCTATGCGCTTGACCTGCCGCTCGTTGCCACCAATCCGGCGAATTTCGGCGAGCCGCACATGCACGCCGCGCATGACGCGATGTTGTGCATCGCGCATTCGACGCACATCGACAGCGCCGATCGTCCTCGCTCGAGTCCGGAGGCTTTCATCAAGTCGGCGGCGCTGATGGAGGAGGTTTTCGCGGACTTGCCCGAAGCTACCGCCAACACCCTCGTGATCGCGCAACGCTGCGCCTTCGCGCCGCCTTACCGCAAACCGATTCTCCCCAGCCTCGCAGGCGACCAGGAGGGCGAGGCTCGCATGCTCGCCGAGGACGCTCGTCGCGGGCTCGCTGCACGCCTCGCACCTTACGGCGACCTCACGAGTGAGATCCGCAGGGTCTATGATGACAGGCTTGCCTTCGAAATCGACGTCATCACCCGCATGGGCTTCCCAGGCTACTTCTTGATCGTCGCCGATTTCATCAAATGGGCCAAGACACAGGGCATTCCTGTCGGGCCTGGTCGCGGTTCGGGCGCGGGCTCGCTCGTAGCTTGGTCACTGACGATCACCGACCTCGACCCGATCCGGCTCGGCCTGCTTTTCGAACGCTTCCTCAATCCGGAACGCGTCTCGATGCCCGACTTTGATATCGATTTCTGCGAAACCCGCCGCGGCGAAGTCATCCGCTACGTCCAGGATCGTTACGGCCACGACAAGGTCGCACAGATCATCACATTCGGTAAGCTGAAGGCGCGTGCCGTGCTGCGTGACACGGGCCGCATTCTGCAAATGAGCTATGGCCACGTCGATCGGCTGTGCAAGATGGTGCCCAACCATCCTACCGATCCATGGACCTTGCCGCGCACGCTTAACGGCGTGAGCGACTTCAAGCGCGAGTACGACAACGATGGCGAGGTGAAACGCCTGGTCGACCTGGCCATGCAACTCGAGGGCTTCCCGCGTAACTCCTCGACGCACGCAGCCGGCGTGGTGATTGGCGACCGGCCGCTTTCGGAGCTGGTCCCGCTGTATCGCGATCCGCGCTCGGATATGCCGGTGACCCAGTTCGACATGAAATATGTCGAAGGTGCCGGGCTGGTCAAATTCGACTTCCTCGGCCTCAAGACCTTGTCGGTCCTCCGAAAGGCCGTCGATCTGCTGGCCCTGCGCGGTGTCGAGGTCGAGCTGGAAGCGCTCCCCTGGGATGATGCCCAAGTCTACGATCTGCTCAAGCGCGGCGACACGGTCGGGGTGTTCCAGCTCGAATCGGAAGGGATGCGCCGCACGCTGTCCGCGGTGAAGCCCACGAGCTTCGGCGACATCATCGCGCTCGTCTCGCTCTACCGGCCGGGCCCGATGGACAACATCCCGCTGTTCGGAAAACGCAAGAACGGCGACGCGCCGATCGAATACCCTCACCCCAAGCTCGAAGGTATCCTGGCCGAGACTTACGGCATTTTCGTCTACCAGGAACAGGTCATGCAGGCCGCGCAGGTGCTTGCCGGATACTCGCTCGGCGACGCAGACTTGCTGCGGCGCGCGATGGGCAAGAAGATCCAGGCCGAAATGGACGCGCAGCGCCAGCGCTTCGTCGACGGTTGCAGGGAAGTGTCGGGTATCGACGCGAAGCGCGCCAACGAGTTGTTCGACTTGATCGACAAGTTCGCAGGTTACGGCTTCAACAAGAGCCACGCGGCCGCCTACGCGCTGCTGGCGTACCAGACCGCCTGGCTGAAAACGCACTATCCCGAAGAATTCTATGCTGCCTCGATGTGCTTCGACATGCACCAGTCGGAGAAGCTGGCGGTGTTCGTCGACGACCTACGTCGCAACGGCTTCACGCTGCTCGGGCCGGACATGAATCGCTCCGAAGCTGAGTTCACGGTCGAGCAAACCGAGACCGGTCACGCGGTCCGTTATGCGCTTGCCGGTATCCGTAACGTCGGCGAAAAGGCGATGGACCAGATCGTGGCGGAGCGGACCGAACACGGGCCCTTCGAGAGCCTTGAAGATCTGTTCCGACGCGTGCCCCCCGGGGCGATGAACCGCCGCCAGCTCGAGGGGCTGGCCGGCGCTGGCGCTTTCGACAGCCTCGAGCCGAACCGGGCGAAGGTACTGGCCAATGCAGACATGCTCTTGGCGGTCGCGGATGCCGCGGTGCGCGAAAGGCAAAGCGGGCAAGCTGGATTGTTCGGAGGTGACGATCATTCCGAACCTTCGCTGCGCCTGATCGACGCCGAGCCTTGGAGCCGCGCCGAGCAAATGGCGTCGGAGCGCGAGAATTTCGGCTTCTATTTCGCCGCCCATCCGGTTGAGCAGTATCGAGCTGTAGCGTCCTCGAACGGCGCTCTGTCCTACGCGGCGCTGATGGAATCGGGCGTGGCCGGCGGGCGCAGGCCGGCGGTCATGGCAGCCTTGGTTGAAAGCGTCAGCAAGGGCCGAACCCGGCGTGGTGCCGACTTCGTCCGCGCGGATTTTTCCGACAGCTCGGGTCAGTTCAGCGCCGCGTGCTTCGAGGAGTCGCTGGTCGAGAGCTTTCAGCGATGGGCCGCGGAGGGGACCTGCGTGCTGCTGAATGTCGAACTCGATTCCCCGAGCCCCGAGGAGCCTCCGCGCGTGACGGTGCGCGGCGCGCGGCCGCTCGCCGAAGTGCGCAACTCGGCGCAGATGCTGCTGACTCTTGACGTTCATACGCCCGAAGCGTTGCATGTGCTGCGTTCGCTGCTGGTCGAAGACGCGACGGGCCGCGGCGAAGTGCTCGCAAAGCTTTGCCTGGGAGAAGCGAAGGATCCGCTGCTCCGTCTCGGGCGAGACTTTGAGCTCGACGGGGAACTTGCGGAGCGACTGCTTCAGGTCGACGGATTGGCCAACGTGTCGTTGACTAGCCGGCGTGCCTCGTCACATTTGCGCTTGGTTGCCTGACAGGCAGGGGGAGGACAGGCCGATGTTCGCATTTCTCAAGGCCGTCGTGCTGGGGGCCGTGCTGGCCTTTGTCGTTTCGCTATTCATCGGATCGGGCGGATCGTCGGGCGGCCTCCTAAATGTCCGGCACGTCGCCGTCGAAGGATATGCCTTCTACTGGTCGTGGCCGCTGTTCCTCGTAGGCACCGGATTGAGCTTCGGCATCTTCCTGATGATGGAATAGGCGACGGGCTCGCAAAGTCACAAAAAGAAGGGGCCGGGAGATTGCTCTCCCGGCCCCATTCGTTTGCCTCGTGAGGCGGTCGCTTAGCGGCCCGAACCCGGACCGTAGCTGATCTCGACACGACGGTTCTGCAACTCGCGCACACCGTCGGCGGTCGGCACGCGGGGCATGCTCTCGCCGAAGGCCTGGCTGCTGATCCGCGCCGCCGGGATGCCGCGGCCGGTCAGGTAGTTGCGGACCGAGGTGTTGCGACGCTCGGCC